>JBILYN010000095.1:0-14179 GCA_044377715.1 Aquabacterium sp.
GCCACAGCGTCATCTTGCCAGTGAAGGTCAGCGTCGGCCAGGTCAGGCCCGGCGGCACGCTCTCGACGTTCTGGAACAGCCGCGGAAAGCGACCGATCTCGCTCGCCTTGTCCTGTTCGCCGCGCTCGCGGATCAGGTCCAGCGTGTCGTGGCTGGCGATGATGTGCTCGCAGCCTTCGGCTTTGTAGGCTGAGGCGCCCAGCACCCGCACCGCGTGGTAGTGCGTCAGCAGCACGTACTTGATGGGTTTGTCGGTGACCTCGCGGATGCGGCGGATCACGTCAGCCGCCATCACCGGTGTGGCCTGGGTGTCTAGCACCAGCACCGCATCGTCGCCGATGATGATGCCGGTGTTTGGGTCGCCCTCGGCGGTGTAGGCGTAGGCGTTGTCGGACAGCTTGGTAAAGCTGACCTGCTTGACGTCAAGGTCGGCTTGACTGGCGAAGGCTTTGCTCAAGATCGGGCTCCAGGAGGGCCCGCAACCGGCGGCGGGCTTTGGTTTCAGTATCGGATCAGAATTATCTTTTGTCAAATCGATTCGTTCAATGCAAATCTCGAATGCTTGGGGCTGGGGCTTGGGGCTTGAGTATTGGACGCGGCGGCTGGGTCAGGTCTTGGCAGACGCTTCGATCTCGAAGCTCAACCCGGCCCTGGCTTGCAGCCGCCGTGTCAGCCGCTGTCCCATTGCGGCGCCTGGCGTCCACACGCCACCCGGGGTGATCTGGTGGTCGACATCGTGCGCCAGGCAGATCGCGGCTTCGGCGATCATCCTGGCGGTTGACCCGTAGCCCGGGTCGCGGTCGCCTTTGACCACCGCACGCAGCACCTGATCGGTCGCCGTCTGGCCAGCAAAGCAAATTTCATAGCGGCCGGTCTCGCGTGCCCGTTGGTCAGGGCCTTCGCCGGGTTTGGGCAGCACGAAGCGGCGCAGCATCGCGCGACTGGGCGCAAAGCCGAGCAGGGCGTTTTGCAGCCTGGCGCTGCGCACCATCCGTCGGGCCCGTCTTTCGCCAGCAACGCCTTCTCCGGCGAGCATGCGCTCGTCGTAGACAAAGTCGCGGCCCCAGGGATGGCCGAGCAGTGCGTTGCTGCGGTGCACGTTCTTGGTGTTGATTGTGGCCATCACGAAAGGCCCGGTCCAGGACCCGGCCAGTTCGTCGTAGCTTGCTGATTCGCCCTCAGGTTGGGGCGGGCCGCGAAAGCCTGGCGTCAGCGCGAACGGGTCAGCCAGTCTGCCGGCCAGCGCCGGGTCGCGTCCCATCTGCTCGAAGGTGGCCATCGCGCTGGCGATGGTGCCACCTGACAGACCGCCTTTCATGGTTCGCACCCGACCCCGTACCCAGGTCAGCGGCGCACCGAAGCGGCGCTGTGCCTCGTCCTGCAAAAACAGCACGCCGAGGTCGAAAGGGATCGAATCGAAGCCGCAGGAAAACACGATCCGTGACCCACTGGCACGCGCCGGGACTTCGAGCAGCGCGATCATCTGCGCCATCCAGCCTGGCTCGCCGCACAGGTCGACATAGTCGCAACCGCCCTGCGCGCAAGCGCTGACCAGCGGCTGGCCGTGGCGTTGGTAGGGCCCGACGGTGCTGATCACGACCCGGGTGCGCGCCGCCAAGCTGGCCAGCGCTGCCGCGTTGCTTGCATCCGCCACCAGCAGCGGCAGCGAATCCGGCGCACCGATCTGCCGCCGCAACTCGGCCAGCTTGGACAGATTGCGCCCGGCCATCGCCCAGCGCAAGGGCGCTCGCCCGGCTTGGCGGTCTGCGCCACCGGCGGCGTGGCCCTGCAGGTATTCGGCCACCAGCCGCCCGGTGAAGCCCGTGGCGCCGAAGACCACCAGATCGAATTCTTTTTGCATCCGCCTATCGTCGCATGGCCTGGTCATTGGGTGGCTTCTTGCGGGGCGCGCGTCGGGCGACTGTCTGGGGTGCTAGCACCGCGCGCAGCATCGCCTCGCAATCAGCCTGGGTCATGCGGCGTGGCACCGGGTAGTTGGTGTCTGCCTCCCAGCAGGCTGCTGCGGCCAGCGCGGCGATGTCTTGCTCGCGCAGTGTGGCCAGCAGCCGAGGGATGCCGAGTTGGTCGTTCATCGCCTCGATCGAATCGAGAAACTGGTCCGCCAGACTGTCTTGGGCCTGGCTGGGGTCGCCCAGGCCGACACGCAGCGCCAGTCTGGCTAGCACGGCCGAGGTGGCCGGCGCCGAGAAACGCAGCACCTGCGGCAGCATGATGGCGTTGGCCAGGCCGTGTGGCGTGTGGTAACGCCCACCAAGCTGGTGTGCGATCGCGTGCACATTGCCCACGTTGGTGCGGGTGAAGGCCAGGCCGGCATAGCTTGCTGCGAGCGCCATCTGCTCGCGAGCGTGCAGGTCGCCTCCGTCGCGATAGGCCTTGGGCAAATGGCGGTAGACCATCGCCACCGCAGCCATGGCGAGCCGGTCGGTGTGGGCCGTGGACCAGCCGCTGATCAAGGCCTCGATCGCGTGGGTCAGCGCGTCCATGCCGGTGGCCGCAGTGATCGCCGGTGGCAAACAGGTCATCAGGCAGGGATCGATCGCTGCCATCAGCGGCACGAGGCGGGTGTCGGCGATCACCAGCTTGGTGCCCAGCGTCGGGTCAGAGACCACGGCTGCCACCGTCACCTCCGAGCCGGTACCGGCAGTGGTCGGTACCGCGTAGATCGGCGCCGGCGCATGCCAGCCCTTGAAGTAACCCACCAGCTCGCGCGGATGTTTGCCGTTGGCCGATGCCAGTGCGATGACCTTGGCTGCATCGATCACCGAGCCGCCGCCGAAACCGATCACCGCGTCGCAGCCCAGGCTGCTGAAGGCCGCGATGCCTTGCTCGACCTGCTCGATCGGCGCATCGGGCGTGATGGCGTCGAACACCGCGAAAGCCGCGCCCGCCTCGGCCAGCGCATCGGTCAACGGCGACAACAGGCCCAGCGCAGCGATCGAAGCGTCGGTCACGACGAGCAGCTTGCGGTGGCCGAAATCTGCGATGGCAGCGCCCAGCTTGGCCGACGAACCGGGCCCGACCAGCAGCAGGGGTTGCGGGATCGGCAGCCTGCGCGTGATCACGCCGGCTGCGCGTTTGAGCGGCGGCAAGCCGACTGAGCGTGCGATGTCGCTGATCAAGTTGGACATGCGGGCCTCGTTTGATGATGGGAATTCCACTTTGCGCCGGATTTCGCATGAAGAACGTGATGGGCATCAGCCTGGGTTCCAGCAGCCAGGACTTTGATTTCGAAACTTCGTTCCTCGGCCAGGCGATGCGCGTGCGCAGGCGGGGTACCGATGGCAGCCTGCCGAAGGCGATCAAACTGCTCAAGCAGTGCGAGCGCCAAGTCGATGCGATCGGTCTGGGGCTGGTCCCCGAAAGCGCTGGCGTCGGTGGACGGGTTTTGTCCGAAACCGAGAAGCGCAGGCTTGCAGCGTCTCAGGTGCCGCTGACCACCGGTGAGCGCCTGGGCGAGATCTTTCTCGAATGGGCGCTGCGCCGCACCCAGGCTCGACTCGGGCACTATTTCGACAACGCCAAGGTCTTGTTCTTCTCTGGCCTAGCCCAGCACAAGTTGGCGATGGCGATGGCCGAGTTCAGCCAGAACCTGCAGTTCGCCGACCCGCTGCGACAACTGGGGTTGCCCAAGCTGCTGGGGTCGATCGAGGCGCTAGACCTCTACGCCAGCGGCGCGCATCACGTCTTCGATTGGCTGCCGCCTCGCGTCGTCCCGCTGCCGCTGCTCCAGCAGTGGTCCGACCATGTGTTGCGTCGCGCGATGCAGCAGGCCACGGTGCTGGTCGCGTCGGTGCACGAGTTCGATGGCTTCGGCCTCGAAGAGCTCGCCGGCAAGACCCTGGTCACCAGCACCGTCAATGACGAGCGCCTGGCGAGCTTCAAGGACCGCGGCGTGCACCTGGTGGTCGACGGATCACCGGTGCTCGACGGCCTTGTGCTCGGCCCTGCCTTGCTCGACGCGATGATCATCGCGGCCACCGCGAAGAGGGCCGACCAGATCCTGGAAGACGATTACCTAGAGATCATCGCCGAGTTGCAACTCGAGCCGCGACTGCTCTATCCCAACGGCTTCAAGCGCGTCAATCGCTTCGCCTTCGTGATCCACCCGCTGTCGCAGGAGTATTTCAAGGCGATCAAGCCGATCGAGTTGCTGTCGCGGGTCTCGCCGCCGCTGCTGATGGATTCGATCGAGAAGGTGATGGCCTACGCGCCGCCCTTCGTCTACTCCAAGGTCGAGGGCATACGCTCGCCCACGGGGGTCGAGGCTGAAGGCTGGCTGATCTCGGTTGGCGGCACGCCGCGCGAGATCATGGGGCACAGCCCCGAATTCACTTACCGGCGCTTGCTGGCGGCGGCCCGCATGGCCAAGCGGCTTGGGGCCCAGATCATGGGTCTGGGTGCCTTCACCAAGGTGGTGGGAGACGCCGGTGTGACGGTGGCAAGGCGGGCGTCCTTGCCGATCACCACCGGCAACAGCTACAGCGCTTCTGGCGCGCTGTGGGCGGCCCATGAGGCTTTGCTACGAATGCGCTTGCTGCCCAGTCCCAAGGGCAGCGAGCGGGTCAAGTTCAAGGCCATGGTGGTCGGCGCGACCGGGGCGATCGGTGCGGCCTGCGCAAGGCTGCTGGTTCGCGCGGCTGAGGAGGTGACCTTGGTCTCGCCCGAAATGGCCAAGCTACTCGCGCTCAAGGAGTCGATCCTGCGCGAGACGCCGGACGCCAAGTTGGTGTTGTCAGCCCGCGCCGACAGCCACATCGCCGAGATGGACATGGTCGTGACCGCAACCTCGGGCGCCGGCAAGAAGGTACTCGACATCATGAAGGTCAAGCCCGGCTGCGTGATCACCGATGTGGCGCGCCCGCTCGATCTACCACCCGAGCAGGTGGCGCTCAGGCCCGACGTGCTGGTGATCGAGTCGGGCGAGATTCAGTTGCCCGGCGCTGTGAAGATGAAGAACATCGGCCTGCCCGAAGGCGTGGCCTACGCCTGCCTGGCCGAGACCATCGTGCTGGCGCTCGAGGGCCGTTTCGAGAGTTTCACCGTCGGCCGATCGATCGAGTGGGAGAAGGTGCGAGAGATCTACCAGCTGGGTTTGAAGCACGGCATGAAGTTGGCGGGAATATCGGGTGTCAACGGAGTTTTCAGCGACGCCGACATAGCCCGCGTTCGTGAGTTGGCGTTGGCTGCGCGGGCCAGACAGGCCTCGCCTCGCGCCCAGGGTGTAGCGCAGGCCAAACCACCCCGGACTCGCCCGAACAAAGCCTTGCGCCAGGACGCCAGCGGTGCGGCAGTATTGGTCAGCGCAAGTCCTGATGCGCGCAAACCGGTCGCTCGCAAGGGCGCGAGCGGCCAATCGACTACAGTGCACGCTGAGAGCAAGATGGCGTCGGCTGAGGCTGTCGCCAGATCTGCAACCCTTGCGCGGCGGGTGAAAGCGCGGACTTGACCTTCCCGGGCGGGCACAGTGAGCGCAACCAAGACATTCCGCCACGCGGACTACGAACTGCAGTGCAGCGCGAGAGCGGTTGACAGCGGCAAGTTCGCGCCCGCGCTGGTCGTGGCCAGGAATGCCTGGCCCAGCCGGCCGCGCGTGATTGCGATGCAGCCCGGCAACTTTCTGACCGAGGAAACCGCGATCGATGCCGCTTTCAACCAGGGCGTCGAATGGATACGGGTCTTCGGCCAGCGCTGAGCGCCGCTGGACACTGAGGATCTTGCGAGCAGCGGGCGCGTTGGCCCGCTAGCGTTTACCAGCCGTCGTCGCTGGCCGGTGCCGCGTCGTCGCCGCCCCAGTCCTGACCGTTGCCGTAATCGATCGGCCGCTGTTGCAATTCCTGTGCTGCTGAGCCGTTGCCCTGCGCGTCGTCGAACAGGCCGGGCGTCAGCCCTTGGCTCGAACCCTGTGCGGCGGCATGACCCGCGCTGGCCCCATCGCCATGGCCTTCGAACAGCTTTGCGGCGAGCATGCCCGCAGCCATGCCGCCAGCCACCGCCATGCCGGTGCCCAGCATGCCGCTGCGAGGGGCTTGTTGCGGCGGGTAGTAGCCAGGCGCCTGAGGCGCGCCATAGCCAGCGGCCTGAGGCGCGCCGTAGCCAGCAGCCTGAGGCGCACCGTAGCCAGCGGCTTGCGCCGGTGCATAGGCTTGGCTGTAGCTGTTGACCCCAGCCGCTGCTGGTGCAGCGTAGTTGCCTGCCCTAACGTTCGCTGCGGCTTGCTGCCTGCCGTTCCACAGACGCCAAGCCAGCAGCGCAGCGGCCGCACCGCCCAGCGCCCAGATCCATGTCGGCAACGAACTGCTCGGCGCTGGTGCCGGGGTCACCGCAGCGGCGACCTTGCGCTCAGGTGCCTGCTTGATGGTCGCATTCTTGGCGTTTTGGGCTGCGCTGTGTTCGCGCTCGAGCAGTTGCTCAAAGGCCCGGAATTTCTCGGGTTGCGTGAACTTCAGCGAAGGGTCGATCGACTTGGCTTGCGCAGCTTGCGCCGTCGCTTGGTCGAAGCGCTTGTTGTGCGCCAGGATCTCGGCGTAAAGATAGTGCGCCTTCGCACTGTTGGGCTTGGCCGCAACGACTTCGCTCATCATCGTCTCGGCCTGAACGTAATTGCCTTGACCGATTGCGGCTTGGACGGCTTCCAGCGTTGGCAGCGCGAATGCTGACCATGCCAGCAGCGCAAGACCCAGCGCGGCGAGAATTCGTTTGAGGTTCATGGGGATATCCACAGGATGAAGGTTCGGGAGATATTGAGATGGATCATCAAATTCCAAGGCTTGCCAAGTCCGCCGCAAAGAGAAAATTCAAAGCGTCCAGTTATGACTGATGCGGTCATCGGCTGAAAGCGGGCATGAAACTCGTGTGATTGTCTTCGTGCGGTCTGTCCTGCGTCATCCTTTGCCCACGCCGTCGGCGCGGGCTTGCCCCTATGCTTGTGGCCACCTATGAGCATCCGCCACCTCGATTCGATGTTCGACCCCCGGTCAGTGGTTGTGATCGGTGCTTCTGACCGCGCGGCCAGCTTGGGTGCGACGGTCTGGCGCAATCTGACAACGGGCGGGTATGCCGGCGCGGTGTATGCGGTCAACCCCAGGCGCGCGCTGCTCGACGGCGTCGCGGTCTACCCGACGGTCGCCGAACTACCGTGCGCGCCCGACCTGGCGCTGATCTGCACCCCGCCGGCCAGCGTGGCCGAATTGATCGATGCGCTGGGGGCGCGCGGCACCAGGGCCGCTGTCGTGATGACCGCCGGCCTGAGTGCCGAGCAAAAGCAGGCGATGCAGCTGGCGTCGCGTCGCCATCTGCTGCGCATCCTCGGGCCCAATTGCCTGGGTCTGCTCGCGCCGCACATCGCGCTCAATGCCAGCTTTGCCCACATCAGCGCGGCACCCGGTGCGCTCGCGCTGGTCTCGCAGTCGGGTGCGCTGGTCACGGCCATGCTCGACTGGGCACAGGGCCGTGGTGTTGGTTTCTCGCAATGCGTCTCGCTGGGTGAACACGCCGATGTCGACTTCGGCGACATGCTCGACTATTTGGCCAGCGACCCCAAGACCCGGGCGATCCTGCTCTACATCGAGTCCATCGATGCGCCGCGCAAGTTCATGTCAGCGGCGCGCGCAGCGGCGCGCAACAAACCGGTGCTGGTGGTCAAGGCCGGGCGCTCGGCCCAGGGCCAAAAGGCCGCTGCATCGCACACCGGTGCGTTGGCGGCGTCGGATCTGGTGTTCGACGCTGCGATCCGGCGTGCCGGCATGTTGCGTGTCGACACCCTGCAAGACCTGTTCATCGCCGCCGAAGCACTGACGCATTTCAGCGGACCGTCCAGACGGGTCGCGGTCGACGCGCAGGACAGCCTGACCTTGTTGACCAATGGTGGTGGCGCGGGGGTGATGGCGGCCGACGCCGCTGCGCTGGCCGGGGTGGCGCTGACCGAGCTCTCGCCGACGACGCTGCAGGCGCTGGACGCCTGGCTGCCGGCCAACTGGTCGCATGCCAACCCGGTCGACATCATTGGCGATGCACCGGTACAACGCTATGTCAGAACCGTGCAGGCCTTGCTGGCTGACGCCGACAGCGGCAGCTTGCTGTTCATGCATGCGCCGACCGCGATCGTGCCCAGCCAACAGATCGCGGCTGCGCTGGTGCCCGTGATGGCGGCTGCACCCAATCGCGTCTTGAGTTGCTGGCTGGGTGGGCCTGGCGTGGCCGAAGCCAGGCAGCTGTTTCACCAGGCCGGCATCGCGAGCTACGACACCCCCGAGGAAGCCGTGCGGGCGTTCTCAATGCTGCTGACCTACCGGCGCAACCAGGCCCAGTTGACCGAGGCGCCGCCGGCCGGAGCGGCCGACGATTCGGCAGACCTGGGCCAGGTGCGCCGAATCGTCGGCGCTGTCTTGGCCGAAGGCCGCAGCTGGCTCAGCGAACCGGAAGCGAAATCGCTGCTCGCGGCCTGCGGCGTGCCGGTGGTGACCACGCGTATCGCCGAGGCCACAGCCGATGACGCGGTGCGCGTCGCCGAAGCCATTGGATTTCCGGTGGCGCTGAAGGTGCTGTCGCCTCAGATCTCGCACAAGAGCGATGTCGGCGGCGTCGTGCTCGACCTGCCCGACGCAGCGGCGCTGCGCGACGCTGCTGAGGCGATGCTCCGCCGCGTGGCGCAGGCGCGGCCCGATGCCGTGCTGGCGGGTTTCAGCGTCCAGGCGATGGTGCGGCGTCCGCGGGCGATCGAGCTGATCGTCGGCGCCAGCATCGACCCCTTGTTCGGCCCGGTGATCCTGTTCGGCCAGGGCGGCACCTCGGTCGAGGTGGTGGCCGACCGAGCGGTGGCGCTGCCCCCGCTCAACCCACCGCTGGCCCGCGCGTTGATTCATCGCACCTTGGTGTCTCGACTGCTTGCGGGTTGGCGCGACGTGCCCCCCGCTGACACCGAAGCGCTGGTAGGCGTGCTGACTGCGGTCTCGCGCCTGCTGGCTGAGGTGCCGCAGATCGCCGAACTCGACATCAACCCGCTGTTGGTGGACGCCAACGGTGTGATCGCGCTCGACGCCAGGGTTCGTGTCAGTGCTGAGGCGCCCGGTGGTGCGGCCCGCTTTGCGATCCGGCCCTACCCAGGTGAGCTGGTCGAGACCTTGAGCTGGCATGGCCGCACGCTGACGTTGCGGCCGATCCGGCCCGAGGACGAAGCTCAGCATCTGGCATTCCTGGCGCGGCTGGATCCGGTCGACGTGCGGTTGCGGGTCTTCTACAGCCGACGCAGCATCGAGCGCAGCGAGCTCGCGCGTCTGACCCAGATCGATTACGAGCGCGAGATGGCTTTCATTGCCACGTCGCCTGTGGCGGGCGGCGGCGAAGAGACCCTGGGAGTGGTGCGAGCGACCGCCGACCCCGACAACTGCGATGCCGAGTTCGGCATCATCATCCGCCCCGAACTCAAAGGTGCAGGCCTGGGCACGCTGTTGATGCGCAAGCTGATCGCTTTTCAGCGCGACCGCGGGACGCAACGCCTGGTGGCGACCGTGCTGCGCGAGAACCGCCACATGCTCGACCTGGCCGAGGAGCTCGGGTTTCAGCGCGACGCCGAGCAGCCTGACGCGGACACCTGGGCGATCTGGCTCGCACTCGCCGCCGCATCGAGCTCAGCGCTTGCGCAAGCCCAACCACACCACGGTGGCCACGACCAGCAAGCCGCCACCGACCTGTGACGCGGCAACGGATTGGCCCAAGATGGCCCAGGCCAGCACGAGCGCGAAGATCGGCTCGATGTTCATGATCGCCGAGTTGCCGACCACGCCCAGCCTCGGCAGCACGGTGAACATGATCGTGAAAGCGGTGCCGTACAGCGCTGTCAGCGCGGCCAGTGCCCACCAGCCTGTCGCTGCCTGCGGCAGGTGGAAACCGCCTTGCGAGGCCACGCCGGCGAGCGCGATCACTGCGACGATGGTCAGCGTGCTGGCGGTGCGCAGGCGGCCGTCGAGGTCGGCCGCTTCGTGCTGGGTCAGCACCAGCACGACGCCGAAGGTCGCAGCGGCCGTGAGCGCAAACGCCACGCCGATGCCAATCTGTCCCCAATGCGCCGTCATGCCCAGGCCGGAGGCTGCGCCCAACACATCCAGCGCCAGCGCCAGCCCGATCAGCATCACCGGCATCGCCCGCAGCACCCGAGGCTCGGGACTATGGCCGTAGCACAGGCGCGCCCACAGCGCCGTCCAAAGCGGGTAGGTGTTGAAGGCGAGCAGCGCCAATGCGACCGGCAGCCGCGCGACCGAGGCGTACAGGCACAGGCTTTGCACAGCCACCAGCAAGCCGATCACCGGTAGCACCCGTTTGTGGCGTGCGGTCAATTGCACGGGCACCTGTTGCAGCACCAGCAGCAGGCCCACCACGGCTGCGGTGATGGCGCTGCGAAAGCTCACCGCGGTGGCGACATCCACGCCGTGGTTGAAAGCCAGCCGCGCCGCCACATGGTTGGCACCCATCATCAGCGCGATCAGCAGCAAGGTGGCGAAGGCGGTGCTCGACAGCGCTGTGTTGCTGGTTGGGCCTGTTTGGGAGTTTCGGGTCATGGCTGCATTCTCGGCGCTGGACCAGCCCCGGCCGACCTCGGGGCGCTCAGGGCGCCACGACGATCAGCCTTCGATCTTCACGTTGGCGTCCTTGACCACTTTGGCCCACTTCTCCTGCTCGCTGCGGATGAATTGGGCGAATTTCTCGGGCGTACCGCCACCGTCCTCGGCGCCGTAGGTGTCGAGTTTTTCCTGCACGTCGGGCATCGCCAGGATGGTGTTGACATCGCGGTTGATCTTGTTCGTGATGCCGGCCGACAGCTTGCCCGGCCCGGCCAGGCCGTACCAGGTGGTGGCTTCGAAACCGTCGAAGCCTTCTTCTTGCATCGTCGGCACGTTGGGATGGCCTTTGGCGCGCTTGGTACGGGTCTGCGCGATCGCCACCACCCGGCCGTTCTTGACATGCGGCGTGGCCGCCGTCATGGTCTCGAAGCTGTACTGGATCTGGCCGCCGATCAGGTCGATCAGCAGCGGTCCGCTGCCCTTGTACGGCACATGCATGGCGTCGACATTGGCCCGCAGCTTGAACATCTCGAGCGCGAGGTGCTGTGCCGATCCTGAACCGGCCGAGCCGAAGCTCACCGCGCCGGGCTTGGCCTTGCACAGCGCGACCACGTCCTTGACGGTCTTCGCACCTTGGGCCGAGCCGGCGATCAGCAGGTTGGGCGTGACGCCGACCAGCACGATAGGCGTGAAATCGCGTTCGATGTTGTAGCGCAGCTTGGGCTGCAGGCTGGGCGCGAGCGCGTGGCTGTTGATATGGGCCATCAGCAGTGTGTTGCCGTCACCCGCTTGACCCGCGACATACTCGGCCGCCAGCACGCCCGCCACGCCGGCCTTGTTCTCGACGATGACCTGCTGGCCCCACATCAGCGTGAGCTTTTGCGCCACCACCCGCGCCAGCGCGTCAGTGCCACCACCTGGCGGAAAACCGACCACGATGCGCACCGGGCCGCTCGGCCACTCCTGGGCCAGCACGGCGGGTGCGGCCAGGGTGCTGGCCGCGGCAATGAATGAGCGTCTTTGCATGCGATGTCTCCGTTGGGAAGTTCAGGCCGCGACAGGTGTCGGATGGGCCGCAAACTGGTCCATCGCCGCGAGCACGCCGCTGCCGGCCAGGCGCACGCCGGACAGCTTGAGCCCCATCTCGCAACCGGCCAAGGTGGCGAGCAGCGTGAGCTCGTTGCAGTCGCCGAGGTGGCCGATGCGAAACATCCGGCCCCTGACCTTGCCCAAGCCGGTGCCCAGCGACAGGTCGAAGCGCTCGTGGATCAGCCGACGCACGGAGTCGGCGTCGATGCCCGCTGGCATCACGACGCCGGTCAGCACCGGCGAATGGCGCGCCGGGTCTGTGCATTGAATCGCCAGGCCCCAGGCCCGCACTGCGGCGCGAACGCCTTCGGCCCAGCGCTGGTGGCGCGCCAGCACGCTGGGCAGGCCTTGCTCGAGCAGCATCTCCAGCGACTCGTTCAAGCCATAGAGCAGGTTGGTGCTGGGCGTGTAAGGCCAGTAACCGGTCTTGTTGAGCTCGAGAATTTCGTCCCAGGCCCAGAACGACTTCGCGCAGCGCGCGTGCTGGCTGGCGGCGATGGCCTTGGGTGACAAGGCGTTGAAACTGATGCCCGGCGGCAGCATCAGGCCTTTTTGCGAGCCGCTGACGGTCACGTCGACGCCCCATTCGTCGTGCCGGTAGTCGGCGCTGGCCAGCCCCGAGATGCTGTCAACCAGCAGCAGCGCCGGGTGGCCTGCGGCGTCGATCGCGCGCCGTACTGCGGCGATGTCCGAGGTCACGCCGGTCGAGGTCTCGTTGTGCACCACGCACACCGCCTTGATCGCATGGCCGGGGTCGGCGCGCAGTCGCTGCTCGATCAAGTCGGCCTGAACACCACGTCGCCAGCTGATGGGCAAGCCTGCGTCGTCGCTGCCGGCTTCGCCCAACAACTCGGGCGCCAAGCCCAACCGCTGCGCGAGCTTGTGCCACAGCGTGGCGAAATGCCCGGTCTCGTACATCAGCAGCGCGTCGCCCGGCGACATGGTGTTGACCAGCGCTGCCTCCCAGGCGCCAGTGCCCGATGCCGGGTAGATCACCACCGGGTGCTGGGTCTGGAAGATCTGCTGCAGGCCGGCCAGCAGCTTGAGGCCCAGCGCGCCGAACTCCGGGCCGCGGTGGTCTATTGTCGGCAGGCTGATCGCACGCAGGATCCGGTCGGGCACCGGGCTGGGGCCGGGAATCTGCAGGAAATGGCGACCGCTGGGGTGTTGGTTCAGCTTCATCGAGGCTCCGGATTTGGGCCTCAGTTTTGCATGCAAACTACAAATGTCAATTCGGACAGGCCTATAGTGATTGCATTGAAGCACTGCGCGACGCCATGGCCGATATCTTTTCCATCCCGTGCCAGGTGCTGCACAAGCGCGACGCGGCGCTCAAGTTGATGCAATTGGGTTGGCAAGCCGGTGGCCAGGACCGCATGCAGAGGATTTCCGCATGAACGCACCGCTGCCCAAGGTCGTCAGCCAAGCGATCACGCGCGACAACGCGGCTTCGGCTAGCCTGGCGCTGGCGCAGCGCGCCACGCCCGAGGCCGCCGACTTGGCGCTGCGCCTGGCGCGCGAGACCCAGGGTGAGGTCTTGTTCGACGCCGCGTCACGCGGGCGCTACGCCACCGATGCGTCGATCTACCAGATCATGCCGGTGGGCGTGTTCGTGCCGCGCAGCGCGGCTGATGTCGTCACCGCGATGGCGATCGCCCGTGACCTGAAAGTGCCGCTGCTGCCGCGCGGCGGTGGCAGCTCGCAATGCGGTCAGACCACCGGCGCTGCGCTGGTGATCGACACCAGCAAGCATCTGCGCTCGGTGCTGAATTTGGACCTTGAGGCGATGACAGTCGAGGTCGAACCCGGCATCGTGCTCGACCATCTCAATGCCTATCTCAAGCCGCACGGCCTGTGGTACCCGGTCGATGTGTCGACCAGCGCCCAGGCCACGCTGGGCGGCATGGCCGGCAACAACTCCTGCGGCAGCCGCAGCATCGCCTACGGCAACATGGTGCACAACGTCGCGGGTGTTGAGGCCTGGCTGGCCGATGGCCGGTTGATGAACTTCGGCCCGGTGGCGGGTCTGGGTGCTGCCGAGCGCGAGATTGCCCAATTCGTCCACGGCCTGGCCGATGCGCACCGCGACGAGATCGAGTCGCTTTGGCCCCGGGTGATGCGCCGCGTCGGCGGCTACAACCTCGACATCTTCCATCCCCGCAGCGAGCGGCCCTACACCGAGGACGGCAGCGTCAACCTGGCGCACCTGCTGGTCGGTGCCGAGGGCACGCTGGCTTTCACCCGCAGCCTGCGGCTCAAGCTCAGCCCTTTGCCGCGTGCCAAATTGCTGGGGGTGGTGAACTTCGCAAACTTCCACGAAGCGATGGACTCGGCCCAGCACATC
The DNA here is from genome assembly GCA_044377715.1 of Aquabacterium sp. Classification (GTDB taxonomy): domain Bacteria; phylum Pseudomonadota; class Gammaproteobacteria; order Burkholderiales; family Burkholderiaceae_C; genus Pseudaquabacterium. Next base: position 14,011 of record JBILYN010000095.1, read on the forward strand.
GTCAAGCTCGGACCCAGCGCGGTTGAATTGGTCGACCGGACGATGATCGATCTGGCGCGCGACAACCCGGCATTCCGGCCGACGATCGAGGCCGCGCTGCTGGGCAAGCCGGCGGCGATTCTGTTGGTCGAGTTCAGCGGCGACGACCGCAGCGCACTGCTGCCGCGGC
>JBILYN010000359.1:0-4823 GCA_044377715.1 Aquabacterium sp.
GTCCAGATCGCCACCGCACCCACTGCGGCACCGGGCTACCGGCTGGAAATCTACGGACGCAAGGGCACCCTTGCAGTGACGTCGAGCTCGGTCAATATCGGCCCGAACAAGCTGTTTGGCGCGCAGGGCAAGAACAACCTGGCCGAGTTGCCGGTGCCGGAGAGCTACAGGTCCGCGCCCGCGAACACGCCTGCAGGGCCGCCGCAAAATGTCGCCCATGCCTATGCGCGCTTTGCGAAAGTCTTTCACACCCGGGCGGGCATAGACCCTGATTTCGACACGGCGCTGGGCATCCATCGACTGATCGACGCGATCGAACGCTCTGCACGCGAACGGCGCTGCATCGATTTGTAGAGTCCGAAGTCTGGGTTCAAGCTGCACCAAAGCCCCCGGTCTTTCCCCTTCCAATGGAGTCAAGCGGCCATGGCACTTCAGAACATCAATCCGATCAACGACCAACTGGCCGACATCATCGTTCGCGCCAACGAGCCCTGGATCGAAACCTCCCCCGGCATGGCCTGGACCAAGGTGCTTTGGACGGGTGCTGAAACCGGCCGCTGGGTGGCTTTGTACCGATGGAACAAAGGCTACGTCGCGCCACCGCACAAGCATTTGTCGGATGCCCACACCTATGTGCTCAAGGGCAAGCTGCAGATTCGCGGCGGCGTTCTGGAAGCAGGCGACTACGACTACGAACCCAATGGTGTGCTGCACGGCGAGACCACCGCGCTGGAAGACACCGAGTACCTGTTCGTTTGCGAAGGGCCGGTGGTCTTCTTCAACGAAGACGGGCTGACGGCTTACAAGAGCTGGGAAGAATTGAAGCGGCTGAAAGACTCGGCCGATGCGAAGCGCCAGGCCTCATCGGCCTGAGCCGGAGGCCTGCAGCTGTTCGGCCCTTGCGCAAGCGGTGGCCGCGGCCGCCAGCCGTTCAAAGGTCAGGTGCATAGCGTTTGACCATTTCTTCCTGAGTCTCAGGCGCGATCTGCAGGCCGGTCTGGTCGGCGATCATCTTGCCGATCGTCGGCAGCGTTGACCTGGCAACCAGCGCGGCTGGATCCCACAGCTTTGACCGCATCAAGGCTTTGGCGCAGTGCAGATAAGCGGCCTGCACCGAAACCCGAATCACGAGTTTTGGCGCGCGTTGTTCCGTGCTGCAGATGGCAATGTCGGCGGGCGATTGCGACAAGCTGGCGCTGCCGTTGATTCGCAGCGTTTCGTCAAACCCCGGGATCAAAAACAAGACCCCGACCTTGCCGGTGTTGATGATGTTTTCTAGCGAATCCAGACGGTTGTTGCCAGGCGCATCGGGTATCAGCAAAGTCTGCGCGTCGATGACTTTCGCGAAACCCGGCTCACCGCCTCGGGGCGAGGCGTCGAGTTGGTGTTGGTCATCCGTGGTGGCGAGCATCAGGAACGGCGACAGCGCAATGAAACTTCGGCAATGGACGTCTAGGTGTTGAATTTCCTTCTGCACGGCACGCCCTTGGGGCGCTGCGTAGAGCTGGCGAAGGTCGGCGATGGTCTGAATTTTCATCAGCTGTTGCTCCTGGACTGGGTTGTTCTGGTGTGAGCCGAGTGCCGATCGATTGGCCAGTTGGCCAATTGGCCAATTGGCCAATTGGCCGATTGGCCGTGTTACGTCCGCCGAAGTCCGAGGCTGATCGGTACGCCGATGTCTCGGATCTTTTCAGGTCGTTCGTGAGAACAGAGCCGGCTTTAGGCTGGGACGCTGCACAAGCAAGATAGGCCGGTACTCCTTTGTTATCGTGGGTTTACGAAGACACACGCGAACAATCGAGACCGACCTATGCACCGCATCGTAGCAAGTATCCCCACGCTCGCCCAGCACCTGGCTGCCATCGCGCAGACGGACCCTGATGTCTACCGGCCACAGGCCTGTCCGGGCTGCGGCGTTGGCGGACTGTGGCGGCATGGCTGCTACTTCCGCAAGGGTGAGTGGTGCACCGGCGGCGAGACGCGCGAACTGGTTCCGGTGCTTCGCTACCTGTGCCGCAAGTGCGTCCGCACGTGCTCCCGGCTGCCGCTGTTCATGTCGCCACGGCGTTGGTATTGCTGGGCCTTGCAGCAGGTCGTGTTGGTGCTGTTGCTCAGCGGCGTGTCGCTGGGCGGCTGCTGCGATGGCACCGGTCGTGCCCTGCGCACGGTGGTGCGTTGGCGGGACTGGCTCAAGGAGCGTGGCGATGGCTTTGCCTTCGTCCTGCGCAGCCGATTTCCTGAACTGGGACGGATCTGCGACCACAACGCTTTCTGGCACCACGTGATCGACAGCATGTCGCTGGCACAGGCCATGTCATGGGTCGATCGGGAGCTGATCGTCCCGTGATACCCCGACCCTGAAGCGCCAGGAGACAGCCTGGTCCCCGCCCGGGCGGGGACCCCACACACTTTGCAGTCTTCCGCCAGACCCCGATCTTGGGTCTCATCGAACTCCCAACAACTGGAGGTGAGTTTGATGAACGAGATCGACCCGAAGGCATTGTTTCGCCTGTCCGTACTGGGCCCCATCGTCAGCCGCGAGCGGCTCGAGCACGGTGAGCTGCAGCAACTCACTCGCGAGCTCGCCACCCGCGAGTACGCCATGCCCGGCACGCAACGCCGCCATCTCGGCGAGAAGACCATTCAGGCTTGGTACTACGCGTGGCGCACGCAGGGCATCGCCGGTCTGGTGCCCAAGGCCCGCACCGATCGTGGCAAGTCCAAGATCGCGCCCGAGATCCAGGAGGCGATCCTGGCGGCCAAGCGAGACAATCCCCGTCGCTCGATTCGCCAACTCCTGCGTCTGCTCGAATCGGCCGGACTGGTCGCCAAGCACAGCCTGTCGCGCTCGGCGATTCACCGCTTGCTGCACGCCAGCGGCTTGTCCAAGCTCCCCGGTGGGCCAGCAAGCCCCGAGGAGAAGCGCAGCTTCAATGCCGAGTTCGCGGGGTCGATCTGGTACGGCGACGTGATGCATGGCCCGCGGGTCATCGTCAAGGGCCAACTGCGCAAGACCTATCTCGTGTCCTTGATGGACGATGCCTCGCGCCTGGTCGCCCACAGCGCGTTCTGCCTGGGCGAGACGGCGCTCGATGTCGAGGGCGTGCTCAAGCAAGCGCTCTTGCGCAGGGGGGTACCCATCAAGTTGGTCGTCGACAACGGCGCCGCATACCGTGCCCGCACGATGCAAGGGGTCTGCGCGCGCCTGGGCATCCACCTAATTTTTTGCAGGCCTTTTTCTCCGACCAGCAAGGGCAAGCTCGAACGCTGGCACAGAACGTGCCGCGACCAGTTTCTCAGCGAGCTCGACGAGCGGCGCATCGCCGATCTGGACGAGCTCAACGCACGCTTGTGGGCCTGGCTCGAGCAGGTGTATCACCAGACCGTGCACAGCAGCCTGGATGGTCTGACCCCGCTTGCGCGCTACCAGCGTGACTTGCCAAAAATCCGCAGCCTGGGCACCAAGGCCGCGCAGCTCGACGCCGTGTTCCATCATCGCATCAGCCGCTTCGTGCGCAAGGACGGCACGGTGTCCTATCTCGGCCAGCGCTTCGAGGTGCCCTACGAGTTGTCGGGCAAGACCGTCCGGCTCGTCGTGGACCCGCACGCCGGCAAAGTCCTCGGCGTCGAGGACGCCGCCGGGCTGTCGCTGGGCCAGGCCACCGCGCTGGACAAGCTCGCCAACCTCAAACGCGTTCGGCGCAAGCCCGAGCCCGCGCAGATGACCACCGGCGAGCGCACCGGCCCAAACCTCGTCGAGCTTGCACACGCCAAGCACCACGGCAAGAACAAGGAGGGCTGAGATGTATCTCGAGCACTTCGGCCTGCGGCACCCCCCACTGGGCAAGGAACTCACCGAGCCCTGGGATGACGGCGCGCTGGCGCACTTGCAGCAGCGCTTCGGCTGGTTGCTGCAATCGCCCGGCATCGGCCTGCTCACCGGCGAGCCCGGCGTGGGCAAGACCGCCGCGCTGCGCAACATCACCAAAACCCTGAACCCGCATCGCTTCCTGGTGCTCTATCAAGCCGAGACCGACTTCGGGCGCGTCGACATCTACCGCGGTCTGGCTCGCGCCCTGGGCCTGGAGCCCAGCTACCGCCGCGCGCAGCTGTGGCGCGACATCAAGCAGCGCATCCACGAACTCGTCGATACCAAGCAGCTCACCCCCGTGTGGATCATCGACGAGGCGCAGAACCTGCCGCCCGAGTTCTTCCGCGACTTCCCCGCATTCCTGAACTTCGCCTTCGACTCGCGCGACCTCATCAGCGTCTGGCTGGTGGGCCACCCGGCTCTGGCGCAGACCCTGGAGCGCGCGCCGTACGCGGCGCTCTACAGCCGCGTCCAGGTCCGCGTCGCACTCAAGCCCATCATCGAGCGCGAGCGCTTCAAGCTTCTCATCCAGCATGCCCTCAAGGCCGCCGGCTCCCAGCAGGCATTGATGGCGGACTCGGGTATGGAGCTCCTGCGTCAGGCCTCCAAGGGCTTGCCTCGGCAGGCCGGTCGCATCCTGTGCACAGCCATGCGCCTGGCCATGCTCAAAGCTCTCAGCCACCTGCCCGACGAGATCGTGCAACAAGCCATCACGGAGATTCAATGAACGCAGCCCCCAAACCCCTGGCCGCCAAATGCCTCGACTCCGGCGCCATCCCCATGCCCAGGCTCAGCGACGACGCCGTCGTGCACATCCACGACTTCATCCACCACCTGCTTGACCTCTTCGAGGCGCGCTACGGCGACCAGATCCATCGCTTCTACCAGGACCTTTGCTGCACCGATAGCGGCAGCCCGGACGACAACCTCGACCTCTTCGATCCCCCCTTCT
>JBILYN010000360.1:0-4816 GCA_044377715.1 Aquabacterium sp.
CGCCAAGACGGTGACGCTCGCCAGCAGCTACAGCGGTATTGATGTGGGCAACTACAGCATCACCGATCAGGCCAGCACCACGGCCAACATCACGCCCAAGGCGCTGACGATCGGTGGCCTCACCGCCGCCAACAAGGTCTACGACGGCAACAGCAATGCCGCCGTGAACACCGCGTCGGCCACCCAAACCGGACTGGTGGCCGGGGACCTGGTGACGGTTGCCGCCACTGGCCTGTTCAACGACAAGCACGTCGCCAACGCCAAGGCGGTCACGCTCGCCAGCAGCTACAGCGGCAATGATGTGGGCAACTACAGCATCACCGATCAGGCCGGCACAACGGCCAACGTCACCATCCGATCACTCACCGTCACCGGCTCAGCCGTCACAACCAAGGTCTACGACGGCAGCAATGCCGCGACCATTGGCGGTGGCGTGCTGGTCGGCGTGCAAGGTTCGGACCTCGTCACCTTGAGCCAAGCCGGCACTTACAGCTCGGTCAACGCAGGCTCGGCCATCGCGATGTCCATGGCCGACAGCGTCAGCGGCAGCAACGTCACCACAAACTATTCGCTCACCCAACCGGCGATTACCGGCTCGATCACGCCGCGCGCGTTGACAGCCACGGTCGCAGCGTCCAGCAAGGTCTATGACGGCAGTACCAGCGCTACACCCACGCTGAGCATCACCTCAGGACTGGTCAACAACGAGACGGTCGTCGCAACGGGCAGCGCTACCTTCAACGCCAAGGATGTGCTGACAGCCAATCTGGTGACCGTCAACAGCAGCGCGCTGGCCAATGGCAGCGGACTGGCCAGCAACTACAGCCTGGCCAGTGGTCAGACGGTGGCTGCGTCGATCACGCCCAAGGCCTTGATCGCCACCGTCGCTGCACCCAGCAAGGTCTACGACGGCAACACCATCGCGGCACCCACGCTGAGCATCACCAACGGCCTGGTCGACACCGAGACCGTCACCGCCACGGGTAGCGCCAGCTTCAACAGCAAGGATGTGCTGACAGCCCATCGGGTGACCGTCAACAGCAGCGCGCTGACCAACGGCATCAACGACGGACTTGCCAGCAACTACAGCTTGGGCATGGGCCAGACGGTGGCCGCAGCCATCACACCCAAGGCCTTGGTGGCGATGGCAACAGTGCCAGACAAGGTCTACAACGGTGACACGCTTGCAGTGCCTACGCTGACCATTGCCTCCGGTCTGGTCGGTAGCGAAACACTGGTCGCCAAAGGCGTGGCAAGTTTCGACAACAAGAACGCAGGGACCACCAAGCTGGTGACCGTCGACAGCGTCACCCTGTCCGATGGCAGCGGCCTGCACGCCAACTACAGCTTGGCGGCGGTCCAGCAGGCCACCGCGGACATCAGCCCCAAACCCGTGACGCTGATGGCTTCAGCGGCGATGAAGGTCTACGACGGTGGCACGGCCTACACCGCCACTGCAGCTGATCTGGCAGTCTTGAGCAAGCAGTTGGGCGTCAACGGCGACGCCGTGACCGCCATCGCGCAAACCTATGACGACAAAAACACTGGCGGCGCCAAAACTGTGACGCCTTCGGTCGCCCTGGTCAGCGACGGCAACAACGGCCGCAACTACAGTATTCGCTACGCCGCCAGCAGCGCGAACACCATCACCAGACTGAGCAGCGTGAGCTGGACCGGCGGGGCTGACGGCAACTGGTTCGATCCGGCGAACTGGGCCGGTGGCGCGGTACCCGATCTGTCCAACGTCGCCAAGGTCGTCGCACCGACAGGCGTCGAGATCAGCTTTGGAAATGCGGTGGTCGCGCCCGCCCAGGGTGGCGCGACCAACGTGGACAGCATAGTGTCGGGCGGCGGACTTCGCATCGAGGCTGGAATGCTCAATGTGGGCAGCGGTGGCCTGACGCTGGCGACATGGGTTCAAACCGGTGGCAGCCTGAGCAGCGCGGGTCAACTGACCGTCACCGAATCGTTTGCTCAGGGAAGTGCCGGGTCTGTGATGGTCGATGGTGCGATCAACGTCACCGCCAAGACCGGCGCGATGACCGTGGGCAACCTGCGCACCAACAGCACCCTGACCGTGGCCGCGGACCTTGGCATCGTTCAAGCGCCAGACACCCGCATCGAAGCCGACGGGGCCGCCAGGTTCTCCACCAACAGCGGGCCGATACAACTCGCCGCCACTGGCAACGTTTTCAAAGGCGGTGTGACACCGGCGCAGGCCGACCCGACAGTCGTCCAACCCGTCGTCCAACCAGTCATCCAACCAGTGATGCACGCATCAAGCCTCGGGGTGCAGTGGCTGGATCGACCGAGCGCGGCCTCCGGGCTGGTCTACGCCGCCACCAATGCCGCAGCGGGCACCAACGGCCTCGCAGTTTCCGGTGCGGCGCCAGTACCGAGCAGCAGGCCAGAAGACAGCCCCATCATCGCCTCTGGCCTTGCCAGCCCAAGGCCTGCGGCTACCGCGGTCGTCAGCAGCGACGCAGGGGTCGCCAGCAACACCTCAACGGCGATGCTCCCACCGGCGTCCGTTGCTGTCGCCGAAGCGCCAAGCAGCAATGCCGGGTCGAGCAAAGGGTTTGCCCCTGTGGTCGGTGCAAACGGGGTCAGCGTTTCGCTGGAAGGCCTGGCAAGCTCGTCCCTACAAGGGCTGGTGACCGCGATCATTCCGGCAGGTGCGACGATCAGCGGACGAGCCCTGATGGTGCCGCTCCCGGTAGAGATAATGCCGTCGGCACCCGGGGCAGGCGGTGCAGTCAGGGTGACGCAAGCCGACGGCAGCCCCCTGCCCGCCTGGATTCGTTACTCCATGGAAGAGAAATCCCTGGTCTTGGGTGCCGTGCCAGATGGCGCTTACCCTTTCCATCTGATGATCACGATTGGTGACCAGAAAACCTTGTTGCAGGTTTCCGAAGCTGGGGCGAAGTGATGGCAAGATCGGCGCGACTGCTCGAATCTGTGCGCAGTCCATCAAAATTCGAAGCGTTTCAAAAATTCTCCACCTGCTGGAACAAGCCATGATCATCACGAAAACAAGATTGCAGCCAGTGCTGCGAACCATCGCCATCGCCATCGCGCTGAGCGCTGCATTGCTCGCCGGTCAGGTTCTGGCGCAGGCCAAAACTCCCCAAGGTGTGCTGGTCACGGTCAATGGCGCGGCGCTGAGCGACGGGCTGCTTGAACTGCTCGTGAGCAGCAACATCAGCCAGGGCGCCAAGGATTCGCCAGAGCTGCGCCAGATGATCAAGGACGAGCTGATAGGTCGCGAGGTGCTGGCGCAGGAAGCGCAGCGGCTCGGCCTCGACAAGCAGCCACAGGCGCAGTTGCAGATGACGCTGCTGCGACAGAACCATCTGGTCGAACTGCTGCTGAGAGACCGTGCTGCCAAGAACCCGATCATCGATGAGGCTGTGCGCGCCGACTACGACCGCCAGATCAAGGCGCTTGGCGATGTGTCGCAGTACAGGATCAGCCACATTGTGCTGGCGAGCGAGGCCGATGCCCGAGAGGTGTTGGCGCGGGCCAAGAAGGGCGAGCCATTCGACAAACTGGCCCGCGAGAAGTCCATCGACGCCAGCAAGAGCGAGGGCGGCAGCCTGGGCTGGTTGCTACCGAACCAGGTGATGGCAGCGATCTCCAACGTGATGGTCAACCTGGATCAGGGCGCGGTGGCCGCAGCGCCGATCCAGACCCCGGCAGGCTGGCACGTGCTCAAGGTCGATGAAAAACGGCCCTTCAAAGCGCCCAGCTTGGAGCAAAGCAAAGACCAGATCCGTCAAGGCATGCAACAGCAGCAAAACAACGAATTCGCCCGAAAACTACGCGAAGCCGCCAAGATCGTTCCATGAAAAATCATTGCGCGATGAGATTCAGGTCTGAATTTCGCAGCTTTTTGAGAGCTTTCGCGTGAAATTTCGCGGTCTCGTCACAAGCAAGCCTGTAGCCTCAGTGAATAAGCTAGCGCACAAGTTGGCGGAGTTCAGTCGAGGACCATCACATGAGCGCAATGAGTGTAGGTGCAACGGCCACGCCGGCCCTGATGCAAACCGCAGGCACCTTGCCTGATCGCGGGTCTGCCTCGCTCAGGGTGACATCGCCGACCGCCACAACAGTGGCGGCAGCCCCCAGGCCTTCTCAGATCGAGCAGAGCACCGCGCCCAGCCGGGAGGTCGTGGACCAAGCGGCGCGGCGCATCGAAGATTTCGTCAAGTCGGTTGGCAGGTCGCTGTCCTTCAGTGTCGAATCCGGCACCGGCCACAGCGTGTTGCGCGTGGTCAATCCGAACAGCGGTGAGGTGATTCGCCAGCTGCCGGCCGAAGAAACCATGCGAATTGCACGCTCGATCGATTACCTTCAAAGCGTGCTGGTGAACCAGCGCGCCTGAGCGCTGCGGGCGGCTCAGACCAGCGCCGCCTTCGCCCAGTCAGTCAGGTTCAGCTCAGTGGGTATTGCGGCACGCCGTCGTCGCCAACCCGGTGGCAAGCCACCCAATGACCGCCTTCAAGCTCGCGCAGCTCGGGCTCAAACTCTGTGCACTGCGCTTGTGCGTGAGGACAGCGACCGGCAAAGCGGCAACCCGCAGGCACATCCACCGGGCTGGGCGGCTCGCCTTGAAGCCGGATGCGGCGACCCCGGCCACGCTCGCGCGGGTCGAACGACGGTGCCGCCGACCACAGCGCCCGCGTGTACGGGTGCAGCGGTCTTGCGAACAGCGCGTCGCGACCGGCACGCTCGACGATGCGCCCAAGGTACATCACCGCGACCTCGTCGCACATATGGCGCACCACGCCCAGGTCGTGCGAGATGAACAGATAGG
>JBILYN010000096.1:0-14094 GCA_044377715.1 Aquabacterium sp.
TGTGTACGGTGAATGCTTTCATGGAATCAAACTCCTGATTGGTCAAGCGCGGCGACCGCCGCGGGCGGCGGGAGCAGCCAGCAGACGCCGTGGCACCGGCTCTGCCGGGCCACTGGCGTCGCCCCCGTGAGGGGGAGGCGGCCGCAGGCCGCTTCGGGGGTGGGCGTCATCACCGGCGGACGTCGACGAAATGGCCGGCCAACGCGGCTGCGGCGGCCATCGCCGGGCTGACCAGATGGGTTCGACCCCCCGCGCCCTGGCGGCCTTCGAAGTTGCGGTTGCTGGTCGATGCGCAACGCTCGCCGGGCTCGAGACGGTCGGCGTTCATCGCCAGACACATGCTACAGCCTGGCTCGCGCCACTCGAAACCGGCAGCCTTGAAGATCTCGTGCAGCCCTTCGGCCTCGGCCTGCACTTTGACCAAACCCGACCCCGGCACCACCATCGCGAGCTTGACGCTGCTCGCGACCCGACCGCCGATGCGGCGCACCACCGCCGCAGCCTCGCGCATGTCCTCGATCCGGCTGTTGGTGCACGAGCCGATGAAGACCTTGTCGATGCGGATGTCGGCGATGGCCTTGTTGGGCTCCAGGCCCATGTAGACCAGCGCGCGCTCGATCGCGTCACGCTTGGTGTCGTCGCGCTCCTTGTCGGGGTCTGGCACGCGCTCGTCGATGGCCAGCACCATCTCGGGGCTGGTGCCCCAGGTGACCTGGGGCTTGAGCTGGGCCGCGTCGACCTCGACCACCAGATCGAAATGCGCGCCCTCGTCGCTGCGCAGGCCACGCCACAGCGCTGCGGCATGCTCGAACTCGATGCCCTTGGGCGCGAACGGCCGGCCCTTGACATAGCTGATCGTGGTCTCGTCAACAGCCACCAGCCCGGCCCGGGCGCCGGCCTCGATCGCCATGTTGCACACCGTCATCCGGCCTTCCATGCTCAGCGCGCGGATCGCCGAGCCGCCGAACTCGATCGTGTAACCGGTGCCGCCTGCGGTGCCAATCCTGCCGATGATCGCCAGCACGATGTCCTTGGCGGTCACGCCGCGGGTCAACACGCCATCGACCTTGACCAGCAGGTTTTTCGCCTTCTTGGCCAGCAGCGTCTGGGTGGCCATCACATGCTCGACCTCGCTGGTGCCGATGCCATGGGCCAGTGCGCCAAAAGCGCCGTGCGTGCTGGTGTGGCTGTCGCCGCAGACGACGGTCATGCCTGGCAGCGTCGCGCCCTGCTCTGGCCCAATCACATGGACGATGCCCTGGCGCCGGTCGAGAAACGGAAAGTAGGCTGCCGCGCCAAAAGCCGCGATGTTGGCGTCCAGCGTGGTGATCTGCAGCTTGCTGATCGGGTCCTTGATGCCGTCGTAGCCCAGCGCCCAGTCGGTGGTCGGGGTGTTGTGGTCAGCGGTGGCAACGATAGAGCTGACGCGCCAGACCTTGCGCCCGGCCAGACGCAAACCCTCGTAGGCCTGCGGGCTGGTCACCTCGTGCACCAGGTGGCGGTCGATGTAGAGCGTGGCAGTGCCATCGTCCTCGGTGTGGACGACATGGTCGTCCCAGAGCTTGTCGTAGAGGGTGCGTGCGGTCATGGGGTTCTTCTCTTGAGTCGTCGCCGGGGTCGCCGCTCGCAGCGGCCTGTCAGATTCTGGCCCGGATTGTCGCGCCATCCGGCGCGCACCGGGTCGCGGGCGGCGGCGTGCTTGCTCGCGCTGCGGCAGAACCGCCCATGCCGCTTCTACACTTGTGGACCTGCCTGCTCAGAACCCGGTCCGCCATGTCATCGCCCGCTCCGCTCATTCCGTCGAACAACCGCCGGCTCGCGCCCGACCTGCAGACCGTCTTCGACGCGCTGTGCTTCATGCAGGCGCCGATCAACATCAACCGCCTGGCCGAGCTGCTCGGCGAGCATCGGACCTACGGCGGCGGCAGATTCCACAGCGTCGAATTGCGCAAGCAGCTGGGTGAGTTGCTCAAGGCCGGGCTGGTGCTGCGCGACCCCAAGGGCCAGTGGTGGGCCGAACCCGGCCTGTCTTGGGCCCGGTTCACCGCGCTGGTCCAGCAACCCGAAGAGCGCGCCCGGTGGTGGGCGGCCTGGCGCAGGCTGTTTCGATTCGACAACACCTGGCATCTGGAGCTGTTTGGCGACGACGCGCTGGTCGGCGCGCTGCGGGTGGTGATCTACGCCGGCGGCACGCCAGCGGCATTCGACCGTCTGTGCAACCTGAGCAACAGCGGCACGCCGATCCAGGTCAGCACGCTGAGGGTGGCGCTGCTGCAACCCTTCGACGCAGCGCTGTGGGAGGGCATCGTCCCCGATCTGCGCTATCACCTGCTGCTGAATCTGCTCGCGCTCGCGGGCCGCGACACCAAGGCGGTGCAAGCGCCGCTGTGGCAATGGCTGCTGGCCCAGAGCAGGCCGAATCCGGACGCATTGCAGGAGTTGCCGCGCCTGCGCCTGGCCGAGTGGCTGGTGCTGTGCGGCCAGGGCGACGAAGCGCGCCGCGTGCTGCTGGGACTGGACCACCCCGAGGCCCAGGCGCTGCGCGCGGCCAACGAGATCACCGCCGGCCGCTACGCCGACGGCGCGCTGGCCTTCGACCTGGCATGGAAGGAACAGTCGACCCTGCTGGGCAAGCGCAAGCAGCTTTTTGGCGAAGCCAGCAGCTGGCTCTACCTGATGGCGCTGATCGCCCAGTCCGACCCGGCAAAGTGGACCCGGGCCCGCAAGTTCGCCGCCGCCGAGGCCGGCCGGCGCGATGCCGACCCCTACACCTTCTGGGGCATCTGGCAGGAGGCGATCGACCAGCGCCTGGGCGACGCGCCGCGCAGCCCGCGCAGCTTCATGCTCGCGCCTAGCAGCAGCATGGGCAGCCTGCAGCAGCTCAGCCACCTGCTGCTGGCGGCTTGGCTGGGCCACAAGCCGATGCCAGCAACAGGGCTGGCAGCGCATGGCCAGGCGCTGGCCGGCGGCTTCGAGGCCTGCGGCCAAGCCTGGCTGGCGATGGTGACGCGTCGTTGCACCGCGCTGCTGCTAGGCCAGGCGCCGCTGCCGGCCGACGCGGCCCAGCCCTTTCCGATCGGCGCGCCGGCCGACCGCTGGCGCGAGGCGCTCGATGCGATCGTCGCGCTCGGGGCCTCAGGCAGCGCGGCAGCCGCCGGCGCGGTGGCCGATCGGCTGATCTGGACAGTGCAGACCGACGCACTGGGCCGGGTTCGCAAGATCGAGCCGCTCGAGCAAAAAGCCGGCGCCCGCGGTCTGGGCAAACCCAAGCCGGCTTCGCTGGCCAGCCTGACCAAGCGGGTCGGCTTGCCCGCACACGACGCGGCGGTGCTGCGCGCGGTCAAGAAGCTGCCCTTCGGCAACCAGCTGTTGATCGACCGGGTGCAAGCCGTTCAGGCCCTGGTGCGACATCCAGCGGTCGCCTGGTCCGATGCGCCACTGCAGCTGATCGAGGTCAGCGAGGGCCTGCCGGTGATCGAGGTGCTGACGCGGGGCGAGTTCCTGCAGTTCCGGGTCGTCGACCCGATCCGCCCTGAAGACACCGATCTGCTCGAAGACGATGAGCTAGCCGACGACATCTTCGGCGATCAAAGCTGGATGCTCGACTTTGGCCACCGCCGCACGGTCGATCCCGGCGGGCCGACCGTGTTGCTGCTGCGCGATGGAGCCGATCGGGCGCGCTTGCTGCGCATCACACCGGCGCAGCTGCGTGTGGCCGAGCTGGTCAGCCAGGGCTGGCAGGTACCGGTGGCCGCGCGCGACGAGATGGACGCCGCGCTGCGCGTGCTGGCCAGCCATTTCCAGCTCGCCAGCGACGCCGACACCGGCCACGAAGTCCCCGCCAGCGCGACGCTGCGTGCCGAACTCACGCCCCAGGGCGACGGCCTGACGCTGCGGCTGGTAGCCGCGCCCTTCGGCGATTTCGGACCACGCCTGAGCCCGGGGCTGGGCCGCGAGCGCGTGACCACCGTCCACCAGGGCTTGACGATGTCGACCCGGCGTGAGCTCGCTGCCGAGCGAGCCCAACAGCAGGCGCTGACCGACAAGGTCGATTGGCTGGCCGACGGCAACCATGCCTGGTCGCTGGACGAACCCGACCAAGCGCTGGCGGTGGTTGAAGCGCTGGCCGCGCTCGAGCCCGGCATCGTCAGCGAATGGCCCAAGGGCAAGTCGCTGCGGGTCAAGACCGTGACCGCGTCCCAGCTCAAGCTCAGCGTCGCGAGCAAGGGCGACTGGCTAGAGATCGACGGCGAGCTGACGGTCGATGACGGCGAGGTGCTGCGACTGCGCCAACTGCTCGAACTGCTGGGCCATGGCAAGAACCGCTATGTCGCGCTGGGCAACGGCGGCTTTCTCGCGCTGACCGAGACCTTGCGCCAGCAACTCGCCGACCTGCGATCGGTGGTGCACAACCAGGGCAAGACCCAGCGCATGTCACCGCTCGCCGCGCTGGCCTGGGGCGGGCAGACCGATGCGCCGATGCTCAGTGGCGACACCGCCTGGCGCCGGCGCAGCCAAGCCTGGGACGCCGCCCAATCGCAGGTCTTTGTGCTGCCGGCAGGCCTACAGGCCGAGCTGCGCGACTACCAGACCACCGGCTGGCAATGGCTGATGCGCCTGGCCGCCAGCGGATTTGGCGCGGTGCTGGCCGACGACATGGGGCTGGGCAAGACACTGCAGACCCTGGGCCTGCTGGTCGCGCGCGCGGCAGGCGGCCCGGCGCTGGTGGTCGCGCCGACCTCGGTCTGCGGCAACTGGCTGGCCGAGGCGCTGCGGTTTGCGCCCGGGCTGCAGGTCGAGATGTACGGCGACACCGCGGCGCTGCCAGAGATCGACGACGACGCTGTCGAGCTGCCGACGCCCGCCGATGCCGGCAACGCGCCTGCCGACAACGCGCGCCAGGCCGCGCGCCGCAAACAAGTCGCCGCGCTCGGCCCGGGCCAGGTGCTGGTGTGCAGCTACGGTCTGCTGCAGATCGACGGCGACATCCTGACCAGCCGGGTCTGGCACAGCGCGGTGCTCGACGAAGCCCAGGCGATCAAGAACGCCGCCACCCGGCGCGCCCGCGCAGCGCTGGCGCTGCAGGCCGATTTCAAGCTCGCGCTGACTGGCACGCCGATCGAGAACCGCTTGAGCGAGCTGTGGTCGATCATGGGTTTTGCCAACCCCGGCCTGCTCGGCAGCATGGAGCAGTTCAACCAGCGCTTCGCGTCGCCGATCGAGCGCGAAGGCGATCCGCAGGCCGGGCGCCGGCTGCGCCGGCTGGTCGCACCTTTTCTGCTGCGCCGCACCAAGACCGAGGTGCTCGACGACCTGCCGCCGCGCACCGAGATCGTCCACGAGGTGGTGCCTGGCAGCCGCGAGCGCGCGCTGCTCGAGGCGCTGCGCCAGCAGGCTGAGGAAAGCGTCAACCAGGTGCTGGCCGCCGGCTCGGGGTCGGGCCCAGGCGAAGGCCAGGCCCAGATGCATGTGCTGGCCGCGCTGACCAAGCTGCGCCGCGCCGCCTGCGACCCGCGCCTGGTCGCGCCCGAGCTCGGGCTGGTCGGCGCCAAGGTGCAGGAGTTCGAGCGCCTGGCACAAGAGCTGGTGGCCGGGCGCCACAAAGCGCTGGTGTTCAGCCAGTTCACCGATTTTCTGGCGCTGTTGCGCGAACGGCTAGACAGCGCGGGCCTGCGCTACCAGTACCTCGACGGCAGCACGCCGGCAGCGCAGCGCACCCAGCGCGTCGCAGCATTCCAGGCCGGCCAAGGCGATTTCTTCCTGATCAGCCTGAAGGCTGGCGGGTTCGGCCTGAACCTGACGATGGCCGACTACGTGATCATCGCCGACCCCTGGTGGAATCCGGCCGCCGAAGACCAGGCCAGCGCCCGCGCTCACCGCATCGGCCAGCAAAGACCGGTCACGGTCTACCGGCTCGTCACGCAAGGCTCGATCGAAGACCGCATCGTCAAGCTGCACCACAGCAAGCGCGCGCTGGCCGAGGGCGTGCTGGCCGGCCAGGACGGCGGCGGTGCGCTGCTGGGCGCGGCCGACATGCTGGCCTTGCTGCGCGGCGACGACAGCGAGGCCTGAAACCCTGCTGGCCGCAGCCGCTCAGTCGACCTGCACTCAGTCGACCTGCAATCAGTCGACCCGCACTCAGTCGACCTGCCAACGCGACCAATGGCGGCCGGCGCGGGCCAAGCCCAGGTCCGCAACCAGGGCCAACAGCCCTACCAGCAACGCACCCTGGATCACATAAGCCGGGTTGAAGCCCGACAGGCCGACGATGATCGGCGATCCCAGCGTGCTGGCGCCGACCGTCGAGGCGATCGTCGCGGTGCCGATGTTGCCGACCACCGAACTTCGAACGCCCCCCAGCAGCACTGGCAGCGCCAACGGCAGCTCGACGCGCAGCAAGCGCTGGGCGCCGCTCATGCCCGCGCCGTCAGCGGCGTCGATCGCGCCCCGCGGCACCGAGCCCAGGCCGGCGATGGTCGCGCTGAGCACCGGCAGCAAGCCGTACAGCGCCAGCGCGATCAGCGCCGGCAGCGCGCCGAAACCGATCAACGGCACAGCGATCGCGAGCACCGCCACCGGCGGCACGGTCTGGCCGACCGCGACCAAGGTTTCGATGAGCGGGCGGAATTCACGCCCTGCGGCACGCGTGACGAAGACGCCCGCCGCGATGCCCAAGCCTGTGGCCACCGTGCTGGCCAGCACAACGATCCCCAGATGCGACAGCAGCAGCGCGGCGAAGCTGTCCTGCTCGTAGAGCGGCCGATCCAGCGCTGGGAACAGCGCAGCAAACAGCGGTTTGAGATGTGGCATGCCCAAGGTCAGCAGCAACAGCGCTGCCAGCGCCCAGCACAGCGGGTCGGCCAGCCAGCGACTGCGCGGCAGACTCATTCGGCGCGACGCAGCAAGTCGCTGAGCCCGATCGCACCGACCGGCCTGCCCTGCGCGTCGACCACCGGCAGCCGGTCGGTCTGGCGAACGACGAAGGCCGACAAGGCCTCGCGCAGGCTCACGCTCGCCAGGATCGGCTCGCCAGGTGCTGACTCGCCAGCGCACAGGCGATCGGCCACGCTGAGCAGGCCGAGCAGCTTCAAGCCCAGGTCACTGCGGCCGATGAAGTCGCTGACCAAGTCGCTCGCGGGCTGCGACAACAGCTGCGCCGGAGGGCCGGCCTGGACGATGCAGCCCCGATCGAGCAACACGATTCGCGTGGCCAGGCGCAGGGCCTCGTCGATGTCGTGCGTGACGAGCAAGATGGTCTTGCCCGACGCGCGGTGGATCCGCGCGAGTTCGCCCTGCAGCGCCTGCCGCGTGACGGGGTCTAGCGCGCCAAAGGGCTCGTCCATCAGCAGCACCTCGGGGTCGGCAGCGAGCGCACGCGCGACGCCCACGCGCTGCTGCTGACCGCCCGAGAGCTGCTGCGGGTAGCGGCCGCGGTACAGGCTGGGGTCTAGGTCGAACAAGGCCAGCAGCTCGTCGACCCTCGCGGCGATGCGCGCGGCCGGCCAGCCCAGCAGCTCGGGCACGGTGGCGATGTTGCGCGCCACGGTCCAGTGCGCGAACAAGCCGATCGACTGGATCGCATAGCCCATGCGACGGCGCAAATCCTCGGCGCGCAGCGCGCGCGTGTCCTGGCCCTTGAACAAGACCCTGCCTTGGTCGGGATCGACCAGGCGGTTGGCCATCCTCAGCAGCGTCGACTTGCCCGAGCCCGACGCGCCGATCAGCACCACGAATTCGCCTGGCGCGATCGTCAGCGACAACTCTTTGACCGCCGGCACGGTGCCGAAGGATTTGCTGACCGCTTGCCACTCGATCATCGCTGCGGGCCCGCCCAAGCCATGATCAACAGCGCGAAGCCGGCATCGGCCGCAGCGGCCAGCGCCAGCACCGGCAGCACGCCCAGCAGCACCAGGTCGATCGCGCTGCTGGCCAGGCCCTGGAACACCAGCGCACCGAATCCCCCCGCGCCTATCAACGCCGCGACCACCGCCAGACCGATGACTTGCACCGTGGTCACGCGCAGCGCCGCCAGCAACACCGGCAGCGCCAGCGGCAGCTCGACGCGCCACAAGCGCTGGCGCGGCGTCATGCCCATCCCCGCGGCAGCCGCGAGCACCGCGGCCGGCACCTGGCGCAGACCCGATGACATGCCGTGAACAATCGGCAGCAAGGCATACAGCGTCAGCGCGACGGCGGCCGGCAGCAGGCCGATGCCGCTGAGACCCCAGCCCGGCAGCGCCGCGGCCAGCGCGCTGAGCGGGCCGATCAGCAGCGCGAACAAGGCGATCGACGGCATCGTCTGCACCAGGTTGAGCAGCGCCAACAGCGGCTTGGCAACCCGATCGCTGCGTGCCGCCGCGACACCCAGCGGCAGCCCGATCAACAGCGACGGCGCGAGCGCAGCAGCGACGATCTGCAGGTGGCGCAGGCCGGCAGCATGGAAGCTCTCGTCGCGGTTGGCGTATTCCTTGAGCAGCGAGAGCTGGTCCAGCGCGCCCGCACCGACCAGCCAGACCAGTGGCCCCAGCAGCGCGGCATGGGCCAGGCTTCGCCAGACCAGTGACAGGTCGAGCCGCTGCAGCGCATCAGCAAACGCCAGCCAGGCCATCAACAGCATCAGCCAGAAGCCGCCGCCCAGCGACACCCGGGCCAGCGCCGGCAAGCCCGCCGATCTGAGGGCCGCCTCGCTGCCGGCCAGCCCGGCCAGGCCTGCGAACAACAGCGCAGCGGCCAGCGCCACAGCCACCTGGATCAGCCGTGTCGCCTGCACGAAGACCGCTATCACCAGCACCGCCGCAGCGGCCCACAGGCCCCAAGGCGCTGCGACCATCAAGGACTGCAAAGCCACGGCCGAGCCCGACACCAAGCGGTTCGGTGCCACGGTCACAAAAGCTAGCGACAAGGCCGCGCCGATCGCGCCGATCACCAGCAGGCCCAGCACACGGTTGCGAACCCAGCCTCTGCCACCTGGCACGCCCTGCCCCATCGCGGTCATGGGGTCCGGCAGCGGATCACTTGACCAGACCTTTGGCGGCCAGGTAAGCGGCAGCAACCTTTTTCGCATCCCGGCCCTCGAGCGCGATCTGCGCGTTCAGGCCTTGCAGCGTTGCGGTGTCTAAGGCTTTGAACAGCGGCGCCAGCAGCGTCGCGATCTTCGGCTGGCGCGCCAGCACCTCGGCGCGCACCACCGCGGCCGGCGCATAGACCGGTTGCACGCTCTTGATGTCATCGAGGATCACCAGGCCGAGCGCGGCCAGCGGTCCGTCGGTGCCATAGGCCATCGCCGCATTGACGCCCGAGGTCTGCTCGGCAGCAGCCTTGATCGTCGCCGAGGTGTCGCCGCCAGCGAGCACCAGCAACTGCGGCTGCGTCAGCTTGAAGCCATAAGCGGCCTGGAAAGCCGGCAGCGCGTCGGGCCGCTCGATGAACTCGGCCGACGCCGCCAGCCTGAGCTTGCCGCCGGCACTGACCCAGCGGCCGAAATCGACCAGCGACTTCAGCTGATGCGCTGCCGCGACGTCCTTGCGCACGGCGATCGCCCAGCTGTTGTTGGCCGGCGCAGGCGGCAGCCAGACCAGCTTGCCTTGGTCCAGGAACTTGACCCGCTCATACCCTGCAGCCAGGTTTTTCCAGGCCGGATTTTTCTCGTCGGCATGGAAAAAAGCACCGTTGCCGGTGTACTCGGGGTAGAGGTCGATCTCGCCGGCCAGCAAGGCGCTGCGAACGATCTTGGTGTTGCCGAGCTGCAGCCTGTTCTCGGTCTTGACGCCGCCGGCCTCGAGCACCTGGACCATCAACTGGCCGAGCAGCGAGCCCTCGGTGTCGATCTTCGAGCCGACACGAACGGCTTGCGCCTGCGCAGCGCCAGCAAGCAACAGTGCCAGCAGGGCTGCCACGGCGGCCAAAAGACCCGAACGCAGTGAAGGGATGAATCGCATGCTGGCCTCTCGATCGCTCTCAATCTGGGACTGGGCCCGGTTCCCGTCGATGGTAGCTGTTGCCCGCGCGTCAGCGTCGTGGAGGCAGGCCAGGGACCGCAGGCGGTCACAATCCGCCGATCCATGAAGATCTTGTTCATCCACCAGAACTTCCCAGGCCAATTTCGCCAGCTCGCGCCAGCGCTTGCGGCGGCTGGGCACGAGGTGCATGCGCTGGCCATCGCAGACCATGGCGCACCAGGTGTCGTGCTGCACCGCTACGGCGTCAAAGCCCCTGCGCCGGGCGAGGCCGGGCCGCATCCGTGGCTGCGAGATGCCCAGGCCAAGGTGCTGCGCGGGCAGGCGGCGATGCAGGCGATGGCTGCGCTCGACGCCCAGGGCTTCGTGCCCGACCTGGTGGTTGCCAACCCGGGCTGGGGCGAAGCGCTGTGCGTCAAGGATGTCTGGCCGCACACCCGCTTGCTGTGTCTGATGGAGTTCTTCTACGCAGCCGAAGGCCTGGACGCAGGGTTCGACCCCGAGTTCGCGAACACCAGTCTGGACGATCGGGGCCGGCTTCGGCTCAAAAACCTGGCGCTGCTCGAAGCCTTGCTGAGCATGGACGCCGGCGTCGCCCCGACCCAATGGCAGCACGACAGCCTGCCTGCGCACATGCGGTCCAAGGTCGGCGTGATCTTCGACGGCATCGACACCGACATGGTCCGACCCGACCCCGGCGCGAGCATCCGGCTCGGCAGTGGGCTGACGCTGCGCGCTGGCGACCCGGTGCTGAGCTTCGTGTCGCGCAACCTTGAGCCTTACCGGGGTTTCCACGTCTTCATGCGCGCGCTGCCCGAACTGCTGGCGCGCAGCCCCGAGGCCCATGTGGTGATCGTCGGCGGCGACGGCGTGAGCTACGGCGCGGCACCCGCAGGCGGTGGCAGCTGGCGCCGGCAACTTCTGGCCGAGTTGAGAGGCCGGCTAGACATGTCGCGCCTGCACTTCGTCGGCCGGGTGGCTTACGGCGACTACTTGCAACTGCTGCAGGTCTCTGCGGTGCACTGCTACCTGACCTACCCGTTTGTGCTGTCCTGGAGCTGCATCGAGGCGATGTCCGCCGGCTGCCATGTGGTGGGCAGCCGCACCGCACCGGTGACCGAGTTCATCGAACAAGGCCGCAACGGCAGCCTGGTGGACTTCTTCGACCCCGCCGCGCTGGCCGATGCGCTGGCCCAGGGCCTGGCGCAGCGCGCTGGCCTGCAGACGCTGCGCCAGCGAGCGCGCGACACGGCCATCGAGCGCTGCGACTTTCGCCGCGTCGCGCTGCCGGCATACCAGACGCTGATCAACAGCCTCGCGCCGTCGCGACGGGCGCCTCGTCAATGATTTACCGACCAAGACTGATGCAACAGCTTGCTGGCCCAGCGCGCTGGCGCTGGCTAGACTGCTCAGCCAGCGAGGACCTCAAGCCCTTGCCAGCACCGACGCACCAACTCGCCAAGTGGCCAAGTGGCCAAGTGGCCACGACAAATCCAGACTGACGGATCGCCGGCTGGGCCAAGGTCGAGTGGATTACATATTTCCGACATGTTATCGACAACAATTTGACGATAATGCTTATCTACAGCCAAGAGTGGTGCCCGTGTTCGCAAAACTGCTGGTGCAGACAGAACACAGCCCGCAGTACCCCTGTTCCGAACAAGTCCACACCCGCGCGACCAGCCCCGTGCAGCACCTCACCATTCCCCAGGAGATGATCGAATGAGCCACCACAGCAAAGCCCAGCCCGCCAAAGCCTCTGCAGTCAACGCCACCGCGATCCAGGATGCGGGCGATGCGCGCAACCAGCGCCGTGACGCAAAGCAGCCCTCGTCGCTGATCAGCCCGCTCGCGCTGATGGCGCTCGGCTTGGCAGGCGCGGCGACCGCTGGCTCGCCCGTGCTGTCGACCGATCAATCGGGTGATGCGACCGGCGTCGACCAAGACGGCTCAGACGCCGTCAACGCTGCGGCTGTCGCCCAGGCCGACTCGCTGCTGACCGAAACATCGCCGGACGCTGTTGCAGCGACAACCGACAGCCCTACTGACTCTCAGGACGTCGCCCACGACACCGCGCTCGACACACCGCAGGTCGTCGAAGCGGTGGCAGTTGCCAGCATGGACCCGGCACTCGCTGGCGACTTGGCGACCACCGACGCAGCGCCTGCGGCCGACGGCACAACAGCGCTGACGCTCAAACTCGACATGCCGGCCTTGCCCGGCACAGCCGCCGAGGCACCACAGCTGATGGCCGCAGCGCCGCTCGAAGGCTCGACCACCTCGCCGGCAACAGCACCCGCGGCAGCCGCAGTCGGCGCGACGGAGTTCTCGATGGGTCAGGTCGCTGCCGCAGTGGCAAGCCTGGTGGCCGTCGGCGTCGCGGTCAGCGGCTCCTCCGACTCCAAGGACACCACGCCGCCGGCCGCACCGACCGCTGCTCTGGCCACCGACTCAGGGGCGAGCGCCACCGACGGCGTCACCAAGGTCGGCACGGTCAACGTCGCGGGGCTGGAAGCCGGCGGCAAGTGGGAATACAGCACCAATGCCGGCACCAGCTGGACCACCGGCACGGGCAGCAGCTTCACACTGGCCGACGGCAGCTATGCCGCCAACGCGGTGCAGGTTCGCCAGACCGACGCGGCAGCCAATGTCAGCACCATCGGCAAGATCGCCACGGCGATCACGGTCGACAACGTGATCGCAGCGGTGACGGCGTCCTTGAGCACCGACAGCGGCAGCTCGGCCACCGACGCCATCACCAACGCAACCGGCCTGATCTTGAGCACCGCCGCAGCCGATGTCACCCGCAGCTACGCGGTTGATGGCGGCGCAGCCGGCGCCAGCTATGTCGCGCCCACGGCCGACGGCAAGCACAGCGTCGTCGTCACCGACACCGACACCGCCGGCAACAGCGCCAGCACGACGCTGGCTTTCACGCTGGACAAAACCATCGCCACGCCGACCGTTGCGCTGAGCACCGACAGCGGCAGCTCGGCCACCGACGGTATCAGCAATCTGGCCGCGCTGAGCCTAGGCGCCGCCGCAGCCGATGTCACGCGCAGCTACAAAGTCGACGCTGGCGCGGCCAGCGCCAGCTATGTCGCGCCGACCACCAACGGCGCGCACACCGTGCAGGTGACCGACACCGACACCGCCGGCAACATTGCCAACGCAAGCCTGAATTTCACCCTCGACACGGTCGGTGCGAGCGCGTCGATCAGCGCGCCGACCGCGACGACGGCACTCGGCGCGACGGCCAAGCTGACGATCACCTTCGACGGCAAGGTCGCCGGTTTCGATGCAAGCGACCTGGTCGACGCCAAGGGCGGCAAGTTCGGCAATCTGGCCACCACCGACGGTGGCACGACCTGGACGGTGGACCTCACGCCCAACCCTGACAGGCTAGGCCCGGCGTCGATCGCCGTGACCGGCGCTTACACCGACCTGGCCGGCAACGCCGGCACGGCCAGCAGCGCGGCGGCCGCCAAGTACTTTGCCTACGCCACCGCCTCAGACGGCGACATCAGCGGCGCCAAGATATACGCCGACGTCGACCGCAGCGGCAGCGTCACCGCCGCTGACGTCCTGGTCGGCACCACCGGCGCCGACGGCTCGGTGTCGGTCGCGCTCGATGCAGGTCAGGACGCCTACGCCTTGCTCGCCACGGGCGGCACCGACATCTCGACCGGGTTGGCCTTCACGGGGCTGTTGAGGGCGCCGGCTGGCTCGACGATGATCACTCCGCTGACGACCTTGGTGCAGGGTTTGCTGGACGCCGACACCTCGACCGGATCGGCCGCCGCCAAGCTCGCAGCCGCCCAAGCCAAGGTGCTGAGCGCGTTGTCCTTGCCAGCCGGCATCGACCTGACCAGTTACGACGCCCTGGGCATTGCCGTCGCCAGCACGACCGCTACCGCGGCAGAGAAAGCCATTGCGGTGGCAGTTCAGGCCCAGGCGATCGCGGTGGCGAACCTGCTGGTCGCGGGCACTGCCGCGCTGCAAGGCGCCGCCACCACAGCAGGCGGCGTGACAAGCGCGAACGCCGGGTCTGCGGTACTCGGCGCACTGGTCACGCAGTTCGGCAGCGGTGCCGCAGTGAACCTCAACAGCGCCACCACCGTGGGCAGCTTGCTGACCA
>JBILYN010000097.1:0-14058 GCA_044377715.1 Aquabacterium sp.
CATGTAGTTTCTCGTCGCATCGATGGTGTCGCGCGATGCGGTGCCGGGCATGGATTACACGCGCCGCGACGGGTCAGGTTGTCAGGTGCTTCACGCAAACGGTGTTTGGTTGTGGCCGCCGACCATGCCTGATGGGTTGATCTCGACGCGGCCGATGCCGCCCGTAGCGCAGCCCTCAAGGTGCTTGCCTGCGGCAAATACGATGTTGACGGGGCACAAAAAACTCGCCCGAGGCAGGCTGGGTGGCGATGCGAATTGATTGCGTTGACGTTCAATGATCATCGTTGTGCGATGGGTCCGAGATCAAGGCGTTCGGACGCAAGGACACACCGCGGCGCTGCCAACATGGTTTCGTTCTCCAAAACAGTGCGGAGGTCGGGCAGTTCGATGCTCAGGTGCCGCGGCTCAGCACCAGATAAAGCCACTCGACTCTTGGGCAACATGACGGCGAGCCGTCGGTAATGTGCCAACTTTGTCACGGTCGATCGCGCCGCTGGGCTACAGTCCGTTTTGGCCGAATTGCTGCCTCCGGAGATGAGATATGACGCGCGACAAGTTGAACCCGCCGGCCTTGCCCAAGCTTGGAGACCTGTCGATGGACCGTGTGGTCAACTTTGCCAGCCACAAGTACTGGGGCGTGAGCGATCCGGATCGTTTCAAGGCGCTGATGGATGAGGCCTGCAGCTTGGTCTCCGGCGGTCACTTTCTGGGTGACAACCTGTTTACCTGGGGCCGCAACAACTCGGCGCTGGACGACCCAAGCTTCCTGACCGCTTGGCAGGGCAATCTGCAGAACGACGCCGACCAGGCCATCGTGTGGCGCCGCTACATCCTGGCCTGCGCCGCCTTCCATTGTGTGCAACTCGACGGCGACTTCGTCGAATGCGGCGTCTACACCGGCACTGGCATCAAGACGGTGATGGACTATCTCGGAGGCGCCAACTTCCCCAAGACTTTTTGGGGTTACGACACCTTCGACACCAATCCCGTGGAAGGCCACACCTTCGCTGGGCAGGAGGAAGGCTTTTTCGAAAAGGTGCAGCAGCGCTTTGCCGACTACCCGAGGGCTAGGCTGATCAAGGGCTTCATCCCCGATTCGTTTGCGCAGGGCTGCCCCGAGCGAGTGGCCTATCTGCACATTGATCTGAACAATGCTGACGGCGAGCTCGCCGCGCTCGAGGTGCTGTTTGATCGGGTCGTGCCCGGCGGCATTGTGATGATGGACGACTATGAATGGGCTGGCGTCTACCGACCTCAAAAACAGCGCGAAGACCCCTGGTTCGAGGCCCGCGGCTATCGCGTGTTTCCGCTGCCCACCGGGCAGGGCCTTGTTGTGAAAAGATGAGCCGACGGACAGTCACGACCGCAACTGTCAAGTAGCGCTTCGCTGTTTGGGACCAGAGCAAAGCCGGCTGTGTTGCCGATGCGCCCTACCGGGAGAACTCATGACCGGTTCCGTGGTCCACAAAAGTTGAGTCTCTCAGCGCTCCGTCCCGGCCTCACTCAAGCCACCGAGCACCGGATACATCAGGTAGGAGATCACCGACCGCTTGCCAACCACGACTTCGGCCGTCAAAGTCATGCCTGGTATCAGCTGAGTTTGTTCTGGAAGTTTACGTAATTCGCTGCCGTTGACCTGGGTGCGACCAACGTAAAAGGCTGTACGCGCAACGCCGCTGCCAGCATCGCGCGTGAAGGCGTCCTGGCCCAGTTTGTCCAGTCTGCTCTTGATCAGCCCATGCTTTTGAAATGGAAAGGCGTCGATCTT
Source organism: Aquabacterium sp. (assembly GCA_044377715.1). Lineage (GTDB taxonomy): Bacteria > Pseudomonadota > Gammaproteobacteria > Burkholderiales > Burkholderiaceae_C > Pseudaquabacterium. Next base: position 1,769 of record JBILYN010000097.1, read on the forward strand.
CAGCCGCACCGGGTCTGTGAGTTTGACGAAGCCTATGTCTTGCGAATCGATCTGGATTTCGGCCTCCAGCGCCACGCCCAGCGGCACCAGAACAAAGAGTTGCTCCGATTCACGCATCACCGACCCCGTGGATTTGGCCGCCACCTCCAGCACCACCGCGTCAGCGGGCGCAACCAGTTCGATCAGGCGACTGCGCCGCTCGGCCTTGTTGACTTGTTCGGCCACGGTGTTGCGCTCACGACGAACGGCCACCAATTCCTCTGTCGATTTTTGGCGCCATTCCTTGCTGAACGAAACTTTCTCAGCCTCAGCTTCGGACAGCTGCTTTTTCAATTCATGGGTGCGATTGCGGGTCGACATCATCTCGCGCTCGACTTCCTGGCGCCGCTCGCGGCTCTCCAGCAGTCGCAGCTTGGACTGGAAGTTCTGCCTGGTCAGTTCCTCGTTCATGGCCTCGATTTCGAGCAGCGATTTCATCCGCGCTTCTTGCGCGGTGATGTCGCTCTCGTTGGTGGCCAGTATGGCCTTGAGACGCCCGATGCCCTCGTCCAGCCGTTGCATGCGCGCTTGAAAACTGGCCAGGCGCTCTGCCTGCAGGCTGGATTGCAGCGCCTCGTCGCGGTTCTTGCTGCTTCCGCCATAGGCCTTGCCCGCCTGCTCTTGGTCGAGGCGACGCATCTCGGCGTCTAGGCTTTTCAGCTTGTCTTGCGCTTGGGCCAGATCGGCGGTCACGAATGTCGGGTCGAGCACCGCCAGCACCTGGCCTTTCTTGACGACCTGGCCCGCGCGTACATTGAGTGCTGTGATCTGCGCTGTCTCGAAAGACTGGATCACGATGTTGGGCTGCGAGGTCACCAGTTTGCCGCGCGCACTGACCACCGTGTCGATCTCAAACAAAGTGGCCCACAGCACCGCCGCGGCCAGCATCGCCAACAGCAGGTACAGCGTGGTGGTCAAGCCGGCCGGCAGCTGCTTTTTTTCGAGCTCGTCGGGGTCGGGCAAGAAAGCCACTTGCCAGGCCGCTTGTTGGCTTGAGGTTTTCTTGGTGCCGGTCACAGGTGAGTGGTTTGCTGGTTCCATAGCGTTGTGTAGGGTTCGCAGCGGCCCAGTAGCTCTGCATGTCGGCCGGCGTCAGCCAAGCGGCCTTGTTCGAAGACAAAGATCTTGTGGGCGTTGACCAGCGTCGACAAGCGGTGGCTGACGATCACCACAGTACGCCCAGTGGCGATACGGCCCAGGTTGCGCATGAAGATGGCCTCGCTCTCAGGGTCTAACGCGCTGGCGGCTTCATCCAGGATCAGGATGCGTGGTTCGGGCAGCAAGGCTCGGGCGATCGCCAGGCGCTGGCGCTGCCCGCCCGAGAGGTTGGCGGCGTTTTCTTCCAGCATCGTGTCATAGCCTTGGGGCAGGCGTTCGATGAACTCATCGGCACCTGCAGCCTGCGAGGCCGCCACGATGGCTTCGAAGCTGGCATCGGGCCGGCCCATCGCAATGTTTTCGCGCACACTGCCGCGGAACATGAAATTGTCCTGCAGCACCACACCGGTGCTGCGGCGTAGGTGGGCCAGGTCGATCTCGCGGATGTCGACGCCGTCGAAGCGGATCACGCCTTCCTGAACCGGGTACAGGCCCTGGATCAGCCTTGTGAACGTGGTCTTTCCCGAGCCGCTGCGGCCGACCACGCCGACCACGGTGCCTGGGGCGATGTCGATCGATACCCGGTCCAGTGCCGTATTGGCCGCGCTGGGATAGCGGAAGGTCACAGTGTCCAGTTCGATACGGCCTTGCAGTTCTGGCCGCAGCCCACCACTTGAGCGCCGTTCGGACGGACGGTTCATCACCTCGGCCAGCATCTTGACCGCCAGCGCGGTCTCTTGGTACTCCTTGACTAGGCCGACAATTTGCACCAGCGGGCCCACCACCCGGCCCGACATGATCTGGAAAGCGATCAGTGATCCCACGGTCAGTTGCAGACTGAACACGTCGAGCGCCCCCAGCGCGATCACTGTCACCGACATCAGCTTGCTCAGCAAGTCGGTCAAGGTGCTGGCCGCGATACCCAACTTGCCCACGCTGAACATCATGTTGATGGTGTTGGCCGATCGCTGATCCCAGACCTTGCGTTGCTTGGGCTCGATCGCCAACGACTTGACAGTTCGCATCCCGTGAATGGTTTCCACCAGCATCGACTGGCGAATGCCCTCGGCGTTGTACAGCGCCTGCAGCCGCACGTTCAAGGGCTTGATCATCAGCATCACGACCAAGGCCATCAGTGCGGAGAACACGAGGACCACACAGCCCAGCTTGATGCTGTAGGAGAACAGCAGTGGAATGAAAATCACCAGCGCGGTGGCGTCCAATGCGGTGAAGAAGAGGCTTCCGGTCAGGAAGCTGCGGATCGAACTGACCTGCTGCATGTGGCGCACGGTCATGCCGGCCGTGCTGGTCTCGAAATAGTCGATCGGCAGCGACAACAGGTGGGCAAATGTTCTTTTGGCCAGGCGCATGTCGATGATGTTGGACGCGTGTAGCGTCAAGTACGACCGCATGTAGCTAAAGCCTGCTTCGAACAGCAGGACCCCGATCACACCGACTGTCAGCACGATCAGGGTCGAATAGCTCTGATGAGTGAGAACCTTGTCGAGCACCAACTGGGTGAAGATGGCTGTGCCCAGGCTCAGAAAGTGAAGAGTGATCACCGCGATCGCGATGTCTCTGAATGCGCGTCGTTGCCTGAAGATCTCCGGGATGAACCAACGTAGACCGAAGGGCTGGTTGGCATCCAGCAAGCTGTGGTTGCGCTTGAGGACCAGGGCTTCGCCAGCCCAGTCCTTGCAGAATTCGGCCTCGCCCATGAGCTGGATCGCCGTACCCGCGAGGGGGTCGAGGATGGCCACTTGCTTGTCGGCGCCGGTGGCGCCTAGTTTTGGGATGCCGGCGACTATCACCGAATGACCATCGCGCCTCCTGACGATTAGCGGGAACACGCCGTCGAGCGCGGTCAGCGACGCCCAAGTCAGGCTGACGGTCTGGGCTTTGAAGCCCAGTTCGGTGGCCATTCGTACCGCCAAGCGGCTTTCGGGTTCGCGGGCCTCCAGTGCGAAGTCGTGGATCAGGCGCTCTGGCAGGGCCGCTACGCCATGGTGCTGTGCCACTGCCGTAAGGCATTGGACGGTGCTGTGCGGGTAGGGGGCCTTCATACTAAGGACTTTAACCTAGTCAAACCTCTAAAAATCGATGAAAATGTGCCAATCAGTTTTTTCCATAGCGTGATCGAAGAACCAATTTTGATGCTGAACCATTGGTGGTCAGGTCTTGGGTTGTCGGACGCTGGTGCGGTTTGCTGCAAGGACAGGTTGGCGTGGTGTTTTCAATGGAATTTCGCAGCGAGCGGTTAGCGCCGGGTCGATGGATCGATCGGGTGGGCTTTTCCGTGCGCAGTCTCCTTCGTCATGTTGGTGTTCGGCATGCGATGAGTCGGCATGAGCGCTGAAATGCAGGCTTTGTCGAATTCGGCGGCTTTGATCAAGGCCAAGGCCGGATTGCTCGAGATGAGCGAGTTGATGACGCTGAGCGCTGAGATGACACGCGCCGGCGATTCAGATGCAGCCATCAACCTTTATCGCGCTTGGATCCTCACGCCGCGGCCCGATCAAGCGGGTTTCGTCTTTGTTGCGCTTTTCAATTTTGGGGTGACGCTTGGCAGCATGGGTGACGATGCTGGGGCCGAGCAGGCTTATCGGGACGCGATTGCCGTAAACCCGGAGTTTCTTGAAGCCAGGCTCAACTTGGGCTCGGTGCTTGAGCGCCAGGGTCGACCTGCCGACGCCATCGATTGCTGGCAGCAATTGGTTGGCTTACCGGTCGCACTGCTGCCCGCACAGCAGGACCTGTTGCTGAAAACATTGAACCAATTGGGTCGTCTTTGGGAAGTGTCGCTGCGCTACGCTGAGGCTGAGGCGGCTTTGCGCCGCAGTCTGGAGATCGATCCCGAGCAACCCGATGTCCTTCAGCACTGGCAACACTTGCGTCAGCGCCAATGCATCTGGCCTGTGGCTTTGCCCTTTGGCGAGGTCAGCGCGTACTCGCTGTTGATGTCGCATTCGACATTGTCGATGCTGGCGGCGCACGATGATCCTGCGCTCCAGCTGTTGACCGCTCGCTCATATGTTGCTCGAAAGTTGCCGCCCGCGCCTGCTGCGCTGTCGGCGGGTCGCAGCTACCATCATTCGCGCCTGCGGGTCGGCTATCTGTCGGGAGACTTGTGCACCCATGCGGTCGGACTGCTGTTGGCCGACTTGTTCGAGCAGCATGACCGCAGCCGTGTCGAGGTTTATGCCTTCTGCCACAGCGTCGAGGACGGCACTGCGTACCGTCAACGCCTGAAGGCCGCATTTGAGCATTTCGAGACCATCTCGCACTTGAACGATGCGCAGGCAGCGCAGCGCATCCTGGACTGTGAGATCGATGTCTTGGTGGACTTGCATGGACTGAGCGCTGGCATGCGCCAAGGCATCCTCGCGCTGCGACCTGCGCCTGTGCAAGTGACTTGGCTTGGCTTCATCGGCACCACGGCGCTGCCATGGATCGACCATGTGATTGCCGACCGCTATACCTTGCCTCCTTCGCTGCAGTCGATGTTCAGCGAGCGGGTTCTTTACCTGGAACCTTGCTTCCTTCCCGGCGATCGCCGGCGCGAGCTTGGCCCTTCACTCACGCGCACCCAGGTTGGACTGCCAGAGGTTGGTTTTGTATTTGCGTCGTTCAACAATGCTTACAAGCTCAACCCGGTGATGTTTGATTGCTGGATGCGGATCTTGCGCGCTGTGCCCGGCAGTGTGTTGTGGCTGTTGGATGACAACCCTGTGGCTACCGCTAATTTGGCGGCTTTTGCAGCCGGGCAAGGTTTGGCGCCTGACCGGTTGGTGTTCGCGCCGAGGGTGACCACGGCAGCCTACCGCGCCCGATTGGCCCTGGCCGATCTGTTTCTGGACAACCACCCCTACAACGCCGGCTCCACTGCCAACGATGTGCTGTGGATGGGGGTGCCCATGCTCACGCTCAGTGGCCGGTCGTTCGTCTCGCGAATGGGCGGTAGTCTTTTGAACGCACTGGGCCTGCCCGAACTCGTGACTCACAGCCACCTGCAATACGAGGAAACCGCGACTGCTTTGGCGCACGACCCCGACAGGCTGCGTGCGATTCGCGACCGGCTGCAATGCGCACGGTACGACAGTCCGGCCTTTGACATGACCCGTCTGGCCGGCGCATTAGAGGGATTGTTGGAAACAGCCGCTGGCAGAGGCGCTTGAGGTGCTTGAGCAAGGTGGCTGGCGCACGCAGCGAGGATTGAGCTGCAAACCTGCCGATCACGGCGAACAGATCGCTTGTTGGGCAAGGACTCCGTTCAATGCGCCGAAACGGGCGTGCACTTGAGTTTTTTTCTCGCATTCGGCACTCCGCCATTCTTCACGCCTTCACCGCTGCGCCCCCGTAGTGGGAAGGGTTCATTGTTCGCAAAGACCATCGATCGAGACCTATGACGACCATTAAATTGACCACTGACTTCGGGCTCAGCCCCAGCGACGGCATCACCAATGTCGCGTCGGTTGACGTCGGAGGCCTCGCGGCGGGCTCGACCTGGCAGTACAGCGTCGACGCTGGCGCCAGTTGGCTGCCGGGCAGCGGAAGCAATTTTGCGCTTGCCGCGGGTGCCTACGCTGCCGGTGATATTCAGGCCAAGCAGATCGATAGCGCAGGCATCGCCGGCAGCCCAGTCGTGTTGGGTGCGGTCACGATCGACCTCAGTGCCCCGGAAATCCTGACGCTGTCGCTGATGAATGACAACGGCTTGCTAGCCGACGACAACATCAGCAATGACGGCAGTCTGAGCATCGGTTCTTTGGAAGATGGCGCCCGGGTCGAATACAGACTTGGCGGGGCCAGTGCCTGGACCACCAGCTTCACGCCATCAGCGGGTGCCAATTCGGTTCAGGTCCGCCAGACCGATGTTGCTGGCAATGTCTCAAACCCGAGCGCCCTGTTGAATTTCACGCTCGATCTGACCAAGCCCGCGCTGACGCTGTACTTGCCCAACGACACCGGTGGCAGTTCGGTCGATGGCATCAGCAGCGTCGGGGACCTCGCCCTGAGTGGGGCCGGGCAGGAGGGCATCACGGTGGCCTACCAACTCGATGGTGGCGTCAATTGGCAAGACAGCATCAGCCTGGCCGAAGGAACTCACACCGTGAGGATGCGCCAGACCAGCATCGGCGGCAACGTTTTGGTCAATGACTACAGCTTCACTGTGGACACTGTGCCGCCTGTAGCCCCTCTGGTGAAGCTCAAGACCGACAGCGGACTGCGCGAAGATGACTTCGTCACCAACAGCGATTTGCTGGTTGTCGCCACGGAGTCGATTGCCGCAACGGTGAAGTACAGCAACAACGGCGGTGCTTGGGCGACCAGCTTTGCGGCAGTGGAGGGCGCGAACGATGTGCAAGTGAACCAGACCGATGCTGCCGGCAATGTGTCGGACAACACCAGCTTCGGTTTTGTGCTCGACACCCGCGCGCCTGCCTCGCTGACCATCTTGTCAACAGTTGACAGCGGTGTCAGCGACCAGGACAAGATCAGCAACGATCCCTCGATGGTAATCAGCACACCCGAGGACGGCGCCACAGTGCAGTATTGCGCCAACAACGGGGCTTGGACTGCGGCGCTTCCCACGCTAAAGGATGGTGCCAACTCGCTGCAAGTGCGAGCGGTAGATCTGGCCGGTAATGCCTCGGCCGCGAGCTCGGCCTATACCTTCACACTTGACACGGTGGCTGCGCCGTTGACGCTGGCTCTTGCCGTCAATTCAGGGCTCAGCCCCACAGGCTGGGCCAGCAAGTTCGGCACCGTCAACGTCACGGGTATCGAGGCTGGCGCGAGCTGGCAGTACAGCTCGAATGGGGGTGTCGACTGGGTTCCTGGCGTTGGCAGCAGCTTCAAACTCGACGAGGATGTCTATTCTGCGGGCGCGGTGCGGGCGATGCAGACCGACACTGCGGGCAATTCCAGCCTGAGTTCGGTCGCAAGCGCAGTGACCATCGACGCAACAATCCCTGATGCCCCGGTGCTGTCGCTGCGCACTGACAGCGGCTCGCCAGATGACGATCTCACCAACGACGGCACGCTGGCGGTCTCGGCCGAGGCTGGTGCCAAGCTGAGCTACAGCGTAGACAATGGCAAGACATGGGTGGACAACTTCACACCCAGGGAAGGTGCAAACGCGGTCCTGGCGCGCCAGACCGACGTGGCTGGCAATGTCTCGAGCCGTAGTGGCGTCTTCAATTTTGTACTCGATACCTTGCCGCCCGCGCTGAGCCTGGCGCTGGCCCGCGACACCGGCTCCAGTTCGACAGACCGCGTCAGCAGTGAAGCAGAGTTGGTTCTGGTCGGTGCAGGTGCCGACAACCTGCCGGCGCTGGAACTGCAGATTGCTTACCGCCTGGACGGTGCCGCCAATTGGGTCGACAGTGTCGCGCTGACCGAAGGGCGACACACGGTGAGCCTGCGCGAGACCGATACCGCTGGCAATACTGTCACCAAAGACTATGTCTTCACGATCGACACTGTGTCGCCCGCTGCGCCGATCTTGTCAGAGATCACCCCGACGCCTGCGTCCGGGAAGAATCCGAGTTTCAGCCTCGCGTTGAGTGGCATCGAGTCAAATGCCAAGCTTGAATACAGCCTGAACAGCGGCCCTTGGATCGGCAACTACAAAGCGTCGTCCGCAGGGGACGATATACGGGTGCAGCAGATCGATCTGGCTGGCAATGTCTCTGACCCCAGCGCGATGATGAACGGGATATTCGATGCCGGAATCTCCTTGGATTTGCTGGCTTATGGCTGGAAGGCGCATGACCTGCTGGGCGGTGTTGTCATCAGCGGCGCTGGCCAGAACGCGACGACTGGCCCCAACGGTGCTGCAAGTCTCGCGAATCTGAGCGACACCTCGGTCGCCTTGACCGTCAGCCGCGCCAACCCCGCTGCTGAGAGCGCCACCGTCGACGCTGCGGTGAACCTGCAGGATGCTATTGCGATCCTCAAGATGATTGTTGGCCTGGATGTCAATGGCGCTGGCAAGCCGCTTTCACCCTACCAGACCTATGCGGCCGACTTCGACGGCAATGGCAAGGTCGAGTTGAGTGACGCGATCAACGTGCTCAAGCATGTGGTCGGTCTTGCTTCTCCCGATCCGGCTTGGATGTTCTTCAATGAGGCGATTGTTCCGCCAGGCGTCGGCCTGAATCCCGGCGTCCCACCTGCGATCAGCGCAGCGGGTGTGGGACAACTCCATGTTGGTCTGGTGGGTGTGTTGCGCGGCGATGTCGACGGCAGCTTTGGGGGCGCGCCCGGGTCCTTGAACCTGGATTTGCTGCGGCCCAGCTACATCCACGACCTCGCACTTCAGCCTGGTTTGAACCTGTCGCAGTTCGGGGTGTATGGATCTTGAGGTTCGGCTCGGGGCCAGCACTCGCGCCCCGCGTCATCCAGCCTGAAGTCAGCCGCCGCCGCGCACCTTGCTGTTGTCAGCGGCCAGCGTTGAGCGGTTGCTCTTGCCGTCGGCGATGCTTCGAGGCGTTGCGCCGCGCAGCATCGCGGTGATCGGCGGTGGGACCTTGCCCTCGAACAGGATGCGCCACTGGCCAGCGCGCTGGATCCAGTATTGCCTCACGCCGAAGGACTTCGCTGCCTCGGACTCGCCGTCTTGCTGACCTGTGACGATCATCATCGGTGCGCTTTCGCCGTACCAGCCGATCAGGCTCAGGCCCTGGCGTGGCGCTTGGCTGCGCATTGCGGGTTCTTCACGGGTGGCGGTCGAGTCATACCACAGGCTGGTCTGCCGAGCATCGCCGCGGCGGCGCGCATCATCCCAGGCGTCGTAGGCCTGTCGGAAGGTGGCCGCATCCTGGCTCGGAGTGTCGGCAGACACCCATGACAGTTGCCTGGAGATCACCAGCGGCGTGTCGACGGTGGCCAATCGGTCGGCCAAGTAGAGCACGTCGCTGTTGGCCAGCGCCAGGCAGCCGTCGGTGGAGAACGGTGGTCGCGCCAGTGTGTCTTCAGGCACCCCGTGCACGAACAGCCCGTTGCCTTTGCGGCCCTGGCTGCGGTCCCAGGCGTTGGGGTAGCTGATGCCCAGCGCGGCGCTGCCCAGCCTCGGGTCAATTTGGTTGGCCGCCAGCGAACTGGTGATCCAATACACGCCGAGTGGCGTGCGCAGATCATCGGCAATTTTCTTGTCGACGCCGGCCTTGCCGAGCGAGACATAGAAGTCGCGCTCCAGTGTCAGACCTTTGGGGCCGTTGACAAACAGGTACAGACGCGACCGCGACGCGTCGACCGCGATGGCGCGGCGCGTGCTGGCGGGCAGTGCGGCAAATTCTCGTGGCAGCGTGCCGGGTGCGGGTGGCCGCAGCAGCGCGTCAAACCGCCGTCGCGACTCTTCACGCAAGGTGTCTAGGTCCTCGTTGGTCGGCTCGACGCTTTGTAGCGGTGCGCCCTGGAAGCTGGGCCGACCGGCCCGGCTGGCCAACAAGTCGGCGTGCAGCAATTGGCCTAGCGAGAAGCCCGGGTAGTCGCGCAGCAGGTCCTGGCTCATCCGGAACGCCAGCTCGCCCTGGCCATCGGCTGAGGCCTGGTAGGCGGCCATCAACCGCGCTTCTGGGCTGTCGTCCAGCGCGCGCGGCGCAGCAGGCCGGCTGGCAGCTTCAACTGCAGGCTTGGGTGTTGGCGTTGACCAGTTGGCGTTGGCCATGGCCAGCCAAGGCGCGATGCTGGAGATCGGGGTCATCGCGGTGGTGCCGGCAATCACCGCACAGACCACCACCAAGCCGAGCCAGTGCCGCCCTCGCCACCGGCGGCGTCGCGTCGGTGTTGGGTAGAGCGCCGATCCGCCGGCTTCTCTTTGCAGCGGCACGTGAGTTTGCCTCATCGGCCGGCCGACTCCCGCCGGATCAGCCACTTGCCGCCGACATTTTCCAGGGTCAAGGTCTTGGGCGTGGTGTTGCGCAGCGCTTCGGATTCATATTTCTGCGTCATGTGGACTTCGGCCAGGTTGCCCTTGAACTTGACCTTCAGGTCGGAGACCGTCACCTCGATGCGCTGCTTCGAGCCGATGCGGGCCTGGCGGTCGGCTTTCCAATTGGCATGGCTTGGTGCCTTGCCTTTGAAGTCTGCCGCGTACGATGAGAAGTAGGTGTCGAGGTCGCGCTTGGACCAGGCCGCCGCCCAGGCATTGACCGCATTCGTGATCTCGCGGGTGTCAGGTTCAGCTTTTTCGACAATCATCGCCTTGGACGATGCGGCCGCAGGTGCGGCGGCTTGGGCCACTAAAGGCTTCGCCTGGGTTGCCGCTGCCGCACCCGGTGGTGCGATCAGCAGTGCAGGCGACTTGCCGACCGATGCCGCCACGGCGACTGTCTTGGCCGGGGCTGACGGCGGCGCGACAGGCGCTTTGGCGACCGCCGCCGACGCTGGAGCGCTGACCAATGCCGTGCTTGGCTTGACGGGGGTTGCCGGCGGTGGTGCGACCGTCGAAGGCTTGGCTGGCACCACCAACGCTGCTGAGGCGACGGGTGCGACCACCGGCTTGGTGGGCGAGGTCGGCGCAACCGTGATGTCGGCTGCCGTCTTGAGCTTGATCGGCTCGGTGGCGCTGGTGGCGTTGGTCAACCCGTCGACCAAGGCCAGTTTCGGCTTGGCACTGGCGACCTGCTTGTCGTAACGCAGCGCCTTGCGGTAGGCTTCAGCGGCCATGTGCGAGTACAGATCGCCCAGGTTTTCATGTGCCGTCGCATAGCTGGGGTGGGTGCGGATCGCGCGCTCCAGCGCCTGCCTGGCTTCTTCAAAATCACCGCGCGCTGCCAGCAAGACAGCGACGTTGTTGTGCGGACCGGGCAACTCAGGATGCTCGGCCGTGAGCTTGCGAAACACCACCAACGCGTCGGCAGAGCGGTTCAGGTTGGTCAGCACCACGCCTTTCTGGATCTGCATCTGGGTGTCGGCCGGCTTGCTACCCAATTCAGTCTCGATCAGCGTCAGCGCCTGGGCCCAATTCTTTTCAGCATAGAGCTTTGTCAGCTGCGCACCGATGGGTTGGGCAGCTACTGAGGTCCAGGCCCAAGTCGCCAGTAGGCAAGCCAGGATTTTGAGTTTCGACGAGGCTTGTTTGGGCATGGTGGCTGATGGCGGCTGATGGCGGCTGAGAAAAATGTAACTGGGACCTGGGTTGCACCCAGGCACGCTGGGAAACACAGCCACAAGATGGCGGTTGCCGGGATGCAGAGAAAATTGACAGAATTCTACATGCCGGTTTGCATGCGCGCCCACGGCGGTGGCTAGCCCGACGGTGGTCTGCTAAGGCAGCGCACTGCAACACTGGCGAATGGCTTGCGCTTTGAGACCTCGCGGCCTTCGCTGCGCGATGGTTCGAACAGCGCCCGATGATCCGTATCGCTGCGTATACTGGTTTAATGTTTCCAGTCGTGTCTCCAGGTGGTATCGACCCGGGTCTCGCGCGCAGGCTTGAGTCCGCCGATGTCAGCGCGCCAGTGGGTGTACAACCCGTGACGCTGGACCCGCACGCACCGCGAGCGATGTCGCTGCCGGTGGCAGCCATGCAAGCTCAAGGGGTGCGGGTCCAGCCCGAGCCCCTGGCGTCGCCCGATCCCACAGGCGCGCGACGCCAGCTGGCCGAAGATCAGCTGGTCGCAGCTGCCGGCGCGAACATCAACCGGGCGGCCATGGTGGCGCCGCAGTTGTTGCTGTTGCTGCAAAGCCTGCAGCAATTCGGCCTGGTCGAAGGCGATCAGGCGTCTGCAGCCATGGTGGCTTGGCCCGCCGCCGATCAGCCGGTCGCGGAAACGCCAGACCAGGCCTTGCAGACGCTGCGCGACACACTGGGTCGATCGCCGTTGTTTGCGGCCAATCCTCGGACGCCAGCAGCGTTGGCTGCCGCACCTTGGCGCGCCGCTGGCCACGCTGCGTCTGAGTCGGCCTCGCAGCTGCCAGACACGCCAGACTCGCCGTCGACCCACCGTGCCGAATTGTTGGCGCCGCCAGCTGCTGCGTTTGCGGATCTGGCCTCGACGATGGCGTTGGACGGGCCAGGTGTTGACACCACTCAGCAGGCTTTGCAGCTGCTGCTGAACGGCCAGCTGCAGTGGTCTGGTGAACTGACGCCGGGCGTCAAAGCCAGGCTGCGGCGAGAGGATGCCTGGCAGGAAGATCCGCAACGC
>JBILYN010000361.1:0-4778 GCA_044377715.1 Aquabacterium sp.
CGGTGTCTTCGATCATGGGCGAGATCATGCTCGTCGCGCTGCCGGTGCAGATCGAGGCCACGCAGCCGGCGCCGGGCCGCCTGCATTCGGCTTCGGCGGCTGCGGTCCCCTCGGGGGACCGTCCGGCGTACTCGCCGGGCGAGGGGCTGTCATCGCTGCCGATGCAGGCGCGCGAGTACGCCGACTTCGTGCTGCGCCCGCGGCTGCTGTCGATCCCCGGCGTGTCGCAGGTCATCCCCATCGGCGGCGAGGTACGCACGCTGCGCGTGGCACCCGACACGGCGCGCATGGCGCAGTTTGGCGTCTCGCTCACGCAGGTGGAACAGGCCATCAAGGGTTACGCCAGCAACGCCGGCGGCGGCTTCATCGACCTGAACAGCCGCGAGTACCTGATTCGCCACCTGGGCCGCAGCAACCGCGCCGAAGACCTCGCTGGCATCGCGGTGGCCTGGAAGGACGGCCGCGCGATCCTGCTGGAGCAGGTGGCCAGCGTCTCCTTCGCGGCCGGGCTCAAGCGCGGTGACGCCGGCTACAACGGCCAGCCGGCGGTGGTGGTCAGCGTGCAGAAGCAGCCCGACGCCGACACCGTGAAGCTCACCGCGCAGATCGAGACGGCGCTGGCCGAGCTGAAGGCCGGCTTGCCCCCGGGCCTGGCCGAGCCGCGCGTGCTGTTCCGCCAGGCCGATTTCATCCAGGCCTCGGTCGGCAACGTGGCCGAGGCGCTGCGCGACGGCGCCATCATGGTCGCTATCGTGCTGTTCGCCTTCCTGCTGTCGGTGCGCACGACGGTGATCTCGCTGGTGGCGATCCCACTGTCGCTGGCGGTCACGGCGCTGGTCTTCCAATGGCTGGGGCAGTCGATCAACGTGATGACGCTGGGCGGCCTGGCGATCGCCATCGGCGAGCTGGTCGACGACGCGGTGGTGGATGTCGAGAACATCCTGCGGCGGCTGAAGCAAAACAGAGCTGCCAGCAACCCGCGCTCGGTGCTGGAGGTGGTGCGCAGCGCCAGCGTGGAAGTGCGCTCGGGCATCGTCTACGCCACCGTCATCGTCGTGCTCGTCTTCGTGCCGCTGTTCGCGCTGCCGGGCATCGAGGGGCGGCTGTTCACGCCGCTGGGCATCGCCTACATCGTCTCCATCGGGGCGTCGATGCTGGTGTCGATGACCGTCACGCCGGTGATGTGCCTGTACATGCTGCCGACGATGAAGCGCCTGGACCACGGCGACAGCCCGCTGGTGGCGTGGCTGAAGCGCCAGGACACGCGACTGCTGAGCTGGTCCTTCGGCCACGCGAAGCGGCTGATCGCGCTGGCCGTGCTGGCGGTGGTCGGCGCCGCGGCGACCGTGCCCTTCTTCCCGCGCGCCTTCCTGCCGGCCTTCAACGAAGGCTCGCTGGTGCTGGGCCTGGTGATGCAGCCGGGCACCGCGCTGGCCGAGGCCAACCGCATCGGCGCGGTGGCCGAAACGCTCATCCGCCAGGTGCCCGAGGTGACGCAGGTGGGCCGGCGCACCGGCCGCGCGGAGCTCGACGAACACGCCGAGGGCGTGCACTCGACCGAGATCGACGTCGACCTGAAGCGCCGCGACGGCAAGGCGCGCGATCGCGAGACCGTCATGGCCGACATCCGCGAGCGCCTGTCCACGCTGCCGGCCCAGGTGGCCATCGGCCAGCCCATCAGCCACCGGTTGGACCACTTGCTCTCCGGCGTGCGCGCGCAGATCGCGCTCAAGGTGTTCGGCGACGACACCGACACGCTGCGCGGCCTGGCCGAGCAACTGCGCGGCCAGTTGGCGGCCGTGCCGGGGCTGGTCGACCTGACGGTCGAGAAGCAGGTGCTGATCCCGCAGATCACCGTGCGGCTGGACCACCGCAAGGCGGCGCAGATGGGCCTTGCCCCGGGCGAGGCGATCCGCGTGCTGCAGGCGCTGACCGAGGGTGCGCACGGTGCGGACATCGTCGACGGCCCGCGCCGCTACGAACTGGTGCTGCGCCTGCCGGACCAGCAGCGCAGCCCGCAGGACCTGGCGCGCACACTCATCGACACGCCGGCCGGCCGCGTGCCGGTATCCAGCATCGCGACGGTGGAAGAGACCGACGGGCCGAACCAGATCGGCCGCGAGAACGGCCGCAGGCGCATCGTCGTGTACGCCAACACCGACGGGCGCGACATGGGCGAGGTCATCGCCGCCCTGCGCGCGGTCATCGCGGCGCAGCCGCTGCCCACCGGCTACTTCATCAGCCTGGAAGGGCAGTTCCAGGCGCAGGAACAGGCCACGCGGCTCATCGCCGGCCTGTCGCTGGTGTCGCTGGCGATGATCTTTCTGGTGCTGTACTCGCGCTACCAGTCGGTGGTGCTAGCCGGCATCGTGATGGCCAACATCCCGCTGGCACTGATCGGCAGCGTGGTGGCGATGTGGATCGCGGGCGTGAGCCTGTCGGTGGCATCGATGGTGGGCTTCATCACGCTGGCGGGCATCGCCACACGCAACGGCATCCTGAAGATCAGCCACTACATCAACCTGTGCAAGTTCGAGGGCGAAGCCTTCGGGCACGCCATGATCGTGCGCGGCTCGCTGGAGCGCTTGACCCCCGTGCTGATGACCGCGCTGGTGGCAGCCTTCGCGCTGACGCCGCTGCTGCTGGCAGCAGACGCGCCGGGCAAGGAGATCCTGCACCCGGTGGCGGTGGTCATCTTTGGCGGGTTGGTGAGCTCGACGCTGCTTGACACGCTGCTGACGCCCGTGCTGTACGCGCTGTTCGGCGAGAAGGCGACGGCGCAGCTGACCCGGCCTGAGGACAGTCCGCCGCAGGCCACAAGCAGCGCCCAAGAGTCCTATTGAGTTGACGACAAGGCCGTGCGGCGCCGCCTGTTCCAATGCGCCGCAAGCTTGAGGAAGAACGAAATGATGATCAGCAAGCGTTTGACCGTGTGGACCGCCCTGAGCGTGCTGGGTCTGTCGACACTGCCCTTGAACATGGCGCTGGCCCATGGCGGCGCCAAGGCCCGGCACGGCGGTGTGGTGGCGATGGCCAGCGACCTGGGTTTCGAATTGGTCGGCACACCTGGCGGCGTCGCGATCTACATCGAAGACCATGGCAAACCGATACCGCCCACGGGCATGACGGGCAGGCTGACGGTGCTCAAGGGCAGCGAGAAGACCGAGGCCGATCTCGCGGTTGCAGGCGACAAGCTGGAAGCCAAGGGCGTGAAGCTCGCAGCCGGCGCCAAGGTCGTCGCTGCGCTGACCACCTCGGCCAGAAAGGCCATCACGGTGCGCTTCACGGTCAAGTGAGCGGCAAGCCCGCAGGGCCGTCTTTCCGGACCCTGCCCGCTTTGCGAGCTGGCCTGCTGGCGCTGCTGGTGGCCACGCCTTTCGGCGTCAGCGCGCCGCAGCCGCAGCAGTTCGGCGCCGGGCTCCGGGCATTCAGCACGGCGGCTCTGCGCTATGCCGCGGCCGCAGCCGTCGGCCTGCTGTCGCGCCAGCGCATCGACCGCAAAGCCCGCCTGCAGCGCGCCGACCTGCCCCGGCTCGCTGCCATGGCGGGCTTCGGCGCAGTCAGCGGCCCGGTGGCGCTGGCCTGGGGCTGCAACACACCAGCGACACCGGCGCGTCGCTGATGCTGACACTGGAAGCCCTGTTCACCGCCGTGCTGGCCTGGCGCCTGTACCGCGAGACCTTGGACGGCCGCGTCTGGGCGGCGAGGGCCCTGCTGCTGGCCGGCGGCATGGTGCTGGTGCCCGACCATGGCCTGAAGACAGATTGAGGACAGTGTCTTCAAACGCCCTTTTGCCTTCCCCTTGGCACCCCGAACAGGGCATCCGACACGCGTCAAGTCAGTCATTGAAGGTGGCTGAGTTCTGTTGAGCGTTGACAGCGCCACCGAAAGCGTTTTTTCAGGCACTGTCTGCGGCTCATCCCTTGTCGCTAGGCCGATCCCATCGATCCTGCAAACACTCGGATTCAGCCGACTCCAACCGCTTGGTCGCCGGGTCGCTTGAACAGCCTTGGGCAGCGTCAGGCCTCTTGCGGGGCGCGCCGGTCCAGTGGCCCGACTCCTCGCCAGGCACAAACGGCCCGCAGGATGGCCGCAGTGATCTCCAGCTCGCCGCCACAGTTCGGATAGTGCCGCATGTCGATCGCGAACACCCGCTTGAGCAGCTTGGCCCAGCTCCGCCGCACCGGGCGGTGGTGCGCAGTGTGCCTCGCCCTTGGCAGGCCTTACTTCCTGCGCCGGTGGTTCGGGCTCTGGAGATCAGGAGCCACTGAGGAGCGGCTTCACCCTCTCGGCGGCGTCGGCATAAACTGCCCGGATCCAAGACCGAAGAGAGAAGATCATGGCCAGTATCAAGAGAATCGATCATGTGGCGATCGCCGTGCGCGACGTCGCCCAGGCAACCGAGCAGTACGTCAAGTTGCTCAACGCCGTTCACATCCGTACCGAAATACTGCGCGAAAAAGCCGGCATGGTCAAAGTCGCCTACATGCAGATCGGCGAGAACGTGCTCTCGCTGGTGCAGTCGCTGGAAGAAGACGGCTTCATCAACCAGCACATCGCCAAGCACGGCGAGGGGCTGCATCACATGGGGCTAGAAGTCGACAACCTGGAGGAGTTCATTCAGGACGTCGAAGGCAAGGGCTACAAGATCCCCCTGCGCGACGAGTTCAGCAATCGCGACGAAGTGGTGCTGCGGCCGCGCGATGCGGCCGGCGTGGTGCTGCAGATCCTGCAGTGGAAGGGCGGCAGCGACGCCACGGTCGAGGACCGGATCGCAC
>JBILYN010000362.1:0-4769 GCA_044377715.1 Aquabacterium sp.
CCGCGAGTTGCTGGCCGACATCTTCCACGACAAGATCCTGTCAGAGGATTTTTCGCTCTATCTTCATCGCCCCACGGCGACCGATCCCAGCTTCGCACCGGCGGGCTGCGACAGTTTCTACGTGCTATGTCCCGTGCCCAACCTGAAGGGCGCGGTCGACTGGGCGGTCGAGGGGCCGCAACTGCAGTCGCGCATCGTTGCCGCGCTGGCCAACACGATCCTGCCTGGCCTGGAAGCCTGCATCACTAGCGACTTCTACATGACGCCAGAGAATTTTCGCAGCGACTATCTGAGCGCCCACGGCGCAGGCTTCTCGGTGGCGCCGCTGTTCCGCCAATCGGCATGGTTCCGTTTCCACAACCGGGCTGAAGGCATTCGCAACCTTTACCTCGTCGGCGCCGGAACGCATCCGGGGGCCGGACTACCGGGCGTACTGTGTTCGGCCAAGGTCATGGATGCGCTCGTGCCTGCGGTGCCGATCCCTTCACTTTATGGCGCTGCACCCAGCCCAGAATCAGCGTTGCAGAGCGCCAACCTCGCGCTGTCGAGCAAGGGTAAGAGCTTCCACTGGTCGCGCCACTGGATGGCGTCAGCTCATGCTGAACGCGCCACACGTCTCTACGGGTTTTGCCGCTATGTCGACGACCTCGCAGACGAAAGCTGCGCGGGCCAGGATCCTCGTGCAGCACTCGCGCTCGTCGCGCAAGAAATTGCCAGCGGCCTCTCGGAGAACCCGGTCGTGGCTGACGCGATCGCATTGATGAGCGAGTGTCGTATAGAGCCCGCGCTGATCTTGACCTTCGTCGACGGGATCACGTCGGATCTGGACCCCGTCCACATCGCCGACGAGGGCGAGTTGCTTCGCTACTGTTACCAAGCGGCCGGGACTGTCGGCGCGATGATGTGCCGGATGATGGGATCCGACGACCCGGCCGCGTTGCGCCACGCCGTAGATCTCGGCATCGCGATGCAATTAACGAACATCTGTCGCGACGTCGCTGCTGATGCGGCAGTCGGGCGCAGATACCTTCCAGCAACAATGATCGGCGACCTCGAACCGCAGGCCTTGGTCGATCCCGCGCCGACGCTGCAACCGCGCCTGCAAGCCTGCATCGGCCAACTGCTCGATGTCGCTGATCGCTACTACGTCAGCGGCGAAGCGGGACTGGCCCACCTGCCGATAGGAGCGCGCTGCAGCATCCTGATCGCGGCGAGCGTCTACCGCGCCATCGGGACGCGACTGCGACAGCGTGCCAATGCGTACTGGCTGGGCCGTACCGTCGTGCCGCGTCGAGTCAAGAGCCTGGTGACCTTGCGGGCGCTGCTCTCGGCCCCGTTTCAAGTCCATTTTTGGGTGCGATCGCGATGCCACGACAAGACCTTGCATGCGGCGCTGTCCCGTTTCTTCGGCGCCGAGACGGTGCTCGAGAGACCTCGTGTCTGAAGATTTCGACCTGGTCATCCTCGGCGGAGGGTGCGCAGGACTCAGTTTGGCGGTGGCTCTCGCGGCGCATGGTGAGCGCTGCCCCCGAACACTCGTGATCGAGCCTCGCACCGAGTACACAAACGACCGCACGTGGTGTTATTGGAACGATCACCGCACCCCGGCGCAATGCCCCGTCCAGCAGAGCTGGCAATCGATGCGGCTCGTGCACGGCGGCCTGAGCGTTTCTCTCGACTGCGGCACGACGCCTTACCAGATGCTGGCCGCCCGAGACTTCTACGCCATGGCCCAGCGCGCGATTGCCCAACAACCGAAGATCGAGTTGAGGTTGGGGGCCTCGGTCGTTGGCGAGCCCAGCCTCAGCGGTGACGTGTGGCGCTTGCGCAGCAACGCGGGCGAGGTGACCGCGCGTTCGGTCGTGGACACACGCCCTTCGCAAAGCCCGCGACGTGACGGGGCCGTCCTTTGGCAATCGTTCTACGGGCAGGAGATCGAATGCAGTGCGGCTGTCTTCGACCCGTCTTCGCTGGACTTGATGAACTTCCTGGCACCGGATCCGCGCCATGTCGCATTCGTCTACTTGTTGCCCATCTCGTCGACGCGCGCGCTGGTGGAAGTGACGGTCTTCGGAGCTGCGCCGCTCGAGCCTCGGGCGCTCGCCCCCTGGCTTGAGGCAGCGATCGCCGAGCGAGTCGGCGCCGCACCCTTCACCACGCTACGCCGTGAACAAGGGATCTTGCCGATGGGCCTGATCGACACCCCAAGACAAAGGCACCCGGGCTGCGTCAAGGTCGGTGTGATGGCCGGTGGTGCACGCGCCAGTACAGGTTATGCATACCAGCGCATCCAGCAATGGGCCAGCGAATGCGCGCGTGCGCTGGTGAGCAAGGGCCGGCCGGTAGCGCACCGGCCCGATCCATGGCCGCTGCGCTGGATGGACCGAATCTTCCTTGAGGTGTTGCGGACAGAACCGAGCCGAGGCGCATCGCTTTTCTTCTCGCTGTTCAGCCGCACTGAGCCGGAGCACGTCATTCGATTCCTGAGCGGCCGTGCCGGCGTGGTTGACAGCCTACACGTCATCGCCGCGATGCCTGTGGCACCCTTCGTGTGCGCCTTGATCGCCCTGGCGCGGCGGCGCGGCCGGGTCAGCGGGATCGAGGGCATGGCGTGAGTTCCCCGGGTCAACAGCGGCGGCGATCAGGCTTGAGCGTGCCCGAAGGCGAAGCGATGCCACAGAATCGCATTGGCAGTCCCACTAGCCTCGCCCAGCAAGGACTTGCCTTCAGTGCACTGGCCTGGCTGACGGTTTTGGCCTGCCTGTGGTTGCCGCCTCTCAGCGCCCAGGCTCAACTCGTGATGTTGTCGCCGGTGATCCTGGTGTTGGGCGTTCCGCATGGCGCGCTGGACGTCCTCTATGCGGGGCAACTCGGTGGCATCCGGTCGCTGCGGGGCTGGAGCTTGTTCACGATCGCTTACTTTGCGGTCGCAGCGTCGGTCCTGCTCTTGTGGTGGCTCGCGCCGGGCACCTTCCTGGTGGCATTCCTGTTGATCTCGGCATTTCATTTCTCCGGTGATCCTGCGGGCGAAACTCCGGCGCTGCTGAGCGTCCCAAGGCCGGCCGAAGCCGACCGCCCCCCGTGGGGATCAAGCAAAGTGGCAAAGCCACATTTGCTTGAGAGGACACTGTATGGTGGTGCCGTCATCCTCTGCCCGCTGGCATTGCACGCGACAGAGGTGTTGCAACTGTTCGCTTTTCTGGTCGGATTGCCAGCGGCGCAGGCAATCGTCGACGTCTTGCATGTGGCAGCCTGGCCCTGGGTTGCCGCCATAGGCGTCGCAGCGATTCTCGGCCTGCGGACTGCTTGGGTACGCAGCATCGAACTGGTCTCACTCGCCGCGCTGCTCACCTTCTCGCCTCCGCTGATCGGATTCACGCTGTTTTTCTGTGGCATGCACAGCGCACGTCATGTGCTCAGAACGCGTGACTACTCACGGGCCGAAACCTTGCACCAGTTGCTGCGCATTGTTTGCTGGCCCATGCTCGCCACGGTGGTCGGCGTCGCCATTGCAGTCGCTTGTTCGGGTGACAAGCCGCTCGATCTGCGGCTCGCGCAAGTGCTCTTCGTCGGTCTGGCCGCGCTCACTGTGCCCCACATGATGGTGGTGGAGCGAGTTCGGCTTGCCGGTTGGGTCAAGGGCTGAGGGCTGACGACCGGACAAAGTTTTCGTCACGGTGGCGTCGGGAAATGCTGCTCAATGCCTTGTTGGTCGTACCTCGCCTGCAGCCTGTCATCGCGGATCAGCCCTCGCCCACCGACCCGGTTGTCGAAGCGCTTTGCCGCTACGACGCTCACATGCGACGACAACCCGCGGCGGCGGTCCGGTTCGCGATCCGCAGCATCTCCACGTTGCTGCGGCTGCAGGCGGGCGCCGAATTCCCTCGCCAATCGGCGCGCTGCCGGCCGCGCAGGCGCTCGCTGGGCGCCGGCTCAGCGGTGGCTGTCGAGCCAGACCCGCAGCCGGCGCATCACCCCCAGCGCATCGCGCAGTTCGGTTTCGCTCGCCAGCGCAGCGAGTTCGGCCAAGCCCTCTGCCAGCTGGGCCACTGCCTGCGCGCGCGCGGCCTGGCCGGCAGCGGTCAGGCGCACCTGCTTGCCACGGCCGTCGTTCGGGTCGGGCTGCACATCGAGCAAGCCCTTGGCCTGCAAGCGCGCCACGGTGTTGGTCATCGCGCCTTTGCTGACCTGGATCGCACCGGCGATCTGCACCAACGAGCGCTCACCGCCCAGCCGGGTCAGGTGGTTGAGCACCACGAACTGCGACAGGTTGAGCGCAGGCCCAAGCAGCTTGGCGGCGCGGTTCTGCGCCAACTGGTCGATGATGCCAAGCTCGTTGAGCAACTGGAAGGCCAGCGGGTCTTGGGCGGCGGCGGCGTCAGGCGTAACAGGCGTAACAGACGTAACAGGCAGAGCGGGCGGTGTCAGGCTGTCTCCCTCGCTGTCACGCCGCCAACTGCCGCGCCAAGCCGCGCCGCGGCGCGGGTGGGCGCGGCGCCGTGCCGGCAGGCAGATAACCCAGCCGCGCCAGCATCTGCACCGTGTGGCCGGGCTGCGGCGCATCCAGCAAGGCGTGGATCGCACGGTAGGGCTCGGCCACCGCGTCAAACTCCTGCAGCGCCTGTTCGTTGGGGTGTAGCGCCAGCCCGGCGGCAGTGGCGACCAGGTTGATGCGCGCATAGGCGCGGCCGGCAGCGATCTGCTGGCTGCGCTGGTTGCCCTCGCTGACCAGCCACAGATAGGCTGGCGTCGACGCGGTGAGCGCGTCG
>JBILYN010000363.1:0-4759 GCA_044377715.1 Aquabacterium sp.
GACAGCCACAGGCGCATCGAGCAGCGCCAGCATCTGATTGACGACATCGTCGATGTAGACCAGGCGCAGCGCACCATTCGGGTCGTTGACAGTGACCGGCAAGCCCCGCGCGATGTTGTGGCAGAAGGTTGCAACGACGGAGTTGTAGTTCGGGCTGCACCATTTGCCGAACACGTTGGTCAGTCGAAAAATATAGACCGGTACACGGCACTGCCGACTGTAGTGTTGCAAAATGTCTTCAGCGGCTCGTTTGCTGCGGCCATAGCTGTTGTCCAGCATGGCCTGCGTCGACGACGCGAAAGCAAGCGCAGGCGGGTTCGGCAGGCTGCCCAGAATGGCGCACAAACGCACGCTGAAGTCGGCATTGCCATCGTCGAATTCGCTCGGATCCTGCGGCCGGTTGACGCCCGCCAAATGAAAGACGAACTGCAGTCCCTGCAACTGCTGAATCAACTCACTGTCGCTGACGCGATGCGAGATCAGCCGCACATCGCCGTAGCCCAGTTCCTGCAGTCGCCAACGCAAGTTCCTGCCGACGAAACCCGACGCCCCAGTGATCGCAATGCGCATGGGCTCAATCCTCCGCAGCGGCATGCTCGCCGCGCGAGATGCGTTGCATGAAATCGAGTTTCAGCAACAAAGCCTTCATCGCCGCGACATCAAGACGGGTCGTGTTGTGCGAGTTGTAGTCTTCGCTGCTGCTGATCCGTGCCTCGCCCTGCTCGACGAACTTGCCGTAATTGAGGTCGCGGCCATCCGGCGGCACCCGAAAATACTCGCCCAGATCCTCGGCCGCGGCGCGCTCCTCACGGCTCAGCAGCGCTTCATAGAGCTTCTCGCCATGCCTTGTGCCTATCACACGCACCTCATGATCGGGCTTGCCCAGCAAGCTCAGCAGGGCCTGCACCAGCACATCGACCGTGGCAGCCGGCGCCTTCTGCACAAAAATATCGCCGTTGTTGCCGTGCTTGAACGCGTAGAGCACCAACTCGACCGCATCATCGAGCGTCATCATGAAACGCGTCATCAAGGGGTCGGTGATGGTGATCGGCTTGCCCGCCTGGACCTGTTCGACAAAGAGCGGGATCACAGAGCCACGCGAAGCCATCACATTGCCGTAGCGTGTGCCGCTGATGATGGTGGCCGTGCCTTCAAGGTTGCGCGACGATGCCACCATCACCTTTTCCATCATCGCCTTGGAAATGCCCATCGCGTTGATCGGGTAGACGGCCTTGTCAGTGCTCAGGCAGATCACACGCTGGACGCCCGCCGCGATGGCCGCTTCCAGCACGTTCTCGGTGCCCAGCACGTTGGTGCGAACAGCCTCCATCGGATGGAACTCGCACGAAGGCACCTGCTTGAGCGCGGCAGCGTGGAAGCAATAGTCGACGCCTCTCATCGCAGCTGCCACAGCGCGGGAATCTCGCACGTCGCCGATGTAGAACTTCAGCTTGGCGCTGCCATAGCGCTTGCGCATGTCGTCCTGCTTCTTCTCGTCGCGGCTGAAGATGCGGATCTCACGCAGGTCGGAACCGAGGAAGCGGCGCAGCACAGCGTTGCCGAAACTGCCTGTGCCTCCCGTGATCAGGAGGGTCTTGTTATTGAACATGGATGGACTCGGTTCAGACACGGGATGCGGCCAGCGAGGCCCGGCAGAGTTCGTCTTTCTGCTGCGGTGTAGGGTAGTTGATCAGCACTGCGCGGTATTTTCCCTTGAAGACGAAGAGGCTGCCCGCTGCAGCGCCGACCAAACCGCAAGCGCTGAGCAGCGCCTTGACATCGTCGAGCGAGCCCGCGCCACCCAGCACGGTCAAGGGCACACGCAGCGCAGCATGCAGCTGCTTGGCAAGCGCCAGGTCATAGCCCGACATCTCGCCATCGCGGTCGATCGAATTGACCACGATCTCGCCGGCGCCAGCCTCCTGCAGGGTCTTGGCGAACGCCACGGGGTCGAGCTTGTGAACCGTCTTGCCGTTGTGCGTGCACAGTTCATAGCCTTTGGCAAACAGCC
This sequence comes from Aquabacterium sp., assembly GCA_044377715.1. Classification (GTDB taxonomy): domain Bacteria; phylum Pseudomonadota; class Gammaproteobacteria; order Burkholderiales; family Burkholderiaceae_C; genus Pseudaquabacterium. The sequence continues at coordinate 2,012 of JBILYN010000363.1, forward strand.
CAGTCTTGCGGCGGACATCGATCACTGCGACCACGCTCTGGCGGCCAATCGCCTCAGAGATGCGTGTCAGCAGCGAGGGGTCGGCCACCGCGGCAGCACTGACCGCCACCTTCTCGACACCCAAGTCGATGATGCGCGCAGCCTGTTCGGCTGTGCTGACGCCGCCGCCGTAGCACAGCGGCATACGGCATTCCGCGGCCAACTTCGCAATCAAGCCGTAATTCGGCTCGACGCGGTTGACGGTGGCGTCGATGTCTAACACCACGAGTTCGTCGGTTTCCTTCTCGTTGAAGATTTTGACCGCGTTGATCGGGTCGCCAACATACTTGGGTGCCTTGAAGGCCTGGGTCTTGACCAGGCCACCCTTGTGAATCAACAGGCAGGGAATGATGCGAGGGCGCAGCATGGGGTCAAAGTACCGCGAAGTTCTTCAGCAAAGCGGCGCCGAAGTGATGACTTTTTTCAGGGTGACACTGCACGCCGTGGATGTGCCCCTTCGACACCACGCAGTCAAAATTCAACCCGTACTCGGCCGTGGCAGCCACATCGGCGTCGTCGTCGCAGTCGAAGTAGTATGAATGCAGAAAGTAGAAACGCGGGTCCGGTTCAAAGCCGCCGAACAAGCGACTGCCGGGCTTGACGGCGAGATCATTCCACCCCATGTGCGGCATCGGCAACGCAGCAGCCAAAGGATTGGACTCAAACGAGCGCACCCGACCCGGCACCCAATTCAAACCCGGCAATTGCCCCTCGTCGCTGCCGGTGGCCAGCATCTGCATGCCAACGCACACCCCCAGCACGGGCACCTGCTGACCCAGCACCATCACCTCGAGCGCAGGCCTCATCCCGGATTGATTGAGACGCTGCATGGCCGGATCGAATGCCCCGACGCCCGGCAGGATCAATCGGGTCGCGCCAGCCAGGTCGGCAGCGCATTGCGCCCGGGTTGCCGGCAAATCGAGGCGCTTGAACATGGTCATGAATGCCTGGATGTTGCCAACGCCGTAATCAACCACGCAGATCATCGGAAATACCTTTTCTCCAGACCCAGCCAGCGCATCGCGTTGGCACCAAAGCCAATCACCCAGCGCTTGTTACGGTAATCGCGGTAAGTCTTGTTCTCGCCGTCGAAGATCTGCTGCAACTCAGCCACCGTCAGGTCGAGCTTGTGCGCGACGTACTCAAACTCCTGTCGCAAGAAGTGCTCGTCCATCTCAGGCGTGGCAATACGCTCCAGCGCGGCAGCGCGGGTCATCTGGCCAGTGAGTATCAGGCTGGAGAAATGCGCGCGCCGCTTGTGAAAGCCGAACTTGCGCGGCAGCCAGTAGTCTTCATAGAAGCGCGTGAAACGCGACTCATGGTGCTTGTGCTGAAAGCGTTGCCAACCAAAGCGGCGCTGCAACTCATCTTCGGCATCTTTCTTGACGAAGGGCACCAAGTCCAGCGGCTTGTTGACCTTCATGCCCAAGATGCGCTGGTAATAACCCTTGTAGACCAGGATGTCGACCAAAGGAAAAGTCTCCAACGGCCGCTTGCCGAAGCGTCGGTGTATGTCGCCGAACAACAGCTTGTCGATGCCAAGGTAGCCGCCCCACTCCTCGGGTTCACGGCAGCATTCTGTCGATAGATTCGAGCCCGTGATCACATGCTTGATGCGGTGCTGGCGCGCAAACTTGTAGAGTGAAGAGAAAAAGGACGCGTCCTGCGGCAAATCCTGGTCAGGAATCTGCGAACGCAAGAAAGCCACCTGCAGGTCTTTCATCTCTTCCCAGTTGATGACCTCGGTGTACAACTCCACCCCCAAGCCGTCGACCAGTTTCTCAATATTGCCCACCGCCTGATCGGTGTTCCAACCCGCATCGACATGGAACAGCAAGGGCCGCAGACCCATTTTTTCCTTGGCCACGTAGGTGACATAAGAACTGTCCAGACCACCGCTCAAACCGATGATGCAGTCGAAATCCTTGCCCTTGCCTTCAGCGCGTATGTTGTCGGCCAACTGCATTAACTCGGTCTCGCCGCGGGCACCCGTATGCCAATTTGGTGCAATGGTGGCAGCGAAATTGTTGCAGTAATCGCACTCACCCTTGACGTCGAACCGAATATTCGGGTCGGTCGTGTCCATGATGCAGTGACTGCATATTTGATAAGTACTGCTCTTGAGGATGGTCATCTCGTGAACGAATGTTATAAATTAATAGTTGCGCAATGCCAGCTTCTTGAGCCGCAGCGCCGGCCGCTCTATGAAGTGCCAAGATGCGACCGCCAGAGCAAGGCTGATGAGCGATGCCGCTGTCACTGACCAAAACGAGCCGCTGATGCCGAGAAAGAGAAATATATTCAACACCGGCATGTGGTAGATATATACGCCATAAGAAATATCATTGCGCCTCAACAAGCGATCGGATAACTGTGGTTGACAGTACGCCAAGCGGAATATTAAAAGCGCTAAAATTAAATACGATATTGGGTTAATTTCATTCCCTGTCACACGCACGCCAGCATACCAACCCATCAGCGCGGCGGCAGCATAGAGCGCCAGCAGCCAGCCCAGGTTCAGGCGCATCAAATTCCTCTGCCAGTCTGACCTCGTAGACAACCAGGCACCCAAAGCAAACATATAAAACCACGGCGGGGAACTCACCGAGAACAACTTGCCCAGAAACCCATTGATTCCAATATTCATCGCAATATTAGCTACCATGCCGAACAACACGATAATCCACCAAGACCATCGGTGCCGATGCG
>JBILYN010000364.1:0-4755 GCA_044377715.1 Aquabacterium sp.
AGCGCTCGATCATTCCGGATGGCGTGCAGACCTTCGTGGAGGCGGGCTACCCGCAGCTGGTGGCTTATGCAAATTTTTCGGTGATGGCGCCTGCCGGCACACCGGAGCCGGTGATACGCAAGCTGCACACTGCGATCGTGGCGGCGTTGGCGGTGCCCAGTCTGGTCGAGAAATGGAAGGCAGCTGGCGAGTTGCCAGACCCATCGGCAAGCCCGGAAGATTTTGCAGCGGCCGTAAGGGCAGACACCAAGCGCTGGGGCGACATCGTCAAGCCGATGAACCTCAGTCTGGACTGAGTCCGTCGAAGCCAGAAAGCGGGTCAGTCCGCCAGAACGGGTGCCCGCGCTGGCCGCCCGGTCTGGCCGCAGGGCATGAACCGGTGGCGCGCAAGAAGGCCTTGCTTGCCGCCCCGAGACCTACCCGAGTTCAGCCCCCAATGGTTCGCTCAGTGGGCCAGTACGGGCGCCTCAGGTCGCGCTTGTTGACCTTGCCCATGGCGTTGCGGCCGATGTCAGCGACCAAGTCATAAGACCTTGGGCATTTGAACCCGGCCAGGTGCTGGCGGGCAAAGGCATCGAGCAACTCGAGCGACGGCGGCCGGGCCGGGTCGCGCGCCACGATCAAGGCCTTGACCTCTTCGCCCATCGTGAGATGGGGCACGCCGATCACCGCCAGGTCGGCCACTTCCGGGTGGCGGATCAGGACCTGTTCGGCCTCGGCCGGGTAGATATTCACCCCACCACTGACGATCATGTCTGAGACACGGTCGGTGATGAAGACGTAGCCGTCCTCATCCACATAACCCACCTCGCCCAGCGTGAAAACACCAGGGCGCAGGTGCGCGGCGGCGGTTTTCTCCGGGTCGTTGTGGAAGACGATGCCGCGACCGGTGGTGTCTCGAAAATAGAGCTGACCCGCACCGCCCTGCGGCAATTCAGCGCCGTCTTCGCCGATCACCAGCAACTCGAAGGGCGGCAAGGTCTTGCCCACCGATCCGGGTTTGCGAAGCCACTCCAGCGAGGTGATCGTGTTGGTGGTGCCTGACTCGGTGGCACCGTAAGCCTCCATCAGCACAGGTCCGACCCAGTCGATCATCGCCTGCTTGACATCTCTGGGGCACGCAGCGCCAGTATGGGCAATCGCGATCAGGCTAGCGACATCGAACTTCGCCCGCACTTCGGAAGGCAAGGCCAACAGCCGCTGGAAATGGGTCGGCACCATCAGCACGCTGCTGATACGGCGGTGTTCGATGGTCGCCAGCACCGTCTCCGGGTCGAAGCGCCTGACCGTCACCAAGGGCTTGCCACCGCCCAATTGGCGGATCGACCCCAAAGGGCCGGTGTGGTAGAGCGGGCCGACGGCCAGGCCGGGACCTGGCGCAGCCAGCGCGACCTGTTCGCGCAGCGCCTGGAAAAACTCAGCGACGGTCGCCGTGGCCGGAAACATGTTTGGCGGCGTCACAGCGCCTTTGGGTCGACCGGTGGTGCCTGAGGTGTAGTGCAGGTAGGGGCGTGGGGCTTGATGCGTCGGCGGCTCCACATCCTGGCCGCCCGCCAAGAAGTCTTGCCAGGGTGTCAAGCCCGCCGAGTCGGTACGCCAACCGACCACCAGCGGCACGCCGGCCATGGCCGCCGCGGCCAGTCCGACCTGAGCAGTTTCAGGGCCGACGAACAACAAAGCGGCGCCGGAGTTTGTCAGGATGTAGGCAAGCTCTTCGGCCGTGAGGTGGAAGTTGATCGGGATGAAAGAGATCCCAGCATGCAGGCCCGCGAGGTAAGCCTGTACCGTCTCAGCGCTGTTGTGGGCAAACACACCGACCCTTTGATCGGGTTGCAGTCCCAGCGCCAGCAAGGCGTTGGTCGCCCGGTTCAGAAGGCCATCGAGTTGACGCCACGAGATGGCGCCTTGCTCATCGGCCAAAGCCAGATCATCAGGACAAGTAACTAATTTCCGGGCAGCAGCAAGCGACATGAGGGCAGGTTCCAGCAGCGATTGAACAGGTTCGTGGTCACTGGGCTTGAAGGCCCGAACCCGCGAACCCAGGGGTGGCAGACCCTTCGCATCATGCCAGCCGTCTCGACCGGCCGTCAGCGGAAAACCCTCTGTCAAGGCCTGACGGGCAATCCCGATTCAGCAGCGATGTCGCTGCGTGGCTCGAACGAAGAGCAGCGCCAACACTCTTTCAGCCCAGGTATCGCGCTTGCAGATGAGCCTTGAAGTGAGCCGGATTCAAGGTCTCGCCGCTGGCGCGTCGCACCAGTTCGGGCGTTTCCCAGCGTGAACCCTGACTCCAAATCCTGCTGTGCAACCAGTCGAACACCGGCTGCAGATTGCCGGCTGCGATCTGCCCATCGAGCCCGGGGATTTCGCGACGCATGCTGGCAAACCATTGCGCCGAATACATCGCACCCAGCGTGTAACAGGGGAAATAGCCGAACAGTCCGGCGCTCCAATGCACATCCTGCATGCAGCCGTCGCGGAAATTCCCGCGGGTGTCGATGTCTAGCAACTCCAGCATCTTGGCATCCCATAGCGCCGGAATGTCTTCGCATTCGATGTGGCCTTCGATCAGCGCGCTCTCGATCTCATAACGCAGGATCACATGGGCTGGATAAGTCACTTCATCGGCGTCGACGCGGATCAACCCTTTGCTGACCTGGGTCAGCAAGCGGTGCAGATTGACCTCCTCGAAAGCGGGCTGATCGCCGAGGTGTTTGACCAGATGCGGTTTCAGCAGCGCAGCAAAAGCCGGATGACTGCCGAGTTGCATTTCGAAGGACAGGCTTTGGCTTTCATGCAAGGCCATCGACCGAGCCGAAGCCAAGGGCTGACCGAGCCATTCGCGCGGCAGGCCTTGCTCGTAACGACCGTGGCCGGTTTCATGAATAACACCCATCAGACTGGGCAGAAAACTGTCTTCACGGTAGCGCGTGGTCATTCGCACATCCTCGGGCACGCCGCCGCAAAAAGGATGAGCGCTCTCGTCGAGCCGGCCGGCTTCGAAATCGAATCCCATCAGCCGCATCGCATCCAGACCCAGTGCGCGCTGACCGGCTTTGGGGAACGGCCCCTGCGGCTGCAAGGTCTGCTGCTGCGCTTGTCTGGCTTGCACTGCGGTGACCATGTCGGGCAGCCATTGGCGCAGTTCGCCGAAAACCCGATCGACCTCGTTGCTGCGCATGCCGGGCTCGTACTGGTCCATCAAGGCGTCATAGAGTGCTAGCCCGCTGTTGTCTGCGAGATAGCGCGCTTCTTCCCGCGCCAGTCGCACAACCTCGCGAAGGTTGTCCAGGTAGCCCGTCCAGTCATTGGCCGGGCGCTGGCTGCGCCAGTCATGTTCGCAGCGCGAGGTCGCCAGCGACTTGGCCTCGACCAGCGCTTGCGGCAAGGCGTTCGAAGCGCGCCAGACGCGGCGCATCTCGCGCAGATTGGCGCGCTGGTCATCGTCGAGCGTCTCGCCCTCGGCCTGCTCGAGCAAGCCTTGCAGCGCAGGCTCGGTCGCGAGTTGATGCAGCAAGCCGCCCATTTCGGCCAACGCCAACGAGCGCGCCTCATTGCCCTTGGCCGGCATATTGGCCGACTGGTCCCATTGGGCAATTGATTTCAGATGAGAAAGACGGTGCAGGCGCTGATGGCGTTGGTGCAGGTCGGCGTAAGCGCTCATGGGTGATGAAACTCGCTTGAAGTGTGAACCGACATTCTCGCTGCTCGGCGACCGACTCAAGGTCAGGACCCGCATCAAACAAGATCTGACAGATTCATATGTCGAAATAGGGTAATTGCCTATTTTTTCGGAAATTGCTTAAGGCGACGATGCTCGTTGACGTCTGGTGTCGAGTCGCTGTCTACCTCGGCGGCGCCTGCTGGGCAGCGACCGCTGTGATCGCAGTCGCTGCGTATTGAGCCCGCAACACCAACCTGGAACCAGGAGAGAGATCCGTGACACCTCGAAATCTCTTCGCATTCACTGTCTTGTTGCTGGGATCGCTGGTGATCCAGCCGGCGATCGGACAAAAGCAATCTATCGGCGCGGGTGGGCGGACCCTGTCGGAACAGAAGTCGGCGTTCCATCCGACCAAGACAGTCACGATCATCGTGCCCTACAGCGCTGGCGGCGGCACCGATGCCGTTGGCCGCTTGATAGCGAAAGCGCTGGAGGAGATGTGGGGGCAAACAGTCCTCGTCGACAACCGTACCGGCGGCAACGGCTCGATTGGCACGGGCTTCGTCGCGCGTGCGGCGCCCGATGGACATACGCTGGTCCTCTCGGTGTCGGGCATTGCGATCAACGCCCACGTCATGAAGCTTCCCTACGACACGGCAACGGCGTTTGCGCCGATCACGGTGGTTGCCTATCCCGTGGCAACCTTGATCGGTTCGCCGATGCTGCCAGCCAACGATCTCAAGGAACTCGTCGGTGTCGTGATGAAGGAAGGCCCAGACAAGCGAACCTTTGCGAGCCCGGACCCCGGGACCCGGCTGATCGCCGAGCGCATCTTCGAAAAAGCCGGGATCAAGCTGGTCAACATTCCGTACAAGGGCGCCTCTTCGTTCGTCAGCGACATCGCTGCCGGCCGCGTCGACATCGGCATCTCGAGCATCACGTCGGCGTTGCCGCTGATCAAGAGCGGAGCGCTCAAGTCGCTGGGCATCATGGGCGATCGACGCATCGGCATCCTGCCGCAGGTGGCGACCTTCAAGGAGCAGGGCTTCTCCGGGCTGGAGGAGAACTCCTGGTACGGATTGTTCGCACCG
>JBILYN010000098.1:0-13952 GCA_044377715.1 Aquabacterium sp.
TTCAAGAAGCCCGTCACCAAGGCGGAAGACATCAAGGGCCTGAAGTTCCGCACCAACGGACTGGCGATCGACTTGTTCACGGCGATGGGCGCTGCGGTCAACGCGTTGCCCGGCGGCGAGATCGTGCCGGCCATGGACCGCGGCCTGCTCGATGCGGCCGAGTTCAACAACGCCACCTCGGACCGCATCCTCGGCTTCCCCGATGTCTCCAAGGTGTGCATGCTGCAGAGCTACCACCAGAGCGCAGAGACCTTCGAGATCATGTTCAACAAGCCGAAATACGACGCGCTGCCACCGAAGATGAAGGCGATCATCGCCAACGCGGTGGAGGCTTCGTCGGCCGACATGTCTTGGAAGGCAATCGATCGCTATTCCAAGGACTACATCGAGCTGCAGACCAAGGACAAGGTCAAGTTCTACAAGACGCCCGATTCGGTGCTGCAGTTGCAGCTCAAGCTGTGGAGCGAGATCCTGACCAAGAAGTCGGCCGAGAATCCCTTGTTCAAGGAAATCGTCGAGTCGCAGAAGGCCTTCGCCGAGCGCACCGTGAAGTGGGACCAGGACACTTACGTCAGCCGTCGCATGGCGGTGAACCACTTCTTCGGCGCCAAGCCTGCCGAGGCCAAGAAGGGCTGAAGCCCTCCGCCGACCTCGCACAGCCATCCGGCAGCAACCGGGTGGCTTTTTTTTTGAGCGGACCACGCGATGCAAAAACTTTTCCTCACGGTCGACAAGATCAGCACCTTCGTTGGCCAGACGTTTTCGTGGCTGATCGTGTCACTCACCTTCATGATCAGCTGGGAAGTGTTCTCGCGCTACGTGCTCGACAAGCCGCACGCCTGGGCCTTCGACGTGATGATCATGATGTACGGCACGCTGTTCATGATGGCTGGCGCCTACACGCTGGCCAAGGCCGGCCATGTACGGGGCGATGTGCTCTATGGCTTCTTCGAGCCGCGCACCCAAGCGACCCTGGACCTGATCCTGTACATCCTGTTCTTCATCCCCGGCGTGTTCGCGATGACCTATGCCGGTTACTACTTCGCCGCCGAGTCGTGGGCGATGAACGAGCATTCCAGCATCACCGCCGAAGGCCCGCCGATCTATCCCTTCAAGATCATGCTGCCGCTGGCCGGGGCTTTCCTGTTGCTGCAGGGCATCGTCGAGATCATCCGCTGCGTGATCTGCATCCAGCAGGGGGCCTGGCCGTCGCGCGCTGAGGACGTCGAGGAAGTCGATGTCGACAAGCTCAAGGAGATGGTGCACGTGAAGGACGAGGACATCGCCAAGCTCGACCAGTTCGTCGTGCGCCAACGGAGCTCGACATGAAGATACGCAAGGAGCTCTGGTTCGGCTTTTCGCTGATGGCGCTGATTGTCGCCACGGTGCTGGTCTTCACGCCCTGGGCCAATTTCGCCGATGGCCACCTCAGCCATAACGACCTCGGGCACCTGGGGCTGCTGATGTTGGGATTGGTCGTGGTGGCGATCATGCTGGGCTTTCCGACCGCGTTCACGCTGATGGGCATGGGCATGTTCTTCGGCTGGATCGCTTACCGCAGCGTGAACCCGGCGCTCGCGACGCAGCAGATTCTCGACCTGATGGTGCAGCGGGCTTATTCGGTGATGTCCAACGACGTGCTGATCGCGATCCCGCTGTTCGTGTTCATGGGTTACCTGGTCGAGCGCGCCAACCTGATCGAGCAGCTCTTCAAGAGCCTGCACCTGTCGCTGGCGCGCGTGCCCGGGGCGCTGGCAGTGGCGACCATCGTCACCTGCGCGATCTTCGCCACCGCCACCGGCATCGTCGGCGCGGTGGTCACGCTGATGGGGTTGCTGGCGCTGCCGGCGATGCTGCGCGCAGGCTATGACATCCGGCTGGCTGCCGGGGCGATCACCGCGGGGGGCTGCCTGGGCATCCTGATCCCACCGTCGGTGCTGCTGATCGTCTACGGCGCCACCGCCGGCGTGTCGGTCGTCAAGCTCTATGCCGGCGCCTTCTTTCCCGGCATCATGCTCGCCGGCTTGTACGTCGCCTACGTCATCGTGCTGGCCAAGTTCAAGCCACACCTGGCCCCGCCGCTGGCCGAGAGCGATCGACTGGTGCCGTTGCCGCCACTGTCAAAGGCCTTGAGTTCGCGCGGCGGCAATGCGCTGACGGGCTTGTTGGGCGCTTTCAGCGATCCGACATTGCCCAAGCGCCAAGTGATTGGCCAGCTGTTCGTCTCCTTGCTGCCGGCGATCGCCATCGTCGCGATACTCGCCCTGATGTACACCTCGACGACGGCGCCTGTGGCCGTCGAGGACACCACCGGTCTGGTCCAGGCGGGTGGATCCTTGAGCAGCAGCGACGCCCAGCCTGCCGAATCCTCGGGCCTGCAGGAGCCGCCGAAGGAGGCCGGTGGCCTGCAAGAGCCGCCGAAGGAGGCCGGGGGGCTGCAAGAGCCACCCAGTGCCGAGCTCAAAGAACCGGCTGTGGCGGCAAGCCAGGCCGCAGTCGCGGCAGCGCCTGCCAGCGCTGCGACGGTCGCTGCGCCGACCCAAGCGGCACGGGTGCCGGCACCGACCTGGTACTGGGTCGTGTTCGGCGGGGGCATGGCTGGGCTGCTGCTGATCAACTGGCTGATGAGTTGGCAGCGGCTGGAGATCTTCAAGATGCTGCTGTCGTCGTTCTTCCCGCTGGCGGTGATGATCGTCGCCGTGCTTGGGTCGATCGTGTTCGGACTGGCAACACCGACCGAGGCCGCTGCGGTAGGGGCGTTTGGCGGCGTGCTGTTGGCGGGGGCCTACCGCTATGTCGCAGCCAAGCAGGCCAAGAGCGGCAACGCCGTCTTTCGCACTTTCTCGGACCTTGGCGGCATCATCAAGGAGTCGTCTTTCCTGACCGCCAAGACCAGCGCCATGGTGTGCTGGCTGTTCGTCGGCTCGTCGATTTTCTCAGCTTCTTTCGCTTTGCTGGGAGGGCAGGACATCATCGAGCGCTGGGTGCTGTCACTGGGGCTGACGACGATGCAGTTCATGCTGCTGAGCCAGTTCATCATCTTCATCCTCGGCTGGCCGCTGGAGTGGACCGAGATCATCGTGATCTTCATGCCGATCTTCATCCCGCTGCTGCCCAAGTTCGGCGTCGACCCGCTGTTCTTCGGCCTGCTGGTGGCGCTGAACCTGCAGACCGCTTTCCTGAGTCCACCGGTGGCGATGGCGGCGTTCTACCTCAAAGGTGTCTCGCCACCGCATGTCAGGCTGAACCAGATCTTCGCCGGCATGATGCCGTTCATGGGCATCCAGGTGTTGGCGATCTTCCTGCTCTACGTCTTCCCGCAGATCGGGCTGTGGCTGCCTCAGCTGCTCTACAAGTGAGCCCTTGAAGGGGGTCCGAGCCGATGGTGCCCGGCGAGCGCTCGAGCCTGCAGGTGTCGATCCCGGTTTGCGAGAATCGGGGCCTCAACCACCAAACCTCGCCATGCTTCATTACCTGACCGTCCCCGTCACGCCGTTCCAGCAGAACTGCTCGATCCTGTGGTGCGACGAGACGCGCGAGGCCGCGGTGGTCGATCCCGGCGGCGACCTGGCCAAGATCCACGCCGAGGTCGCGCGGCTGGGTGTCACGCTCAAGCAGATCTTGCTCACGCATGCGCACATCGACCATGCCGGCGGCACCGGGGCGCTGGCGCGCGAGCTGGGGCTGCCGATCGTCGGCCCGCACCCCGGCGACCAGTTCTGGATCGACGGACTGGCCGAGCAGGCGAAGCGGTTCGGCTTCGCGCCGGCCGAGCCTTTCAAGCCGACGCGTTGGCTGGCCGACGGCGACCAGGTCATGGTCGGGCACTGCATGCTGGATGTGCGCCACTGCCCAGGCCACACCCCTGGCCATGTGGTGTTCCATAGCGCGCAGGCTGAGCGCGCTTTCGTCGGCGACGTGTTGTTCGCCGGCAGCATAGGCCGCACCGATTTCCCCGGCGGCGACCACGACACGCTGATCAACAGCATCGTCGATCGGCTCTGGCCTATGGGTGACGCCACCGTGTTCATTCCCGGCCACGGTCCCGAGAGCAGCTTCGGCCGCGAGCGCCGCAGCAACCCCTACGTCGCGGGAACCTGAGCGCCGGGCCTGAGCGTCGGGCCTGCGCTTCAGGCCTTGGGCGGCGCGAAGCGGCGGTCGGGCTTGGCGGCCTGATCAAAAAAGGGCTCGACACGCGCCATGCGCGCCTCCATGTCGCGGATGCGGGTGTCGCCCGAAGGGTGGGTGCTCAGCCACTGCGGCGGCGCACCCTTGCTCGCAGCCATCATCTTGCGCCACAGCGACACGCCGGCCGCAGGCCGGTAACCGGCGCGCGACGCCAGCACCAGGCCCAGTGCATCGGCCTCGGACTCGTCGTCGCGCGAGAAACGCAGCGTCAGCAACTGCCCGCCCATGTCGGCCAGGGTTCGGCCCGCGCCGCCCAGGCCGAGCAGCGCCGAACCCAGTTCGGCCACGCCGCGGGTGGCCATGGTCTTGCCCATGCGCTCGCGCGCATGCTCGAGCAGCGCATGCCCGACCTCGTGTCCCATGATCATCGCGACCTCGTCGTCGTCGAGCTGGAGTTTGGCCAGGATGCCGAAATAGAAAGCGATCTTGCCGCCCGGCATGCAAAAGGCATTGACCTGCTGAGAGCCGATCAGGTTGACGTCCCAGACCCATTGCGTGGCCCGCGAGTTGCACGCGGCGGTGAACGGGATGATGCGTTTGGCGATGTAGCGCAGTCGCTGTAGTTGGGCGTTGTCGACAGGCGCCAGCGCGCGCTGCTCGCCGGCTTGCTGCAGCATCTGGCGGTATTGCTGGTTGGCAGACTGCTCGATCTGGTCGGCCGACACCAGCTTTGTGAAGCCCGAGCGCCGGCACTCGGCGTCTTCGGCCTGCGCAGCGCCGGCCCCACCGAGCGCGGCCAGCACGCCGGCACCGATCAACGCGCCGCCGAGCCGGCGCCTGGCGTGAAGCGCACAGCCACAGCGCGCGGCGATGGCCGGCAATGCGACATCAGCCTCAAGGTTGAACTCGGTGCAGTGGAATGGTGTCATCGACTGGGCCTGCGCAGCGGGGTTGGGTGGCTGATCATCTGTGGCCGGTGGGCGAATAGTCAATCGTCGGCCGGCGCACCGGGCACCAGTTCAAGCCGGCGCAGCGTCAGCCGCATAGGCCACAGCATCGCCAGCGCCGGCAGCGCCAGTACCGTCGAGACGACGAAGAATGCGGGCCAGCCTATCGATTCGGCCAGCACCCCGGCCAGCGGCCCGACCCAGACCCGGCCGACCGATGCGAAAGCACTGAGCATCGCGAACTGGGTGGCCGTGAAGCGCTGCTGGGTCAGGCTCATCAAGAAAGCCAGGAAGGCCGCCGTGCCCATGCCGCCCGACAGGTTCTCGAAAGCGATCACCATCAACAGCCCGCCGTCGACCGACGTGGCCTGGCTCAGCGAGACCAAGCCGAAGTCGAAAGCCGGTATCAGCAGGCCCGGCAGGCTGCCTTTGCCATGCACCGCCAGCCACCAAAAACCCAGGTTGCTGGCGGCCTGCAGCGCCCCGAACAACATCAGCGCACGCCACAGCCCGAGCCGCAGCATCAGCAGCCCGCCCAGCAGCGCGCCGCCGATGGTCAACCACAGCCCAATGATCTTGTTGACCAGGCCGACTTCGGCCGAACTGAAAGCCATCGCCTTGAGCAGGAAAGGCGTCATCAGCGCGCCGGCGAACGCGTCGCCGAGCTTGTAGAGCACGATGAACAGCAGAAACATCGCAGCCCCCGGCTGCGAGAAATAGCTGCTCATGCCGCCCAGCAAGGTCTCGAAGCGCGCGCGCCGCGCCGCCCAGGCCGCCAGCGGCAGCGTCAGACCCAGACCCATCAGCAGCGCCAGCAAGTCGATCCAGCGCGCCTGCAGGCTGGCAGCTAGTGAGCCCAGCGCCAGCCAGGGCCCCAGCAGCGCGCGGGCCAGCGGCGTGAACAAGTGCAGCGTCGCGAGGTAACCCACGGCCACCGCCACCACCACCGCAGCAAAGCCCAGCAAGTCGTTGCGCGCTGCGCCGCTTGCCGGCCCGGCGCCGTCGGCGGGCGGGGCCGCCAGCCGCGGCAGCAGCAGCGCCGAGACCAGCGCGGCGCCGACCATGATCGCCGCCATCAAGCGGTAGACCTGCGGCCAGGACCAGCCGCTGCCCTGGGTGGCGTCGGTCCAGATCAGCGCCACGCCGCCCGACAAGACCATCGCCAGACGGTAGCCCAACACGCTCAGCGAGGCCCCCAGCCCGCGCTGGGCCGGCGCGAGCAGGTCGGTGCGGTAGGCATCGATCACCACATCCTGCGAAGCCGACACGAAAGCCACCACCACCGCCAGCAGCGCAAACACCTGTAGCGCGCCGCGCGGCGGGGTGGCCGACAAGGCCCACAGCGCGCCGGCCAAGGCCAACTGCGTCAGCACCAGCCAACCGCGGCGCCGGCCCAACGCGGGCCAGAGCTCGAAACGGTCCATCAGCGGTGCCCACAAAAACTTGAAGGTGTAGGGCAGACCGACCAGGCTGAGGAAGCCGATGGTGGCGATGTCCACCCCCTCGACGCTGAGCCAGGCCTGCAGCGCCTGGCCGGTCAGCGCCAGCGGCAGGCCAGAGGCGAAGCCGAGCAGGCCGACCACGAACAGGCTGTAAGCGCCTGCGGCGCGGCGGTTGGAATCGAGGGTCAAGTTCGGGGCGCCAGGGGGTCTGAAGGCCAGCTTTTCAACCCGCAGACGCTTGCCGCGAAGCCGCCAGCATGCCGTCGATCAGCAGGTCTTTCTCGACCCACTGCTGGTCGACCCAGGCATTGAGCCGCTGGCGGTAGGCCTTGTCGCCGACCGGGTCGCTGCCCAGCACGGCGTCGGGGATCGCGCGCACCTGCACCCGCACCGACACCGCGGCGATGCGCCCGCACAGCAGGTCCCAGAACTTCGGTGCGCCCTGCGGGTAGACGATGGTCACATCGAGCAAGGCCTCGAACTGCTCGCCCATCGTCGCCAGCGCAATGCCCAGGCCGCCGATCTTGGGCTTGAGCAGGTGACGGTAGGGGCTGCGCTGCGCGACATGCTTGGCTGGTGTGAAGCGGGTGCCCTCGACAAAGTTGATCACCGAAGTCGGAATGCGCTTGAACTTTTCGCAGGCCAGGCGGGTGGCGAGCAAGTCGTTCTGGCGCGCACCATGGCCGCGGCCGCGCTTCATGAACGGGAAGTCCAACGCCCACCAGGCCAGGCCGATCACCGGCACCCAGATCAGCTCTTGCTTGAGGAAGAACTTCAGGAACGGGATCTTGCCGTGGAAGATGCGCTGCAAGACCAGGATGTCGACCCAGCTCTGGTGGTTCGCCGACACCAGATACCAGCCGCGCGAATGCAGGCCCGCGATGCCCTGCACGTCCCACAGCGCCGGGCGCACCGCAGCGATCCAGCTATTGTTGATCGCCACCCAGGCCGAGGCCAGCGCGGTCAACGCGTGGTCGCAGGCCCGGCGCAGCGCAGGCAGCGGCAGCAGCTTGAGCAGCGCAGGCAACATCATCAACGCGGTCAGCAGCAGCGTGCTCAACGTCAGTGTCAAGGCGGTGAAAGCGCCGCGCAAGGCGGCAGGCAGGCGTGCGAGCATCAGGGGGTCACCATCGTTGTCAGACCTGCAGCATCGCACGCCACGCGGGCTTGCGTCAGGAATTCAATCGATCAGCGCGGCTCGAGGGCTATCCGGGTCAAGCATTTGGCGCGCTCAGACTCGCTTTCAAGCGCCTTGCAGCGTGCCGTGGCGTCGTGGATGGCACCGGTCGATGCGGACGCAACGCGCGCCGCCGGCCGAGGCGGTGTCTTGCCCAGCGGGATGCTGATCTGCGGCACGACCGGACGCTCGGGTCGCAACTCCCCAGGCGCGGTGGCACTGTCGCGCGCCTCGGCCGGTGTCATCAGCCGTGGCGCGGGTTTGGCCGGGCGCGGCGCCGAAGGCGCGGTCCCCGGCACGGCGGTCTGGGCCAACGCACCAGCGCAGGCGAAAACCAAGATCAGAGCGAGCGTCTTCATCGCGTCATTCTGGGCCTGCACCGGAGCGTCAGACTTGCGCAGCCGCATGCCAAAAGCGGTATCCATGCACAGGGTAGATGCGTAGTCATTTGCCAGGGTGGGAACCGTACACTCGTGTACTGGACTGCTGGCCGCAGCTGTAACCCAGACGACTGCTAGGCCCTGCGGTGTCGACCAGAATGCCGCGCCGGTTCAGCGGGAGGCGCCCCGCCATGCTGGAGGCGAACTGCTTGGCTGCGTGTCAAACGATTTTTGAAGGAATTTTCGGTGAGTGAACTTGTGGTGCGCCGCCTGTTGATCGACCTCGGCACGCCGCTGGCGAAGCACTGGAATGGTGGCGATGCGTTCCGATCGGCATTTTTCAACGCGCTGTCGATGAGTTTTCCGGTCGGTGAGCAGTATTTCATCGACTCGGTGCGCAATGGCCTGAAGTCCTTGCCCGAGGCCGAGCGCGGGCGTTTCGCAGCCGAGGTCGCCGGCTTTGTCGGCCAGGAAGCCACGCACCGGCGCATTCACGCGCTGTTCAACAGCCATCTGGCCCAGCAGGGCTTGCGCAACACCATCGAAGGTCGGGCCTTGAAGCGTATCGCCGCGAACGCCCACCGCGACCTTCGGATGCATGTGGCCGCGACCGCGGCAACCGAGCATTTCACCGCGATCTTCGCCGACTGGCTGCTACGCCACCCCGAGGCACTGGCCGGCGCCGAGCCTCGGCTGCAAACCATGTGGCTATGGCACAGCGCCGAGGAGTCCGAGCACCGCTGCACGGCCTTCGACATCTACCAAGCCATCAGCGGTCACCATGTCTGGCGGCTGCGCGTTTTCCGCTATATCACTCTGGTCTTCCTGGCCGACGTGCTGCGCCAGACCTTGCGCAACCTGTGGCACGACGGCAGCTTCTGGCGCTGGTCGACCTGGCGCAGTGGGGCCAGGCTGCTGCTGGCCCGCGACGGCGTCATCCGCGGCAATGTCGGCCTGTGGCGCGACTACCTGGCGCGCGATTTCCACCCCAGCCAACATGAAGCAGCGCTGTCACGGCAATGGCTGAAAGACAACGCGGCGCAATTTTCGGTGGTCGGGGCCGCGCGCTGACCATGTCGAAGATGAAGCTTCGCAAATCCTTGCTGATCGGCGCGCTCGCGCTCGCCGCTGTGGCCGCGCTGGTCTATGCCAACCGGCTGTATGTGCTGATGTACTCGCTAGGTTGGTACACCGACATCGTCAACCCCCGCGAGGCCAACCGCCCGGTGCCCTGGCAGACCGGGCCGGCCGCGCCAGAGCAAGCGCTGGCGCAACGCCCGCCCAACATCATCGTGATCATGGCCGACGACCTGGGCATCAACGATGTCTCGACCCACGGCGGCGGCCACCAGGCCGAAGGCGTGCCCACACCGGCGATCGATTCGATCGCCCGCGACGGCGTGCGGTTCGACCAGGGCTACGCCGGCAGCGCGGTGTGCACCGTCTCGCGCGCGGCACTGATGACGGGGCGCTACCCCTGGCGCTTTGGCGTCGAGTTCACCCCCACGCCCGGCTCGCTGGCCCGCGTCGCGGGCTCTCTGTACGCCGATCCCAACCGTCTCTACCCGGCCATCATCGACCAGGCCAAAGCCAGCCAGGCCAGGGACTTCAGCGACCTGGGCATGCCAGCGTCCGAGCGCACGATGGCCGAACTGCTCAAGGGCCGCGGCTACCACAACATCCACATCGGCAAATGGCACCTCGGCAGCACCGCCGAGATGCGGCCCAACAACCAGGGCTTCGACGAGAGCCTGTTCATGGAGAGCGGGCTGTACCTGCCCGAAAAAGACCCCCGAGTGGTCAATTCCAAACAAGACTTCGACC
Organism: Aquabacterium sp.; assembly: GCA_044377715.1. Taxonomy (GTDB): domain Bacteria; phylum Pseudomonadota; class Gammaproteobacteria; order Burkholderiales; family Burkholderiaceae_C; genus Pseudaquabacterium. The sequence continues at coordinate 9,899 of JBILYN010000098.1, forward strand.
CGATCGACCGCTTCCTGTGGCCCAACATGCGCTACGGCGTCAGCTACAACGCCAGCAAGTGGTTCGAGCCCTCCAAATACCTGACCGACTACTTCACCGACGAGGCGGTCACGGCAATACAGCGCAACAAGCACCGACCTTTTTTCATGTACCTGGCGCATTGGGGCGTTCACACGCCGCTGCAGGCCAGCAAGGCCGACTATGACGCGTTGGCCAACATCCCAGACCACCGGCGCCGGGTCTACGCAGCGATGGTGCGATCGGTAGACCGCAGCGTGGGCCGGGTGCTGCAGGCGCTGCGCGACGAGGGGCTCGACAGCAACACCATCGTGATCTTCACCAGCGACAACGGCGCCCCCGGCTACGTCGGCATCCCCGATCTCAACAAGCCGTACCGCGGCTGGAAGCTCACGCTGTTCGAAGGCGGACTGCGGGTGCCTTATGTCGCCAAGTGGCCCGGCCGCATCCCCGCCGGCACGCAGTACGCCGCGCCGGTGTCCAACATCGACATCCTGCCCACCGTGGCGGCGGCGGCGGGCGCCAGCCTGCCGACCGACCGGGTGATCGACGGCGTCAACCTGCTGCCCTTCCTAGCGCCGGGCGGCAAGGCGCAGCCGGCGCGTTCGCTGTACTGGCGCGACGGCCCTTACCGCACGGTGCAGGACCAGGGCTGGAAGCTGATCGTGTCGGAACGGCCTAAGAAGGACTGGCTGTTCAATCTTGGTGACGACCCGACCGAGCGTCGCAACCTGGCTTCGCTGCAGCCGCAGAAGCTGGCCCAGCTCAAGGCCTTGCTCGCCACCCACCATGCCGACATGCCGCCGCCGCTATGGCCCTCGTTCATCGAGATGCCGGTGCTGATCGACAAGACGCTGGACCAGCCGCAGGCCGCCGGCGACGAGTTCACTTACTGGGCCAACTGAGCGTGGTGGCGCGGCTAGCTCGCGGCCTGGCCGCTTCTATGCAGGTCTGGCATTCGAAGCGCTGGTGGGCTTTGGTGTTCGCGCTGGCGCTGGCCAGCGCCTGGTATGGGCTGGCGGGACGCAGCGCTGTGCCGACGGAGCGGCTGCAATGCGCCCTGCCCGCCCAGCCCAAGACAGCGCAGCATCCCGGCATGGTCTGGGTGCCAGGCGGCAGCTTCGAACTCGGTGACGGACTCAACACTGAGGAATTGCCGCTGCGCCAGACCCGCGTTTCAGGCTTCTGGATGGACCGTACCGAAGTCAGCAACGACGAGTTCGCCGCTTTCGTCGCCGCCACCGGCTATCTCACGGTGGCCGAGCGGCCGGTCGATGCTGATCGCCATCCCGGATTGCCCGCCGAACTGCGCAAGCCCGGGGCGGTGGTGTTCTTGATGCCCAAGGCGGTGACAGGCGCCGGCGCGCCCGATCAATGGTGGCGCTACCTGCCGGGCGCCAACTGGCGCCATCCCGGTGGCCCGGACACCAGCATCGCCGGCCGCGGCGCGTTCCCGGTCGTCACCGTGACGATCGCCGACGCGCAGGCCTACGCTCGCTGGAAAGGCAACAGCCTGCCCAGCGAGGCGCAGTGGGAATGGGCGGCCCGCGCCGGCCAAGCGCGGGCCGCCCAAGACCATGACCAGCCGCCGCAAGCCAACACCTGGCAAGGCCTGTTCCCGGTGGCGAACTCGGGCGAGGATGGCTTTGTCGGCCTAGCGCCCGTGGGCTGTTACACAGCGAACGCACTCGGCCTGTTCGACATGATCGGCAACGCCTGGGAACTCACCGCAGACGCCTACCTGCCGCACCATCGCCACACCGCCGCTGAACCGGCACCGCCCGATCAGGCGCCGGCCGGTCTGCGCCAGGGCGCCCAACGCGTGATCAAGGGCGGCTCGTTCCTGTGCGCGCCGAACTACTGCGCCCGCTACCGCTCAGGGTCGCGCCAACCGCAGGACGACGACCTGGGTGCCAGCCACCTCGGGTTTCGCACCGTGCTGAACGCGGCGGGGCCGGCCCCCGGCCCGGCCAAGCCATGAGCCTGCGGCCACGCCGGGCCAGGTGGAAGCGCTGGGTCGGCGGGCTGGCGGTGCTGCTGGCCTTGGGCGCTGCGCTGCTCTACGCCAAGGCCGAGCAAATCGTGCTCGGTGCCGAGGCCTACATCTATGGCTACCCGCTGGTGATCATGGATGTCACCCGAGCCAGCGCCGCGCTGAGCGTCGGGCCCGAGAACCAGCTGCGCCGGGTGCGCCAGTTCCCCGACGCCAGTTTCAAGGACGTGGTGCGGCCCAATGTCGACACGCTGTACACCACTGCGTTCATCAACATGGCGCAAGGGCCCTGGGTGTTCGAGATGGCGGCCAACGACCAGCGCTATGAAGTGATGGCTTTTTTCGACGGCTGGACCAATGTTTTCGCAGCGCCAGGCAGCCGCAGCACCGGCAAAGCAGGCGGCCGCTTTTTGCTGGTCGGCCCGGGCTGGCAGGGCGAGCGACCGGCCGGCATGGTGTTGCTGCGCGCGCCCACCGAGATCGTCTGGTTGATCGGCCGCACCCAGACCCAAGGCGTGGCCGATTACCCGCTGGTGCACAGGTTGCAGGACGGCATCATGTTGCGCCCACTGAACAAGCCGCTCGGTGGGTCGGTCGAGCCGACCTGGCAGGCCGCAGCGGTCAAGCCCGCGCCACCGGTGCAGCAGATGCAGCAGATGGGCACAGACGTCTTCTTCGACCGCTTGGCAGCGCTGATGCTGACCAACCCGGCGGCCGCGGCCGATGCACCGATGCTGCTCAAGCTCGAGCGCCTGGGCGTGCAAGCAGGCCGAGCGCCGCATTGGGGTCTGCTCGACCGCTGCGCCGTCAGCCTGGGCCGCTGGATCGCCGACCGCAGGGTTGCCAAGGAACTCCAGCAGCCGCGCGACCTGCTGCGCGGCTGGTCGACCCCGCCGGCGATGCTGGGTGACTACGGCACCCACTACAACATCCGCGCGGCGGTGGCGATGGTCGGTCTCGGCGCCAACCTGCCGGCCGACGCGATCTACCCGAACACCCGCGTCGATGACCAAGGCCGGGCGCTGAACGGCAGCCACCGCTACCGGCTGCACTTTCGGGCCGGCGAGCTGCCGCCGGTCAAGGCTTTCTGGTCGGTCACGGCATACGGCGCCGACGATTTCCTGATCGCCAACCCCCGCAAGCGCCACGCGCTGGGCAGCCGCGACGCGCTGGTCTTCAATCCCGACGGCTCGCTCGACCTGTGGCTGCAGGCCAGTGCGCCCGACCCGGCCCGACAGCCGAACTGGTTGCCTGTGGCCCCTGGCTTGCCGTTCTTGCTCAACGCCAGGCTGTACTGGCCCGAGCCGGCGGCGCTCAAAGGCGACTGGGGAATGCCAGCGGTCGAACGGCTGGACTGAAAGCGCTTGAACCTCCAAGCTGCCGCGCGAATTGGCCATGCAGCGCAACAGACCGACTGCCGAGGGGCAATTCGAGCGGGGGTGTCACCTTCGCGAGTGCAGGCAGGCGAGCTCATCGCCGATGATGGCTTCGGCGACGACGTCGAAACCGGCCCACCTCGGCTGGCACTGCCGTACCGGCATCGCTTCTTGAACGGAACCAGAACATGAACAAACCCGTCTGTCTGATCGTCGGCGCCGGAGCGGGCATCGGCGGCAACGTGGCCAAGCGCTTCGCTCGCGAGGGCTACCACGCCTGCCTGGCGCGGCGCACCGACAAGTCCGGCCTGGACCGCATGGTCGCCGAGATCGAAGCCGAGGGCGGCTCGGCCACCGGCTTCATCCTCAATGCGGTCGAGGAAGGCAGCATCGAGCAAATGGTGACGCACATCGAGGCCAACATCGGCCCGATCGCAGTGACCGTGTTCAACCTGGGCGCGCAGATCGGCGACCGGGGTCTGGCCAGCACCACGCTCAAGGCCTTCGAGACCGGCTGGCGCATGGCCACCTTCGGGCTGTTCCGGCTGGCGCAAGTGCTGTTCCCGTACATGGAAGCCCGTGGCAAAGGCGCACTGATCGTCACCTCGGCCACCGCCGCGATGCGCGGCAACGCGGGCCAGCATTCGCACGCTGCGGCCATGGGCGG
>JBILYN010000365.1:0-4735 GCA_044377715.1 Aquabacterium sp.
GCCACCGATCCGGTGTTCATGGAATCGGCGATGGCGGTGATGAGCCCGCCCGAGGCTGCCGATCCGACGCTCGCGGCACTGGCCAAGCGCGGCGGCAAGATGATCATCTACCACGGCAGCAGCGACCCGGTCTTCTCGGTCAACGACACGCTGGTCTGGGCCGAACGGCTGCAACACAAATTGGGGCCGCAGGGCGCCGGCGCGGTGGCCAGGGTGTTTCCGGTGCCTGGCATGGGCCACTGCGCTGGCGGTCCGGCCACCGACCAGTTCGACGCGCTGGGCGCGCTGGTGGCTTGGGTCGAGGAGGGCAAGGCGCCAGTCCGCATCGATGCCCGCGTCAACCCGGGCAACCGCGAACTGCCAGCGACCTGGTCGAAACAGCGCGGCCGGCCACTGTGCCCCTGGCCGCAGGTGGCGCGCTATGCTGGCGGCGACGTCGAGGCGGCTTCGAGTTTTCGCTGCGCCACGCCTTGAACCCGCTGTCCCCACTGTCCCCGCTGACCCCATTGACCACCGTTTCGACCTCCAACTTGAACCAGGCCAGACCATGCATCACGAAGCCCAGCCCCTGCTGCACAGCCCGTTGCCACCGCCGCCAGCGCTGCTGCCGATGACCCAGGTGTTCTGCCAGGTCGGCACCTTGGTCAGCCTGGGCGTCGGGCCGCACGGCGAGCGCCGCTACGTGCCACTGGGCGCCGGCACGGTGCGCGGGCCCGAGTTGAACGGCACGCTGGTCGAGGGCGGTGTCGACTGGCAGGTCAACCGCACCGACGGCGCACTCGACATTGCCGCCCATTACGTGATCCGCGCCGATGACGGCGGCTTGATCGAGGTCCGCAGCGAAGGCCTGCGCTGCGGCCCGGCCGAGGTGATGGCGCGCTTGGCGCGCGGCGAGGCGGTCGGACGCGACGAGTACTACTTCCGCACCCTTGTTCGTTTCACCACCGGTGCGCCGCAGTGGCTGCACCTCAACAAGGTGCTGGCGCTGGCGCTGGGCCAGCGCGAGGCCAGCGTTGTCAAGCTCGATTTCTACCGTATCACCTGAGCGGCAACTGTCGAGGCGACAGCCCTGGGCTTGCGCCCTAGCTTGAGCTCTATCTCGCGCACGGCCTGCATCGTCTTGAGCACCCGGTCGGGTGTCAGGCTGATGCTTTCTATGCCGAGTTCGACCAGAAATTGGGCGATCTCCAGGTGGTCTGAAGGTGCCTGGCCGCAGATGCCGCTGTGGCGCTGGTTGCGCTTGGCACCCTCGACCGCCAGCCGCAGCATCTTCAGCATGCCGGGGTCGCGCTCGTCGAACGATTCCGCAACGATCGCGCTGTCGCGGTCCACGCCCAGCGTCAGCTGGGTCAGGTCGTTGCTGCCGATCGAGAAGCCGTCGAACAGCTCGGAGAACTCGTCGATCAGCAGCACGTTGTTCGGGATCTCGCACATCACGTAGACCTGCAGTCCGTTCTCTCCGCGTCTCAAGCCGTGCCTGGCCATGGTCGCCAGCACTTTGCGGGCTTCGTCGATGCGACGGCAGAACGGCACCATCAGGATCAGGTTGCGCAGACCCAGGGTCTCACGAACCCGCTTCAGCGCTGCGCATTCGAGCGCGAAGCCCTCCTCGTAGGCCGGGTGGATGTAGCGCGCGGCGCCGCGAAAACCCAGCATCGGGTTCTCCTCGACCGGCTCGAAGTCGCGCCCACCCAGCAGCGCGGCATATTCGTTGCTCTTGAAGTCCGACAGTCGCACGACCACCGGCCGCGGCCAGAACGCGGCGGCGATCGTCCCCACCCCCTCGCTCAGCTTCTCTATGAAATAGCTCGGCCCGTCCGGGTAGCCGGCGTGGCGGGACTGGACCTGGACGCGAACCGCAGCATCGCTGATCCGCTCGGGGTGGACCACTGCCATCGGATGCAGCGCGATGTGCTCGCTGATGATGAACTCCATCCGCGCCAGCCCGACCCCGTCGCACGGCAACATCGAAGTCTTGAAGGCGAGCTCAGGGTTGCCCAGGTTGACCATGATGTCGGTCGCCGGTCGTACCAGCGCGCTCAAGTCGCTGGTATCGACCCGGAAACGCAGCTTGCCGGCATAGACCCGGCCGATGTCGCCCTCAGCGCAGCTCACGGTGACTGGCTCGCCGTCCTGCAGCACAGCGCTTGCGCCCTCGGCGCCGACCACCGCCGGGATGCCGAGCTCGCGCGCGACGATCGCCGCATGGCAGGTGCGCCCGCCGCGGTTGGTGATGATCGCAGCGGCGGTCTTCATCACCGGCTCCCAGTCGGGCGCGGTGGTGTCGGCCACCAGCACCTCGCCGGGCTTGAACAAATGCAGCTGCGATGCGTTGGCGATGCGCCGCACCGCGCCGGCGGCGATGCGCTCACCGACCGAACGTCCCTGCACCCGTAGCGCCGCTTTTTCTTCGAGCACGAAGGACTCGATCTGTTGGGGCCGACGCTGCGAGGCCGAGGTTTCAGGCCTGGCCTGGACAATGTAGATGCGGCCTTCGGGTCCATCCTTGGCCCACTCGATGTCCATCGGCCGCCAGCTGCCGGCGAGCCGGCTGTAGTGATTCTCGATCTTGATCGCCGCATCGGCGAGCTCGAGCACGTCGGCGTCGCTCAGCGACAGCCTTGCGCGGTCCTCGGCCGGCGTGGGCTGGTTGACCACCGGCTCGCGGGTGTGGCCACCGCGATAGACCATGCGGACCTGCTTGCGGCCGATGCGCCGGCTCAGCACGCAGCGGTGCCCGGCCTTCAGGCTGGGCTTGTGGACATAAAACTCGTCCGGGTCGACGGCGCCTTGCACCACGTTCTCGCCCAGGCCCCAGGCCGAGGTGATGAAGACCATGTCCGGGTGGCCCGACTCGGTGTCGAGCGTGAACACCACGCCGCTGGCGGCCTGGTCGCTGCGCACCATCTGCATCACACCGACCGACAGAAAGACCTTGAAGTGGTCAAAACCCTGGTCGGTGCGGTAGGAGATCGCCCGGTCTGTGAACAGCGAGGCCTGGCAGCGTTTGACCGCGTCGATCAGCATCTGCTCGCCGCGGATGTTGAGGTAGGTGTCGTGCTGGCCGGCAAAGCTGGCGCCGGGCAGGTCCTCGGCGGTGGCCGAACTGCGCACCGCCACGCTCAGGCCCGGCCCGACCCGGGCCTTGAGCTCACGCCAGGCGCGACGCAGGCCTTGCTCGACCGCCTCCGGCATCGCCGCTGCGTAGACGATCTCGCGCGCCTGCGCGCCGGCATGGGCCAGCGCCTCGACATCGCGCTTGTCCAGCCCGTCGAGCAGTTGGTGCAGCGCTGGCCAAGCGCGCGCGCCGTCGAGCGCGTCGCGGTAGGCATCGGCGGTGAGCGCAAAGCCGTCCGGGATCCGCACCCCCAGGCCTTGCAGTTGCTGGACCATTTCGCCCAGCGAAGCGTTCTTGCCGCCCACCAGCGCCAGGTCGTTCATGGACAGGCTGGCGAACCAGCGGATGTATCGGGCGTCGTTCATGGGCTGCACTCCAGGGCTTGGGTGCAAGCGATGCTCGCCGTTGCTGCGGCGCTGACCTTGAGTCGACGCAAGCCTACGCCTGCCAGGGTTCTCCGCGCGAGGCAAGAGCTTCAGGTTTGCGCCAGCCGCTCGGCTTGTGCGATCAGCGCCAGCGCCTGTTCGACGTCGTTCTCGCGCGCCAGCAGCGCCAGGCTCAGCGTCGCGAGCAACAGACCGGATTGCTCCGTGCTGACACGACCCAGGCTTCGCTCAGCGCCGTGTAGGCGACTTCCAGGTCGTCGCTGCTCATCATGCGGTGGTCTCGGTGTTGGCAAGCGCGCTGGCTCGGTGTCGGGCCGCGAGTCGGAACGGCGCCAATGCTTCGGCCAGCGCTGTCCACTGCGGCGTGGCCCAGCGCGCCAGCAAGTAACCGTCGGGGCGCACCAGCACCAGGTGGCCTTCGCTGGCGCCGTAGCGCTGCCAAGCCTGGCCCTGGTCGTCGAACAAGGCATCGGGCGGGCAGGGCAGGCGACTGATGCGCCAGCAGCGCAGTCCGGCCAGACCTTCGGGGCCAGCCAATACAGCGCTCGCGCCGGGATGCTCAGCAGCCGAGTCGCTGAAGTACAGCGCGACAAATCCCTGGCCAAACAACTGCGTCAGGTGGCGGTCGGCGAGCCTGGCTTCTGGCGCTGGGTCGCCCGGGCCAGGCGCGCCAGTAGGCAGCGTCGCGTCGGCGGGCGTCGCGTTGAGCGCTGAGTCGCGGTGACTGACCGGCGGCGACTGGCGCGGGTTGATCAGCGATCGCACCGCCTCGTTCTCAGCTGCCAAGCGCAGCGCGGCCTCGCGCATCAGCCGAAAGCCCCGGTGCGGTGGTGCCATGAACTCGGTGCTCTTGGCGCCGTAGGCGATGTTTTGCCGCGCCGCGTCGACCCGCTCGGCCGAGTAGCTGTCCATCAAGCTGGCGCCGGCTTGACCTTGCAGCACCAGCGCGAGCTTCCAGGCCAGGTTGGCGGCGTCATCCAGGCCAGAGTTCAGCCCGCGCACGCCGAAGATCGGCACCAGATGCGCTGCGTCGCCGGCCAGCAGCACCCGACCGGCCCGCCGCCGGCGATCAGTACCGGCACCTGTTGCGGCCATCGACCGGGCAGGCGCGCCTCAGACATGGCCTGCTTTGACGCCCGCAGGGTGACCCAAGCGGGCCGAAACCATCGCCGCGGCATCGCGCAGCGTGCCAGCCAGTGCGCCGCGCCAGGTGCTGTCGAAGGCGGCCGAC
>JBILYN010000099.1:0-13887 GCA_044377715.1 Aquabacterium sp.
GAAGGCACGCATGTCGACATCACCACCCCCGGTGAACTCAAGCTCGACGGTGTGTTGCTCGCCAATGGTCCGCTGAAGATGACGGCGGGTCTGACGATCGACGACAACGCTTATTACTTTGACAATCTGCCCGGCCGAAAGCTCACCGAGACCACGGTTGCGGCCCGCATCGCGAGCCTGCTGGAGTCGCTGAACTCGGGCTCTGCCACGGCATCGGCCGATCTGCTGGCCTTGCTGTCGACTGCCGGCCTGGACCTCAGCGCCGGCGCGGCGCTGACCTCACTGGCCAACTACCTGCCGTTCACCGCACTGACGACAGCGGGCAAGGCGCAGGTTGCTGCCTTCTTGGGCTATAGCGTCAATCTCGACGGCGGCTTCTACAACGCCGATGCGCCCGCTGGCCAGCATTTCCTGACCACGCTGACCGAGGGCGTGGCCGACAACACCGGTTACCAGTCGGTCGACGGGACGGTCTACCTCAAGTCCAGCGTTGCCGCCGAGCCCAAGTTGGTCACTGGCTTCTTGCAGGGGCTGTCCGCCGACTACAACAACGCGAACATCCACTGGGCCAAGGCTGGCGTCACAGCGCCTGCGGCGACGGCGAAATTTTCCGACCTGACGCCGGCACAGAAGATGGTGGTCGCGAACGAATTGGGTTATCTGTTCGACTACCAGACGATCCAGCCCGACGCATGGTCTAGCGCGCCGTTTGACTACAGTTCGGTGAAAAAAGCCGATTGGGTCGCGGCATCGACGATGAACTTTGCGCTGGCGATTTCGGCCGTCCAATGGGGCAGCGTCGCCAAGCCCTTGGCCGGCACGTCCTACGCCGACCTCAGCGCGGCGCAGCGCGCGGTGGTCGACCAGCATGTCGATTTCGTGCCGGCCGCGGGCACGCTGTTCGCCGACCTCACCGGCGACCAGCAAGACCTGGTCGCGGCCCGCCTGCGCCCGGCGCTCGAGACCCAGTTCAAGGACCTGGCGGCCGCTCAGCAAGCCGTGGTCGTCAAGGCCATCGCTGGCAACGACGCCGCGAACAAGCCGACGCAGTTCTTCAACTATGCCGCAGCACCTGGCAAGAAGCTGGTCACTGGTTTCAGCCAGGGCCAGGTCACCGACTACCTCAACGCCGACATCTACTGGGGCGCCGCGGGTCAGCCTGCGGTTGACGCCAATTTTGCCAGCCTGACCGCAGCGCAGCAGCATGTCGTTGCGGTGTCGCTGGGCTATGAGGTCTACCAGGGCAGCAAGCATTGGGTCAACCTGACGGCGCCCGCTGGCTTGCAGGTGGTCGACGGCTTCACCACCGGCGGCAACTATTCGATCCAGGGCATCGACTGGGGTGGCGTCGCCGCACCCGATGCCAACGCGAGTTTCGAACAGCTCGATGTGGCGCAACGCGCGGTGGTCGCTCGCACGCTGGGCTATTCGGTGTATGCGCATGAGGTGTACTACAAGCCGGACGCGGCGGGCGGCATGAGCTTGTTGCCCGAGCTGGTCGAAGGCAAGGACTACAAGAACCTCGACATCCGTTGGGGGGCTGAGCCGATGTCGACCGGCGCTTTCGCCGACCTCTCGCTGGCCCAGCAAGACCTGGTGTTGGCGCAGACCGGTTACCACCGATTCGACGGCGTGGTCTACCACGACGCCGAGGCTGCGGTGCCTGCCAAACGCTTTGTGCTGAGCTTTGGCCAGGGCGCGGGCAAGGACTACCAGAACGCAGCCATCACCTGGAGCGATGTGCCGGTGCCGGCCGCCGGCACCACCTTTGACCTTCTGAGCCCGGCCCAGCAGTTCCGCGTGCTAGACCAGAGCGGCTACACCCAGTACCGCACGCCGGTTTACTTCAATGCCAATGCCGGTGCCAAGGAACTGGTGAGCCTGTTCACCGAAGGCGTCGATTACCGCAATGCCGACCCGGCGCTGAACCTGGGCACGGCTTCGGGCGCCAAGGCCAACCGCTGGGTGCTCGACGACGGCAGCCACCGCTACCTGGTCCAGGCCTATGACAGCGACAACAACGGCACGGTCGACGCGATCCAGGTGCTCGACCCGCATCCGCTGCTGGGCCAGCGCGGCTCGGGGTTCTTGCTGACGGGAACGGTCATCAACCTGGCCGACAACCAGACCTTCAGTGTCACATCGCACGACGACGTGATCGTTCGCGGCAACATCAAGCTGCTCGGAGCCAACAGCAGCTTGAGCCTGCAGTCCGACCATTGGATCTACTGGGAGGGCGAGGCCCAGGTCAGCGGCAACATCACGCTGCTGGGCGGCGTCAATGCCGACGGCAGTTTCGCGCCAGCCGCCGGCAGCGTGGTCGAGGCCAGCGACAGCAATCCGCATGGCGTCAGCGTCTACATTCACGCCGCGTCTCAATTGGTCAGCTCGGGCGCCGGCAGCCACATCGTGATCGATGGCGGCGACGCGGTCGAGTTGCACGGCCTGGTGATCGCAGGCGGCAGCCTGGGCAGCAACGGGGTGGTCTACGCCCCTGGCGGCGACGCGACCCTCAGCGTCAAGGCTGGCGAATACGTGCTGGTTGACAAGGCCTTGAGCGCGTCCAAGTCGGTGTCGATCGAAACCGTCGCCAGCAAGGGCGCTGACGGCGTCGTGATGACGACCGCTGGGGCGATCGTGGTTTCCGGCAAGACCTCGAGCGACTCGGGCGGATCGCTGCACATCAAGTCGGCCGGTTCGATGACGCTGATGGGCGCACTGATTTCAGGCGGCAGCGTCGACGGCAGTGGGTCCATCACCTGGACCGGCGAACCCTCGGGCATGCTGATCGAGGCCGCCGGCAAGATTGCGCTCGGTGGCACGACGCTGAACCAGTCGGGCGCATCGGTCACGGTCGGTGCGACGCTGCGGGCGCGCCAGTACATCACCCTTTTCGGCGGCGTCAGCAGCGACGCGCTCAGCGTGACGATGCCGGGCTCGGCCTTGCTCGCCGTGTCGGACGCCGACGGCGTGATCACGATCCGCAGCCGGCAGGACGCGCAGCTGTTCGGCCAACTCATTGCCGGCGGCGAGGTGATCGAGACCAAGGATGCGCCTGGCACCGCAGGGCAGTCGCTCGGCACGACGGTGCGCACGTTTGGCGGTGATTCTGAGATCGTGATCGACGCCGGCGGCCAGGTCCGCCTCGGCCGCGACCTGTTGGCAGGCAAGCGAATCGACATCCGCGGCGGCCAGGGCAGTGGCACGGCCAGTCTGGCGGACCCCTGGGCCGCCGACGGTATCGTGATCGGCGGCTCGGTCCACCTGCGCACCTGGCAGGAAGACAGCAACATCACCCTCAGCGCCTCGGGCAACCTGTCGGTGCAGCCGCCGGCCTGGACCCAGGAGATCATGGCAGCGGGCTTCGCGCCGCTGGCCAACGGCAAGCTCGGCAGCGCTGTCAGCTTCCGTCTGACGGTGGACCTGGGCGACGCGCTGGCCACCGCGGTGGTCACCTTACCCGCGGCAGCGACCGCAGACAACACCGGGCTGGCGTCGCTGCGCGACGACTTGCAAGCTGCGATTGAGGCGACCGACTTTGTCCGGATGGACCGCAACAACCCGACCGTCGCGCTGGGTGGCGCCCCGGCACGGCTGAGCGGCGCCAACACGGCGGTCAATGCTTTCAACGTTCGACTCAGTGACGGCCATTTGCTGTTCACCAGCCAGAGCAGCTTCAAGATCACCGATCAGGTGGACGGCAGCACGCTGGGCTTGACGCAGGCCGCAACGCTGAGCTCGAGCCGCACCTACGCGATCGACGCACCCTCGCGCGGCTCGGTGGTCAACATCGGTAAGTCCGATGCACCTGGCGGCGCGATCACGATCGCCGGCTGGGTCCGCGGTCACGACGCGATCAACCTGTACGCCGGCACCACCGCGCTGGGCAACACCGCTGTCGAGCTCAGCGTCACCGGCCAGCTCGAGACGTTGGCTGGCAGCATGGTGCTCAACCCGCGCGGCCCGACCACGCTGCTGGGCGGCCTGGTGGCGCGCGGCGCGAGTGCCGACATTGTGATTTCAGGCAACTCCACGCTGGCCTTGAAGGGCGACCTGACAGCGCAGCGCGACATCTTGATCAGCGCCGGATCGACCCAAGACGCTGGCGCCGCCAGCATCGTGACTTATGGCAGCAGCCACTTCTCGACCTTGGGCGCCGATGGGCGCATCTTGCTGACCGGTCTGAACGACGTGGTCGTCAACGGTACGATAGGCGCGGTCAGCGCTGATCTGGCGGCAGCGCAGTTGGTCTCGACCCGCGCCTTGCTGCAGGTGGTCTCGACCACGGGCAACGTGCAACTGGCCAAGGCGTCCGGCGTGATCGACACCGGCGCGCAGCTGGTGATCAGTGGCCGCGACGTGGACCTGGCCGGTGTGCTGGCCAGCCGTCGCAACACCGCCGACCTCTACGACACCGAGGTGGTGATCAGCGCCAGCCGCGATCTGTTCCTCAGCGGCAGTGTCGCGCTGGCGGGCTCGATGGTGGCCAAGGCCGGCGATGACATCGAGGTCTACAACACCAGGGTTCGGGCCACCGGTGTCGGCCAGTCCATTCGACTAGAAGCGCTGGACAGCTTGTCGGCTGGCACAGTGGGCGCGCGCGAAGGCGCGGTCGTGCTGTCGGGCGACCAGTCGCTGCAGCTCAAGGCGGGTGGCCTGATGACGCTGGCCGCTGATGCGCAGCTCTTCAGCACCGCCAACGACAGCCGGCTGACGGTGGAAGCCGGCACGCTGGTGTCGTCTGCCAGCCTGCGCGCGGGTGCGAGTTTTGTGCCTGAGGTCAAGACGGGGAACGTCATCACGACGCCGGCGACGCTGGCCTGGACCGGTCAGCGCGCGCTGCTCGAGATCACGGCCAGCCGTTCGATCACGCTGGGCGACACCAGCTTTGGCGGCAACCTGATCTCGACCGGTGTGCTGACGGTCCATGCTGGCAGCGACCTGACCGGCCTGGGGCTGAGCCAGGTTGCTGGCGGCATGATCTCGGTCGACGCCACCGGCAGCGGGACGTGGAACTCGACCACCGTCCAGGGCCAGCTGACCCTCCTGGCTGATGGCGACATCCAGCTGCATGGCACGGTGCAAGCCCTGCATGCCGGCGCAGACTTGACCCTGAGTTCGCTGTCGCAGGTCGTGATCGACGGCCTGGTGCAGGCCGAAGACCAGCTGCGCATCAACGCCGGCACCGACGCCTCGCGCATCGGTGTGCTGGTCAGCACGCTGGTGCTGAACGGGGCCAACCAGTACGTGTCGGGCGGCACGCTAGACACCGCGATCGGCGGCAGCATCGTGATCGCGTCGGTCGACAGCGTGGTGGTCGAGGGCGTGGTGGGTCAGCGAACCGACACCGTGCCGCTGGGCCGCGGCAAGGTTCACCTGGTTGACATCAACGCCAGTGCTGGCGACGTGACGATATTGCGCAACGTCGAAGTGCTGGACAGCGTGTCTATCGTCGCCGACAACATCAATGTGCTGGCTGGCAGCCACATCTTTGGCCTGGGGCTGAACTCGGACGTGTTCCTGCAGGCGCGCACCAAGCTGACGGTGTCGGCCTCGAACCTCGTCTCGCCGGCGACGCCCAACCCTGCGATCATCCAGGCCGATCTGCTGGTGCACCTGACAGCGCCGGTGATGGCGGTCGACGGCCGCATCGCCGCCGGCCTGTTGACGACGGTCGGTATAGATCCGTTCGACGCCGGCCTGACCAATGGCCGCGTGCTGTTCAACTCGGGCGGCAACCTGACGATCGGCGGCTACCTCAGCTCGAACGACCGCATCGACCTCAATGCCGGTGTCAACATGCGCTGGACCCGCGCGCAGCTCGAGGCGCCGATCGCTCGCAGCCAGCTCAGTGGCGGCGACATCACCATCCAGGGGCAAGGCCTGGTCACCGCTGCTGGCGCGATCACGATGCGTGCCGGCGGCTCGGTGGTGCTCAATGCCGATCTGGGGGTTGGCGCGCCCAGCGCGATCCAGGTGCCGGTGTACAACACGGTGGCGAGCACCGAGGCCGTGGTCGTGGGCTACCAGCAGGTGGCCGATGGCACGGTGCAGGTCAAGGACATCGCCTACACGCCGACCCAGTTCACCGAGCAGGTGGGCACCGAGATGGTCAAGACCGGCTCGTTCTACAACAAGATGGATGTCACGCTCGAGCAGATCGGCTACTACAACCCGAACGCGGCTGCGAGCAAACAGTTCCTCGAGGTGCTGATCGAAGGTCTGGACTACAGGAACAGTCAGATCAACTGGACCAACAACGCCTCCGAAGGGGTGCCGGCAGTCACCATCGCCAGCCCGCCGCAAGATTTCGCGCCGAACATCGACAACCGGAACAACTACTACCGAGCGTTCAGCCAGCTCAACGACACCGAGCGTCAGGCTGTGCTCAACAACACCGGCTACATGCCGTTGTATCGGTTCGCGTACAGCAATCCGTTGACCGTCACGACCGTGGGCCCCGCCGTCACCCAGACCGCCTGGACGCCATCTTGGAGCGCCAACGCCACGAAGGTCTACTACCTGCCGATCGCAGGCTGGAAGGACAAGTACGTCAGCATGCCCGTCGGCGCGCAGGAAGACATCCTGCGCATTGTGACGAACGCGCCGGCGCAATACCTGAGCGGCGACACCAACGCCAATGGCGTCAACAACGGCACTTGGTCGGTCGGGCAACCGGCCCGCGTTGCCGGTCAGGACTACAGCGCCGGTGAGCTGGTAGGCACTTACAAGGACGAGGCGGCCGTCAGCTACAAACAGCTGACCTCCAACTTTGTCTTCAATGGCAGCAATTTCCCAGGCGGATACGTCGAGCCGCATGCGATGGTCGATGACGGCGCGGCGCGATGGAAGGTCACCTACAACCCGTCCAGCGGTGACCGCGTCTTCAGCATCACGTCCAACGCGCCGGGCAGTTCTGGCAGCAGCACCGCAGTCGCCGATTTCCTGCGCGACCCGAACTGGGTCTGGGAAAGGACCGCTGACGGGGTCTCCAGCAATGACTCGCCGGCTGAGGGCAGCCACTCGCGCTACACCGACCTGATCTCTGCCTACAACACGTACGTTTCGACGCTGACCAGCGACACATCATCGCTGGACCAGACGAGCAGCAGCACGCGTGCCGGGCAGCTGGCCTATACCTTCAAGTACTGGGGTCCTTGGGCGCAGCTGATGTGGGAGTCGCATGACAACGGCACCCACGACGATGACTTCATCCCGTGGGAGTTCACCAACCGCGTCCTCTACAAGCTGTCGTCGACATCGAACGGCAGTGCGCTGACCACGAGCACGACCTACGAAGACAACGGCAGCGCCGGCACGATGAGTGGCCAGTCTGGCACATTTGGCGGTAACTTCAACGGCTGGAAAGGCACTTACCAGCAGGTCAACGGCACTGCCGATTACCGCAGCGGCGGCGAGACCGGCTCGAACGACGACATCATGGTGACGGCTTACGGTCGCAATGAGCTGACCAAGGCGGTGACCGACACCTTCACGGACTACCAGTACAAGTGGACATCCGACGCGCATAACGTCTTTGACCAGCGTGTCAAGTACAGCTACGAAGTTGCCGGGTTCGCGCACGACATCTTCAACCCGATGCCGGTCTACCAGACCGTGATCAAAGACGTTCAGAGCATCACGACCACCGACGTGACGGTCTGGAAGACCGTGCCGATCACCGAGCAGCGCACGGTGCTGAGCACCGTGATGACGCTGGTCGATTCTTCGGCGCAGACCTACGGCGCATTCGGCAGCTCGGTCGCCGGCGCGTCGATCACCATCGACGCGGCCGACGAGGTGCACATCAGCGGGCAGATGCAGGCGCTGGGCCGCGCTGCGTCCACACCGACGGCGGGCGACGCGATCAGCTTGATCGCCGCCGACATCACGATCGATTCGGGCGCGCTGCTCGAGCTCAAAGGCCAGCTGTTCAGTGGGCGCCAAGTTGGCACCGTGCTGAGTGCTGCGCACATCGACCTGGGCGCTGGCGCAGCGCTGCAGATCGACGACTCGGTCCAGCTCAAGGCCACCGGCACCGGCGGCACGGTGCTGATCGACGCGGGGACCGACGCCACCGTCGGCGGCCAGATCGCTGCAGCCAGCGCCGATGCCAGCGTGGACAAGCTGTTGACGGCCACGGTCTACGCCAACCGTGGTGTCGCGCTCAGTGGGGCGATCACCGCAGGCACGATCACGGTGATCGCGGGCCACGATGTCGCCGGATCGGGCAACATCAGCGGCGATGCGCAAGCCCGTTTGACGGCCACGGCCGACCATGCTGGCAGCGACGGCGAGCTCAGGCTCAGCGCAGGGCATTACAGCGGCAACATCGTGCTCAACGACAGCACGCTGTCGGCCACCGGCACCAACGGGCAGGTCACGCTGCTGGCCGACAGTGGCCGGATCGAGCAGGTCAAGCAGACCGAGTCCATCGGCGTGGCCAGCAGCTCGTTGGCCAGCGGGCTGATCACCGCCAAATCGCTCTATGCCCATGCCGACACCGGGCTGACGCTGAGCAGCCTGGTCCAGCAGGTTGACCTTGCGCTGAGCGCCGCAGGCAACATCGACTTGCGCAACACCGGCAACCTGACGATCAACAGCGCGATCACTGCCGATGGCTCGGTGACGGTTCACGCCGCCCGGGGTCTGTTGGGCGACGGCAACGTGGACGCTGCCAGTGGCAAGATCGTCGCGACGCTGGTTCGCGCCAACGGCAGCAGTGACCGCAACGACATCTCGCTGACGAGCGACAGCACGGCCGCCGATGCATTGACACTGGTCACGCTGTACAGCCAGGACCGCGGCGACCTGACGCTGACCGCCAGCGGTGGGTTGGTGCAGAGCGGCGGGCTGTTGACGGGTGACGTGCTGACGGTCGCCGCCCGCGGTGGCCTGAACCTGATCACCCAGATCAACACGCTGGTCGGCACCACCTCCGATCCCGGCAATGTCACACTGACCCAAGGCAACCGAGCGATCGCCGTCGGTCGATCGGCGTCCGACAGCTTCACCGTCACCGAGGGTGGCTTCACGCTCAACGCCGCTGGCGACGTCAAGCTCAGTGCGCTGCGACTGGCCAGCAACAAGGCTGCGCTTGACATCGTGGTCACCGCGGTCGGCAGCATCCTGGTCGATTCGGCATCGGCAGGTGTCTACTTGCTCAGCGCTGCTGATGCGCCGACCCTCAGCAGCGGCAGTTCCAGCGCCCAAGCCACCACCGTGTCTTCCTCGGGCAACATCAGCTTGACCGCGGGTGGGCGCATCGGCGAGGCCTCGGCCGACACCGCGGTCGATCTGGTCGCTAACCGCTTGACGCTGCGTGCACAGACCGGCATCGGCAGCCTGCAGATCGCTGCCAACAACCTGGACGCGCTGACCGTCGCTGGCGATGTCCGACTGCAGGACTTCGATGGGGCGCTTGAGCGGAGCGTCGGTCTGGATGTGCTGCGTGCACAGACCAGCCTGTCCTTGGGCTCGACCGCTTTGTTCACTGACGACGGCACGAGCACCGTGGCGCTGTCTGCGCAGAACGAGCTTCGCGTGGGTACATCGGCCAAGGTGACCGGCAACACCGTCAAGCTCAGCAGCGTTCTTGACAGTGTTCGGGTGGCCGCGCCGACTAGCGGCGACTCGATCGAATACAGCCGCGGCGTGGGCTTTGCCGCGAACAACACGGTCGACCTGTACCGCTTCTTCAACGCGCCCGAGCGCATGGAGTACCGCGCAGGCAGCTATTTCCTGTTTGGCGCGACCGACGCCACCCGCACCCGGCTGTTGCCTGATAGCCTGGCGTCGGAGACGCTGATCCTCGAGACCGGCGGCACGCTGAGCCTGACGGGCACGCTGTCGGCCTCCAAGCGGCTTGAGCTGATCGCCGGTGAGGATGTGATGCTCAGCGGCACCATCGCCGTGCTCGCCTCTGATGGCGACGGCAAGATCGACGAGCTCATCATCCAGGCCCGCGGTGACCACTTGATCAGCAAGCGGGTCTACAACACCGCGACCGCTGTCTATGACAATTTGACAGGCCAGGCCAGCGGGTTCATCAATATCCAGACCAATGCGCTGCCGGCGGTCAACTTCGAGCTTCGCGCCCTCAAGGACATCTATGTCAAGCTGGGCTCGAGCCTGGTGTTGACCGGTTTTGTCGGCGGTGTGACGGGTTACGCCCCGGCGCGCAACGTGACGATGGACATCACTGGCACGCTGACGATCCAGGGCGGCATCGTCAGCGCCGACACGGCGCAGGGCGGCGACGTGACGCTGACCGCCACCTCGGTCAGCGCCGACGGCTCGTCGGTGTTCATCGCCGACCACCTGGGCGTGACCGCCAACTACGGCGTGCAGCTCAACACCTTGGTCACCAGCATCAGCGTCGAATCCAAGATCGGCGGCAACACGGTGGGCGACATCTCGATCAACGAGGCCACCGATCTGGTCGTCGATTCGGTGCTGGCCCGCGATGGCCGGATCAATATCCAGTCGGGAGGCGACCTGTATTTGCGCCAGGTTCGCAACGTCGCGGGCGGCGACGCGATCGCCATCAAGTCGGGCGCCAAGCTCTATATCGACGATGTCGAGGCGGCTTTTGGCCTGGGCTCCGAGAAGATCGCTGGCAGTACCGTGACGGTCGACGCCAAACTCACGGTCTATGAGTGGGCGGCGCCGGTGCGCAACAGCGCTGGGGTCATCACCAGCTACGCGTTGGACCAGAACGTTGCAGACCTGTATGGCTACAAGGTCACGATCAACCAGGGCCAGGCCAACTCGCACGCACCGATGATCCTGAGCGATCCGTCGAAACAAGGCGTCAACGACGAGGTCGAAGTCCGCTACACCGCTGTGGGTGGCGCGGGCGTCGGCCTGGCCCAGGGCACCACGACCTCGACCCAGTCGGGGTTGTCAGCCGCATCGGGCAGCGCCCAGACCCTGACGCCGACGTTGGGCACGGCGCCCACCGCGGCATCGGCCCAGGTCGACCGTATCGCGTTTGGCGACTTCATCGGCAGCGACTACCGCTACACCGTCACGCTGGACAACGTCGCCTACAGCGTGCAGCCGGGCGTGACGGCCGGGGTGACGGCGGAATGGACCAGCGTGCTCGAAGGTTTGAAATCGCAGCTCGTGGCCAGTGGCAAGGTGACGGTCGATGTCCGCGCTGACGATCGGCAGCTGGTGCTCACGGGAGTCACACCAGGTGTCGCCTTCACCATAGGCAGCCTGGCGATCGAGCAGGTGCTGTCGGCCTTTGAGGCCGGCCTCGTGATCCCGGCTCAGATGCCCGGGTCGGGTGCCCTCCAGCAGGTCAACGACCTGACTTTCGCCGGCAGCGCGCCAGCCGCGGGCAGTGTCTACACGGTGGTGGTCAACGGCCATGCCTACGATGCGCGCGT
Source organism: Aquabacterium sp. (assembly GCA_044377715.1). Classification (GTDB taxonomy): domain Bacteria; phylum Pseudomonadota; class Gammaproteobacteria; order Burkholderiales; family Burkholderiaceae_C; genus Pseudaquabacterium. The sequence continues at coordinate 11,397 of JBILYN010000099.1, forward strand.
CGGTGACAACGCCTATGTCGCGATCGCTGGCGCAGGCAGCCAGCCGATGAAATTCGATGTCATTGCGCCGGACGTGGCGCTCGCTGACTCACGGATCACTGGCGTGGCTGCGCCGACAGCGGGTGACGACCGCGCCGTGAGCCTTGCTGCGCTCACGGCTGTCGTCGGCGATACCTACACGATCTACGTCGGCGGCAAAGCGTTCAGTGTCACGGCCATCGGCACCAGCATGAATGCGATCGCCACGGCGCTGGCGACGGCGGTCACCGACGACGGCTCCACAGCTTACGTGGCCGCGGCCTCAGGCTCGGTCGTCAACATCACCGATGGCGCGGGTCTGCTGGCCTTGAGCGCTACGCAAACCCACCCCACTGCTGTCGCGGGCGGCGACATCACCCCCTTGGGATCGGTTTCTGGCGGCTATCGCGCGGTGGATCTGAGGAATCTGACGGCGGTCGCCGGCGACACCTACACGATCAACGTCGACGCCAAAGCGTACAGCGTCACGGCCAGCGGCACCAGCATGGATTCGATCGCCACGGCGCTGGCGTCTGCGGTCACCGACGACGGCTCCACAGCTTACGTGGCCGCGGCCTCAGGCTCGGTCGTCAATATCACCGATGGCGCCGGTCTGCTGGCCCTGAGCGCCAAGCAAACCCACCCGACCGCCGTCACGGCGGCGTCCATCACAGCGGTGGTTGCGCCGAGTGTCGCCGACGACCGTTCGATCAACCTGAACGATCTGACCTTCGTGGCAGGCAATACCTACAAGGTGCAGATCGGCGCTGAGACCTTCAGTGTCACGGCCAGCAGCGGCGGGTCCGTTGCCGGCATCGCCACATCGCTGGCCACTGCGATCAACGCCCACGCGAGCTTTGATGCCACGGCCAGCAGCACCACGATCACGATCACCGGCGGCGCTGGACAGTCGGTGGTCTCGGCCTCCCGCACCGTCCCAGGTGTCGCCGCCGACACGGTGAAGTTTGTCAACACAACAGAAGCCGGCCGCTTGCTCGACCTGACGGGCCAGGTCGTTTCGGTTGGCGCCACCTACCGGCTGACGGTCGGGTCCAGCCATTGGGACTACGTGGCCACCTCGACGAGTCTGCCCGATGTCGCGACGGGGTTGGCTGCACTGGTCAATCCCGCCTTGGGAGCCACGGTGCACAGCGCCCCCGTCACGGCGTCCTGGGCCTCGCTGCTCGGCGAGTTGAAGTTCAGGATAGACGCAGGCGAAGCCGTCACTGTTTCGCCCGATGCCAGCGGCATCGTCGGCAAACTGGTGCTGACAGGCGACGTGCCCGGCACCGCGTTCATCGTCAGTTCGACCAGCGTGACTGCGGTCGGTGCGGTGCTGGACGACGGTAGCGAGCCCACGACCTTCGCTGCCAGTGGTGTCAAGCAGGTCTCGCAGATCGCCTTTGAAAGCAGCGCGACGCCGCCGGCATACACCACTTTTGCGGTGGTCGTCGACGGTGTGCGTTATTACGCCGACAGCCAGGACCGGCTGTCACCCACCCCCAAGGACTGGACCACCCTGCTCGGCAACATGAAGACCGCGCTCGAGGTGGTGCCGATCACCGCGATCAGCGCCGTTGCTGCCTCCAGCCCGGCGGTGGCTGACGACCGCACGGTGACTCTGGGCACCCAGCCCACGGTCGTCGGCCGAGACTACACGGTCACCATCGGTGCGGCGCCTTTCAGCGTCACGGCGTCGAGCACCTCTTTGTTCGGCGTGGCGACCGCGCTGGCCGCCGTGATTGACGCCAGCTCGAGCTTTGTGGCCAGCGCCGCGGACGGTGTGATCACGATCACCGACGGCGCGGGCACTTCGGTGATCACCGCATCTCGCACCACCGATCTCGACGTCACTGTTGACGCGCCCAATCACACGCTGACGCTCCAGGCGAGGGTTGCCAACAAGGCCTTCACGGTCGACTCCGTCAGCGCGACCTTGACATCGGTGCCGGTGCCTGACGTATTGACCGGCGACGGGACGACGCCGACAACGCTCGCCTCCAGCGGTGTGGCGCAAAAATCCACGGTCGTCTTTGGCGGCTCGGCACAGTTGCCCGTGGGTGCGAGCGTCAAGGTGGCGGTCAATGGCGTGGTCTACAGCGCGACGGCCAGCAGTACTGGACTTGCCGGTGTGCTCGCGGCCCTGGACCTGAGTTTCGATGCGGCAGCTAGCCCTGTCACGGCGGCTGTCGTCGGCAACGCGCTGGAATTGACGGCCAAGGTGGCCGGTACGCCGTTCATCGTCAATGGCACGTTGTTGTCTGCGCAGGTGCCGGTAACCGATGACGGCGTGGCCATCACCACCGGCTCTGGCAGCAGCCAGAAGCAGATCACCGGGGTTCAGTTCGATCCTGACATCGCCGTCGGCAAGAGCTATTCCTTGACCGTCAACGGAACGCTGTTCACCCTGAACGCGGTGGCCAGTGAGACCATCGATCAGTTGCTGACCCGGTTGAAGGTGCTGGTCGACTCC
>JBILYN010000366.1:0-4726 GCA_044377715.1 Aquabacterium sp.
CAAGCGTCGCGAGCGACGTTGGCAGGCGTTCGCTGAGCCCCGGCCAGGCTGGCCTTGAGCGCATCGTCGGCCAGCGCTGGACCGGCCAGGCCCAGGACCATCACCGCAGCTGTGAACCAATTTTTCAACTTGTTTCCTTGAGGACCTGGGAGGAGGACAGCTCGGCGCGCATCGCGTCGATCACCGCCCGGTAATCGGGCTGGCCGAAGATTGCGCTGCCGGCAACAAAGGTGTCGGCGCCAGCGTCGGCCACCGCGCGGATGTTGTCGGTCTTGATGCCGCCGTCAACCTCGAGCCGGATGTCGCGACCCGTCTCACGCTGGTGGGCATCGATGATGCCGCGCAGCTTCTCCACCTTGCGCAGCGCACCGGGGATGAAGCTCTGGCCACCGAAGCCGGGGTTCACGCTCATCACCAGCACCAGGTCGACCTTGTCGATCACCCACTCCAGCACGTCGACCGACTCGGCCGGGTTGAACACCAGACCGGCCTGGCAGCCTGCGGACTTGATCAGCTGCAGCGTGCGGTCGACATGCGCGCTGGCGTCGGGGTGAAAGCTGATCAGGTCGGCGCCGGCCTGTGCGAAAGCCAGCGCCAGCGCGTCCACCGGCTGCACCATCAAGTGGACATCGATCGGCACGCGGCTGCCGTCGGCACGAACGGCATGCGGGCGCAACGATTGACAGACCATAGGCCCAAAGCTCAGGTTGGGCACGTAGTGGTTGTCCATCACGTCGAAATGAATCCAGTCGGCGCCAGCGGCGATGACCTTGTGCAGCTCTTGGCCAAGCTGGGCGAAATCGGCCGACAGAATGCTGGGGGCGATGCGGAAGGTTTTGCTCATGGGCGTTGGTCGCGGCAATGGCCTGCAGAACCACGGATTCTGGCAGTCTTCCTAGAATGCAACATGGCCCAAGCAAGATTGACCACCACCGTCGCGGTTCGACCGCTGCCCGAGCACACCGACGCGGCCCAACATCTGCACGGGTTTGCCTACACCGTGACGATACGCAACACCGGCGAGGTGGCGGCGCAGCTGATCGGCCGCCACTGGCATATCAGCGACAACCGCGGTGGCGTGCAGCAGGTGCGCGGACTGGGACTGGTCGGCCATCAACCGATGCTGCAGCCAGGCGAGCAGTTTGAGTACACCAGCTGGGCCCAGATCTCGACCTCACAGGGTTCGATGCGCGGCAATTTGCTCTGCGTCACCGAGGATGCGCAGTGGTTCGAGTCGCCAGTGGCCGAGTTCGCGCTGGTCGACAGCGCCGCGCTGCACTGATGGCCGAACCCGGGGCCGCGCCAGACACCTGTTGCACGACGCTGGCCAATGGTGTTCGCGTCGTCACGATCGCGATGCCTCAGCTGCAGACCGCCAGCGTCAGCGTGTTCGTACGCAGCGGCAGCGGCCATGAGCGCCAGGCCTTGAACGGCATCGGCCATGTGATCGAGCACATGGTGTTCAAAGGCACGGTGCAGCGAGACGCGAAGCGCCTGAACCTCGATGCCGAGCGCCTGGGCGCAGAGGTCAACGCCCACACCGACAAGGACCACACGGCTTTCCACATGCGCGGGTTGGCCGGCGACGCGCCGCTGTTTGTCCGCATGCTGGGCGACCTGGTGCAGCACGCCACCTTTCCCGAGACCGAGTTCGAGCGCGAGCGCGAGGTGTTGCTGCACGAGTTCACCGAGGACGAGGACGACCCGATGGCCAGCGCCTACAAGCTGTTCGATCGCGCCTGTTTCGGTCTGCACCCGCTGGCCCAGCCGGTGATCGGGGTGCGCCGCAACATCGAGCGCTTTGCCCGCGCCGACCTGGTGGCCCATCTGCAGCGCCTGTACACCGGCGCCAACGTGGTGGTGGCCGCGGCCGGCTCGGTCGACCATGAGGCGATCGCCCGCGAGGCCGAGGCTTGTTTCGGCGCGATGCCGCGCGGCCAGCCCAACCTGATCGCCGCGCCGACCTGGCTCGGCGGCTTGAAGACCAAGGCCCAGGCCGGCAGCAGCCAGACCCACTGCGTGCTGGGTTTTTCGATCCCACCGCTGCAAGCCGACGACCCGACCGGCGCAGTGGCCGCCGCCTTGCTGGGTGAAGGCATGAGTTCGCCGCTGATGGACCAGCTGCGCGAACAGCGCGGCCTGGTCTATTACGCCGCCTGCTCGGCCGACGTGATCGACAGCTGCGGCCAGTTCGTGGTCGAGGCCTCGACCTCACCGGCGCAACTCGACGAGTGCCTGACGGCGATGGCCGGCCTGCTGCGGGCCCAAGCCCAGTCGATCGCGCCGGTGGACCTGGAGCGGGCCCGCAACCAGATCCTGGTGCGCCGGCTGCGTGGCCTGGAGAAACCCGGCAGGCGCTTGGAAGAAGCTGCGCTCGACCTGCTGGTGCTGGGGCGGCTGCGGTCGCGCGAGCAGGGGCTGGCAAGCATGCGCTCGGTCAGCGCCGAGCAGGTTCGCCAGGCCTTCGAGGCCATGTTGGCCGACGGCGCGGCGCTGGCGATCACTGGCCGGGTGGCGCGCGGCACCAGCGATCGCGCCCACGACATCCTGCTGGCACAGGGTCTGGCGGCACCGGTTACCCAGCACTGAGCGCCCCAAGGCCGGCCAAAGCCGGCCGCCCCCCCGCGTGGGGATCAAGCCGCAAAGCCACATTTGCTTGAGAGCACCGTCAGCGCCGCGGCTCGTCGTCGGTCGATCGCTCGCCGCGCTGACGGCCCGAGAACATCGTCCACCAGACGATCAGGATCAACAACAGCAGTGCGCCCAGCGCTTCCAGCAAAATCAGCCACATGCCGCGATTATCCCCAGCCCTGCCAGTCGTTCTGCTGGCCTTGCTGAGCGCTTGCGCGACGGCGCCGCCCGAGCGCTTGCCCGCGCCCGCGACCCAGCAGCCTACTCCGGCGACACCTCAGCCCTCTGCGCCTGCAGTGCCCGTGGCAGCGCCCGGCACCCAGACCATGGCCGCGCCGCTGCTTAGAGGCCGCGCACGCTGGGTGCCGGTGGACTGGTCCACCCTGCCGGATTGGCAAGCCGACCGCAGCGCCGAGCTCTGGCCGGCCTTGCGCGCGGGCTGCGCCAAGCCAGCGCCAGGCTGGGCAGCGGTCTGCGCCCGGGCCGCAGCGTTTTCGCCACCCGACGACAGCTTCGCACGCGATTTTCTGCAACGCGAGCTGCAGGCCTACCGGGTCGAATCGATCGCCGGCGAGACCGAAGGCCTGGCCACCGGCTACTTCGAGCCTCTGTTGCAAGCCAGCAGACGGCCAAGGCCGGGCTTCACGGTCGCGCTGCACCGCCCGCCACCAGACCTGGCCAAGCGTCGGCCTTACTGGACCCGCCAGCAGCTGGCCGGCGAGGCCAGCGCCAGCCTGCGCGGCCAGGAGATCGCCTATGTCGCGACCGAACTCGACCTGCTGGTGATGCAGATCCAGGGCTCAGGCAGGTTGAGACTGACCGAGCCCGACGGCAGCGAGCGGCAGGTCCGGCTGGCGTTCGCTGGCCACAATGACCAACCCTATGGCTCGGTCGGCCGCTGGCTGATCGACCAGGGCGAGCTACGCGCCGACGGCGCCAACTGGCCGGCGATTCGTGACTGGGGCCAACGCGCCAGCCCGCAGCGACTGCAGCAGATGCTTTGGAGCAACCCGCGGGTGGTGTTCTTCCGAGAGGAAGCACTGCCCGATGCAAGCGCCGCGTCAGCGCCGCTGCCCGTGCCGACCGGCCCGCGCGGCGCCCAAGGTGTGGCGCTGAGCGCAGGCCGATCGGTGGCAGTCGACCCGCAGGCCGTGCCCTACGGCACACCGCTGTGGCTAGACACCACCGAGCCGCTGTCGGCCACACCGCTGCGCCGGCTGGTGATGGCCCAGGACACCGGCAGCTCGATCACCGGCGCGGTACGGGTCGACTACTTCTGGGGTGACGGCGAGGCCGCCGAGCAGCAAGCCGGACGCATGAAGCAGCGACTGCGGCTCTGGGCGCTGTGGCCGCGCCAGCCCTAGCTGGAGAGATCGGCATCCAACGGCAAAGCCTCGACCCGCGCGATCAGCTCGGGCTCGGGCACATCGGTGTCGAGCCGCGAGCAGTCGTCGGCTTCGTCGGCGCCAGGCCATTCGGCGATGCGCTGCTGCCAGGCCAGCACGTCGAGGGTGGCATCCGACGCATCGGCGCCGATGCGCAGCCGCTGCCCGACCCGGGCCTGCAGCACCGACATCGGCGCGTCGCAGACCAGCAGCGTGAAGCAGACCTGGTGGCGCGCAGCGAGCGCGCGCATCGCGTCGCGCTCGCTGCGGCGCAGGCTGGCGGCGTCGACCACGACCGACACCCCGGCTTCAAGCGCCACGCCGGCCAGTTGCTGCAGCCTGTCGTAGGTTCGGCGGTTGGACGCCTCGCTGTAAAGCCCTGGCGCGACACGGGCCGTTGGCGCCAGCGCGAACAAACGCTTGCGCTCGACGTCTGATCGCAGCCGCAGCGCGCCGCCCCAACCGACCACCCCGGCGGCAAGACGCTCGGCCATCAATCCAGCAACCCGGCTCTTGCCAGCGCCCGACAGGCCGAACATCAGCACCAGCTGCGGCCTGGCTTGCGCGCCGGCCAAGCCTGCCAAGTTCAGCGCGACATCGAGATATCGTCTAGACAAGGCCTGCGCCACAGCATCCGTCGAACCCGCAGCACCCAGCAAAACCACCTTGGCCCGAACCGCGGCGCGGTACACCGCCCACCAGGCCAGCAG
>JBILYN010000103.1:0-13475 GCA_044377715.1 Aquabacterium sp.
AACATGATCCACACGACACGGGGCTACGACTTGGCGTGATTTCGAAGCTACTGAAGACAATCACAAAAAAATCAACGAGAAATAGCAATAATGAAACTCGCAACCTGGAATGTCAACTCGCTAGGCGTTCGACTGCCGCAACTGCTCGACTGGCTGGCGCTGCATCAGCCCGACGTGCTGGTGTTGCAGGAAACCAAGCTCACCGACGACAAGTTTCCGCACGCCGAAATCGCTGCCGCCGGCTGGCACAGCGTCTGGCACGGTCAGAAGACCTACAACGGCGTGGCCTTGCTGTCGCGTGGCCAGGCCAGTGACGTGGTCAGGAACATCCCTGGTTTCGACGATCCGCAAGCGCGGGTGATCGCCGCGACGGTGGGCGATCTGCGGGTGGTAGGCGCGTACTTTCCCAACGGCCAGGAGCCAGGCAGTGAGAAGTTCAGCTACAAAATGGCCTGGCTGGACGCGCTGCGCGAATGGTTGCGCACAGAACTGGCGCAACACCCACGCCTGGTGTTGATGGGTGACTACAACATCGCGCCGCAGGACAGCGATGTCTTTGATCCGGTCGCGATGGCTGGGCAAATCCACTGCACCGACGTAGAGCGGATGCATTTCCGGGCGCTGCTCGATCTGGGCTTGGTCGACGCGTTCAGGCTGTTCGATCAGCCACCGCGCATCTGGAGCTGGTGGGATTACCGCAATCTGGCGTTCCGCAAGAACCAGGGTCTGCGCATCGACCACATCCTGGTCAGTCAGCCGCTGAAGGCCCAGGTGGCCAGTTGCACGGTGGACAAGCTCACGCGCAAGAACGAACGGCCCAGCGACCACGCGCCGGTGCTGGCCGAACTCACAGGTTGAAGCTGCAAGCGGCTTACGGCAACCCGCAGGCCTGTCCTTCTGAAACCATCACTCCAGCCCTAGTTCCTGGATCTTGCGGGTGATCGTGTTGCGGCCGATGCCGAGTTTGTTCGCGGCCTCGATACGGCGGCCGCGAGTGACCTCCAGCGCGGTGTGGATCAGCTGGCCTTCAAACTGTCGGGTCAGCGTGTCCCAGACCTCGCTGTCACCGGACTCGAGCAAGCGACGCGCCTCGCGCTGCAAGTCCAGCAACCAGCCACTGAGCGCACTGCCGACCGGCATCGGGCTGGCCACCGTCGGCGCTGCAGGCGTCGGGTGGTCGGCGGCGGCCACCGCGGGCGTGAGCGCCACATCGCTGGCCATCAACTCGGGCGGCAAGTCCTTGGGCTCGACCACCTGGGCCGGCGCCATCACCGTCAGCCAGTGGCAGATGTTTTCCAACTGCCGCACGTTGCCTGGAAAGTCGAAGTCCATCAGCCGCGCCAACGCCGATTCGGTGATTCGCTTGGCTTCCACGCCCAACTCCCTGGCGCTCTTGGCGAGGAAGAACCGTGTGAGCTGAGCCACATCCTCGCGCCGCTCGCGCAACGCCGGCAGGCGCAGTCGGATCACGTTGAGGCGGTGGAACAAGTCCTCGCGAAAAGCGCCATCACGCACCCGCTGCTCGAGGTTCTGGTGCGTTGCAGCGATCACCCTGACGTTTGACTTGAGCGGCTGATGTCCGCCGACACGATAGAACTGACCGTCCGACAGGACACGCAGCAAGCGAGTCTGCAAGTCGAAAGGCATGTCACCGATCTCGTCAAGAAACAGCGTGCCGCCATCGGCTTGCTCGAACCGACCACGCCTGGTGGTCTGGGCGCCGGTGAACGCACCACGCTCATGGCCGAACAGTTCGCTCTCGAGCAGGTCCTTGGGGATCGCCGCGGTGTTGATCGCAATGAACGGACCGTTGCTGCCGGCGTCGCCGCGCGGGCTGTGCTTGTGAAGTGCACGCGCGACGAGTTCCTTGCCCGAACCCGACTCGCCGGTGATCAACACCGTGACATTGCTCTGGCTGAGTCGGCCGATCGCGCGAAAGACGTCCTGCATCGCCGGCGCCTGGCCCAGCATCTCGGGCATCTCGGCGTTACCGATGTCGCTGACCTCCTCGCGCAGGCTCTCTTCCATCGCCCGGCGTATCAACTCGACCGCACGCGTCAGGTCAAAGGGCTTGGGCAAGTACTCAAAAGCACCGCCCTGGAAGGCCGAAACAGCGCTGTCGAGGTCGGAATAAGCCGTCATGATGATCACCGGCAGGCCCGGCAAGCGCGCCTTGACCTTGGCCAGCAGGTCTATGCCCGAGCCTCCCGGCATGCGGATGTCGCTGACCAGCACCTGCGGCTCATCGTCATCAAGCGCAGCGAGCACATCGCGCGGGTTGGAAAAACTGCGGGTGGCGAATTGCTCTCGCGCCAGCGCCCTTTCGAGCACGAAGCGGATCGATTGGTCGTCGTCCACGATCCAGATGGGTTTCATAAGGCGGCGGCCTGTCTTTCAAGAACTGCGAACTGCGACATCAAGGCAGCGGAATCACGATGCGAAAAACGGTTCGACCGGGGACGCTGTCGCACTCGATCGTGCCGCTGTGTTGCTGCACGAAAGTCTGCGCCAAGGTCAAGCCGAGTCCTGAACCGCCCTCCCGTCCCGATACCAGCGGATAGAAGATGCGATCCCGGATGTCCTCGGCCACACCGGGCCCGTTGTCTTCGATATGCAATTCCAATGCCAGTCGAAATCGCTGCTTGCCGATCGTGACTTGGCGCGCGACGCGGGTGCGCAACACCAAGCGCGCGTCACCCCCGGCGATGCGCTCAGCCAGCGCGTGGGCGGCGTTGTGGGCAATGTTGAGAACGGCTTGGATCAACTGCTCCCGGTCGCCTCGAAAATCGGGAATCGAGGTGTCGTAGTCGCGCTGCACCGCCAAGCCGCGCGGAAATTCAGCCATGATCAGCGAACGCACCCGCTCGCAGACCTCGTGGATGTTGACGTCGCTGACCACATGCGGCTTGCGATGCGGCGCGAGCAAGCGGTCGACCAAGGCTTGCAGTCGGTCGGCTTCGTGGATGATGACCTGGGTGTATTCGGTCAGTTCGCGGCGACGTGCTGCCTCCAGGTCGCTTTCGCCGCTTGGCAACCGCAGCGGCGCGCTGTCCTCGGGATGACCCGGCGGATAGCCAATCTCCATCTCCAGCAACTGGGCCGCGCCGCGGATGCCACCTAGCGGATTCTTGATCTCATGCGCCAGATTGCGGATCAGCTCCTTGTTGGCCTGGACATGGCCCAGAGCGCGCTCTTCGCGGTCTTGGCGGGTCTGTTGCTCGATCTCGAGCATCTCCACCAGCACGCGGTCAATTCGGTGCTCGATCTGGGTGACGATCACATGCACTGGCAATGCATCGCCAGCGACCACCGGCGCGCGCTTGATCGTGCCGTCGAAGCGTCCGGTAGAAATTTCGTTGCCTGTCACCGCCGCCAGAGTCTCTCGCAGTTGGGCGCTGTCGACGAACCAGTCGAACAGGTTGCCGCGCATCAATGTGCGGCGCGACACACTCGCCACATCCTCGAACCGGGCGTTGACGAACAACAGCGTGCCGTCAGGCTGCACCACCGCCACCATCGTGGCGAGCAGGTCAAACAACTCGTAGCGTGAGTGATCGCCACGTCGTTCGGGGCGTGGCTCAGGTCGGGCGCACATGGCAAGGTCTCTCAGGGTGGAATTTTGGCGATTTCGCGCTTGATCGCCGCGAGATCGGCCTCGCTGCGCGCGATCGCCGCCTTGAGCTGCGCCACACGGTCGAGATAGCTCTGGTAATTGCGTTCGTTGCCTCGCCGCTCAGGTTCGCCGTTGTTGTAATCGCGTCGCAGCGTTGTCAGCTTGTCTTCCTCGCGACCGAGCTCGGTCACCAAAATCCGGCGTGCATCGGTGTCGCGCTGACGCTGGGCAGTGGCGTCGACGCGCGAATCCACGGGTCGAGGCGTCGATGCTGGCGCACTGGCAGTCATCGGACGCATCCGGCTGCCCTGAATCACGGTGACCGGCGCGCCTTCAATCGTTCGACAGCCGCGATCGCGCGCCTGGTCCGCGCTGATCAGGTTGGTGAATTCATCGGCCGCCCCAGCCTTGCCCGGGCAGCGGAACACGGCGCCGGCCTGCGCGCCGGACCAGCCGGGCGCTGCTGCGCCCAGCAAAAACACACAGGCCATCCAGGGAAAAGTTGCGGTGGTCTTCATTGGCTTGCGCCTAGCGGCTCCCAGCTGAGGACGGGAGGCCCTGATATTGTCGTCCAGTGCGGGTGGCCGCCTGGCGGCAATCACCCATCAAAAAAGGCGGCTTGCGCCGCCCTTCGAGACCGTGCCAGCCCAAGGCCAGCGCAGCTTACAGCGTGTAGTACATGTCGAATTCGACCGGGTGCGTGGCCATGCGGAAGCGCGTGACTTCCTGCATCTTCAGCTCGATGTAGGCATCGAGGTAGGAGTCGGTGAACACACCGCCCTTGGTCAGGAAAGCCCGGCCTTTGTCCAGGTACTCGAGCGCTTGCTCGAGGCTGGCGCAGACGGTCGGGATCTTCGCGTCTTCTTCGGGCGGCAAGTGGTACAGGTCCTTGGTGGCAGCTTCGCCCGGGTGGATTTTGTTTTCCACGCCGTCCAGACCGGCCATCAGCAGCGCAGCGAAACCCAGGTAGGGGTTCATCAGCGGATCGGGGAAGCGCGCTTCAACGCGGCGACCCTTGGGGTTGGCCACATAGGGGATGCGGATCGAAGCCGAACGGTTCTTGGCCGAGTAGGCCAGCTTGACCGGGGCTTCGAAGCCTGGCACCAGACGCTTGTAGCTGTTGGTGCCAGGGTTGGTGATCGCGTTCAGCGCCCGCGCATGCTTGATGATGCCGCCGATGTAGTACAGCGCGAAGTCCGACAGGCCGGCATAGCCATCACCGGCGAACAGGTTCTTGCCGTCCTTGAACACAGACTGGTGCACGTGCATGCCGCTGCCGTTGTCGCCGACGATGGGCTTGGGCATGAAGGTGGCGGTCTTGCCATAGGCATGGGCCACGTTGTGGATCACGTACTTCTGCAACTGCACCCAGTCGGCGCGCTGAACCAGCGTGCTGAACTTGGTGCCGATCTCCATCTGACCGGCGTTGGCCACTTCGTGGTGATGCACCTCGACCGGTATGCCCAACGATTCGAGGATCAGGCACATCTCAGAGCGCAGGTCCTGGCCCGAATCGACCGGCGGCACCGGGAAGTAGCCGCCTTTGACGCTCGGGCGGAAGCCGTTGTTGCCGTGCTCGTATTCCTTGCCGGTGTTCCAGGCGGCCTCTTCGGCCTCGATCTTGTAGAAGCTGCCCGACATGTCGTTGCCCCAACGAACGCTGTCGAAGACGAAGAATTCGGGCTCCGGGCCGAAGTAGGCAGCGTCGCCCAGGCCGGTGCTCTTCATGTAGGCCTCGGCGCGCTTGGCCAACGAGCGCGGGTCGCGCTCGTAAGGCTTGCCGTCGGCCGGGTCGACCACATCGCAGGTCAGGATCAGCGTCGGCTCTTCGAAAAACGGATCGATGTTGGCGGTGTTGGGGTCCGGCATCAGTTGCATGTCGGAGGCTTCGATGCCCTTCCAGCCAGCGATCGAAGAGCCGTCGAAGGCATGGCCGCCGGTGAACTTCTCTTCATCGAAATGAGAAACCGGCACGCTGACGTGCTGTTCCTTGCCGCGGGTATCGGTGAAACGGAAATCAACGAACTTGATTTCGTTTTCTTTCACCATTGCCATCACGTCGGCGACGGTCTTTGCCATCAAGAATCTCCTAGCAGGACGCGCTTGCCGAGGCCGCACGCGTCAAAAATGAGGGGGAAGTACTTCGGTGCTTGCATTTTCGGGAGCGAACCCTCAAACAATCGCCCAAGAATGTAGCAGAATCCGTGCCCGTCACCGGCACTGGGCCAAGGCCGCAGGGGTGCCCGGTGCAGACAGCTTGTGCCTGCGGGCTCAAGACATAATGCACCAAACTTGTGCGTTGCTAGGCTCAATCTTGGGGCGAATTCAACGCACCATTTCGGGGCCTAATTTAACCGCCGTCTGACGCAGACCCGCCAGCAAGGCTTCGAACGCAGGCAGTGTGTCGGCTGGCGCACCTTTGACACCGAGTTCAATGTGGCGCCCCCACTGCGGATGATCGACGCTGGGCAGGCTGAACACCTTGATGCCGACAAAGCGGGCTTCGATGTCCTCCATCAGCGGCGTCAATGTGGCCTCCATGCCACCCATCACGATCACCGAACGCTCGGCCTGGACCTGGCTGCCGTGCAAGTCGGCGTAGCTTGTATCGAGCAAGGACTCGATCATCGGATGCGCCATCACCGGGAACCCCGGGACGAAGTGCACATCACCGACCGAGAAGCCTGGAATCTTGTTGTAGGGGTTGGCGATGATCTGCGCACCTTGCGGGAACATGCCCATGTTGAGCCGGTGCTTGTTGTCATCGCGATCGGGCTCGTATGGCAGGCCTTGCTCGGCAGCGACGTCTCGCATGCGGTCGCGGATCAGCGCCTCGGCCTGAGGGTGCAGTGCCAGCGGCAGGCCCAGCGCGGCCGCAGCGCATTGGCGGGTGTGGTCGTCGGGCGTGGCACCGATGCCGCCGCAGGAGAAAACGATGTCTGGGCCCGCGAAAGCATCCTTGAGCGCGGCGGTGATATGCGCTCGATGATCACCGACATAGCGGGCCCAGGCCAGGCTCAGGCCTCTGGCACTGAGCAGCGCGATGACTTTGGGCAGGTGCTTGTCCTGGCGTTTGCCGGACAGGATTTCGTCGCCGATGATGATGAGGCCAAAGTTGCGCATGGTGTCAGGCTGGGTCAGGGTTTGGGGAACCTGGCGCGGGCAATGCCGCCAAGCTGGGAGCTGCGGCCATGTCGATCACCTCGCCCATGCTGGCGGGCTTGGCGGCAGTTTGGCTGCGCAGCGCTGCCAACGCGGCCAGGCCGTAATGGGTGAACCACAAGGCCGAGAAACCGAACACCAGCGTGTAGAGCCAGACCGACACCGCCACCAGCAGCGGCGCGAACACCAGCGTCAACGCGCTGGCAGCCCACAGCAGCGAGGGTGCGGCGCCGAGCAGTCCAGAGAACACGCCAATGCCGAGCAAGGGCAGGCGGTGGACGCGCATCAGCGTGCGTCGCTCATCCGCGCTGGCGTGTGCGGACAGCACGTCATAACTCATCACCCGGTAGTTGAGCCAGCCCCAGATCAGCGGCGGCAGCACCAGCACCAGTGGCGGAATGAACCACAGCGGCAAGCTGATCAACAGCGCCAGCAAGGCCAGCAACGTGCAGCCCAGCGCGGTGAACAGGCTGCCGATCAGACCTGCGCCGCGCTTGCGTTCGAGCCCGGAAAACCGCCTCGACGCCACCAGGTCGACGATAGCCGGCGTCATCAGCCAAGCCACCAGCAGCACCGACAGCACGGCGATCACCGGCGCTGCCAGGCCGACCACGATCAACGGCGCCAGCACGGCCCGAAACGAATTGCCGGCCAGCGCCTCGACCCATTTCAGCGCGGCGTCGACCAATTGCCAACCCTCTAGCGTGGCGCGAACCGCTGCCACCGCAGGCTCCCAATACAGCCAGCCCAAGCCCAATGCCAGCGCCACGCCGATCAGCAGCGGCAGCAACGACAGCCCGATCACCTTGGGGTGCAGGCAATAGGCGCCGGCGCGCCAGAAGGAATCAAGCAGGAGCTTCATGCTGGTGAGGATAGCCTAGGCCCGCTGCCCGGCGGCTGACGGTGGCTAGGCGCGTGGGCGCCCGGCCAGGCGTTTGAGGCCCAGCCACTGCTGGGCCCAGAAGCCGTGGCCGTAGTCGCGGCCGGCCAGCTGGTCACGGATGCCGGTGGGCAGGGGCGTGGTGTCGAAGCGCGCGGTGCGGAAGATCATGTCCCACACCGGGAACAGCACCGCGAAGTTGTGCCCGCCCAGCGTGCCCTGCCCGGCGGATTCATGGCCCACGCCGATGGCATGGTGCAGCCGGTGGTAGGTCGGGCTGACCAGCCAGCCACGCAGCGGTCCGAAACCCAGCCGCACATTGGCATGCGACAGGCTTTCCACCAGCTGCGTGAGCGCCACGATCGCCACGAACTGACCCGGCGGCACGCCCACAGCCAGCGCCAGCAGCACGAACACGCTGTCGCGCAGCACCGAGTCCAGCAGGTGGTTGCGGTTGTCGGTCCACATCGTCATCTGACGCTGGCTGTGGTGCACCGCGTGCAGTTGCCACCACCAGCCCACCTGGTGCTGCAGCCGGTGGTAGGCGTAGTCGACGAAGTCGAACAGCAGCAGGTACAACACGAAGCTGACCAGCGCCAGGTCGGTCACGCCAGGCCACAAGGCGTCCAGCTCGAAGCTGGGCAGGCCGTGCAGGCGCAGCTGGCCGATGGCCCAGTCCCACAGCGGGTCGATGCTGAAGAACATCAGCACCCGGAACAGCCCCAGGCGGTGGATCAAGGTGTAGGCGATGTCGGTGCGCACCGACGCGCGGTCGGTGACCGGCTCGGCCGGGCGCCAGCGCTCCAGCGCACGCATCAGCGTGAGCATGATGGCGATCTCCAGCACGCCCACCAGCAGCCAGCCGGTGGCGCGGTAGCCTTCGGCCAGCAGGTTGCCCAGGCCCAGGTGGAACATCAACGGCTGCAGCAGCCGCTCGAACAGCGCCTGCTGCACATCACCGAACAGCTCGATCAGGGCGTTCATGGCCGCGCCCCGGCGCTGCGGTACTGCGGGTGGTCGCGCAGCGTGGCAAAACACAGGCCACGCGCCTTCAGGCCGCGCACCAGCGGGGCCAGCACGGCCGGCGCCCAGGGGTCCTGGCGCGACCAGATGCCCAGGTGCGCGACCAGGATGTCGCCCGGGCGGATCGTGGCCAGGGCCTTTTTCAGCAATGCATCGTTGGGGTAGCGGTCACTGGGCAGTTCGTCGCCCAGAAAGCCCGCCGGCGCCCAGCCCACGTGCCGCCAGCCGCAGGCCGCCGCGGCCTTGAGCAGCGCAGGCGAGGTCTTGCCGCCCGGTGCGCGGAACAGCGGCAGCATGGCCTGGCCGGTCATCTCGGTGAAGCGGGTGGCCGGGCGCTGCAGCTCGGCGCAATAGTCGGCCGCGCTCAGCGCCTGGCGTTGACCGGCACGCGGGCCCATCGACGGCTTGACGTCAAAGCCGCCATCGGCGCGGTCGGCCAACCAGCTGCCGTGGTCCCAGGTGTGCGAGCCAAAGGCATGGCCTTCGGCGGCGCGGGCGCGCCACCAGGGCGCCCACTGCGCGTCCAGGCTCCAGCCGCCGGTCTGCGTGCGTTCGTTGGCCAGGAAGAAGGTGGCCAGCACACCTTCTTCCTGCAGCACCTGGGCCACCAGCGGCGCCACGCCCATGTGGCCGGTGTCGAAGCTCAGGTAGACCGGCCGGCTGCAGGCCGGCGCCGCCCGTGCCGGCGCCACCGCCAGCACGGCTGGCAGCGCCAGTGCCGCTGCCAGCAGGCTGCGCCTGTCAGCGTGGCGCATGGTCCAGCGTCCAGACCCCGTGCGGCGACCGGCCCACGGGAACCTGGCGCAGCACCTTGCGGGTCTCGATGTCGACAAAGGTCAGCTTGCGCGCCCAGCGCGAACTGACCAGCAGGGTCTTGCCGTCGGCCAGCACTTCCATGCAGTCCGGGCCGCTGGGGCCGGGCAGTTCAGCGACCACGTTCATCGCCTGGGTGTCGATCAGGCTGATGGTGTTGGCCACCCGATTGCTGACGAACACGTGCCGGCCGTCGCCGCGGGCACGAAAGGCATGTGCACCCGCGCCGGTGACGATGCGCTGGACCAGCTTGGGCGTGGCGCCCGAAACGTCGTACACCTCGACGAAACGGTCACCGGTCAGGCCGACGAACAGGCGCTTGTCGTCGGGCGTGAGGTAGACGTCGGCCGGCATCTTGCCGGTCGCGATCTTCCAGCGCGGCGCCTGGGTGGCCAGGTCGATGGCCATCAACTCGTCGCTGTCCTGCAGCGAGACATAGACCACCGTGCTCTTGCTGTCGATGTAGAGGTGGCTGGGCGTCTTGGGCGCGGGGATGCGCTTGACCAGCTTCATCGGCGCCGCCGTGTCGCGCGGACGCCAGTGGTACAGGTCGACATGGTCGAGCCGGTTGGCCGCGGTAACGAACCACTTCATGTCGGGCGAAAAACGCAACTGGTAGGGGTCAGCGATGTCACCAACCACCCGCTGCACCTCGGCGGTGACCGGATCGATGAACGTGAGCGAGTTGCTCAACGCATTGGCCACCAGCAGGCTTTTTTCGTCAGGCGTCAGGTAGAGGTGGTGCGGCTCCTTGCCGGTGGGGATGCGCTTGCGCTCGACAAAGCTGACCGGGTCGATCACGCTGATGGTCGCGTCCAGCGAGTTCAGCACGAAGATCGGCCGCAGCGCGCCGGCAGCAGGCGCCGCGTTGACAGGCCAGGCGCCCAGGCCGGCAAGCCCCGCCAGCGACGGCAAAGCGGCCAGCGCAGTGGCCTGGGCGGCACCCAGCAGGGCGTTGCGGCGGGAGTGTGAGAACGGCATGCGGAGCGGCCCGTCCGCATGGCGGATCAGCGAGGTCAGGGAAACTCGCTAGTGTAGGCGGTGGTGGCGCCGAGACCCGCCCCGCGGGCCCAGCGCCCTGCCCTGCCCTGCGACTTTGCGCTGGATCAGTCCGAATCGTCTCGGCCCAGGATGCCACCCAGCAGCCCGGCACCGGCCAGGCCGCCCAGCACCGAGCCTTCTTCGCGCGACCCGCCACGCTGCGGCGCTGCGGCGAACACCCGGCTGGCCAGGCGCGAGAACGGCAGGCTTTGCAGCCACACCGTGCCGGGGCCGGTCAACTTGGCGAAGAACAGGCCCTCGCCGCCGAACAGCGCGGTCTTGATCTTGCCGACGTACTGGATCTCGAAGTTGACGCTGGGCGTGAAGGCGACCACGCAGCCGGTGTCGACCATCAGCGTTTCGCCGGGCCGCAGCTCGCGCCGGACCACCGTGCCGCCGGCATGCACAAAGGCCAGGCCGTCGCCTTCGAGCTTCTGCATGATGAAGCCCTCGCCGCCGAAAAATCCCACCGACAGCTTCTGCTGGAAGTGGATGCCCAGCGACACCCCACGCGCCGCGCAGAGGAAGGCATCCTTCTGACAGATCAGCATGCCGCCCAGCAGGCGCAGATCCATCGGCAGGATCTTGCCCGGGTAAGGCGCGGCGAAGGCCACCCGCTGCTTGTGCGGCGTGTGGTTGGTGTACACGGTGGTGAACAGCGACTCACCGGTGACCAGCCGCTTGCCCGCGCCCAGCAGCTTGCCGAAGAAGCCGCCGCCCTGGCTGGCCGAGCCATCGCCGAACACCGTGTCCATGCCGATGCCTGCATCCATGTAGAACAGGCTGCCGGCCTCGCCGATGGCCGCCTCGTCGGGGTCGAGCTCGACCTCGACGAACTGCATCTCCGAACCCTTGATCTCGTAGTCCACCACGTCCATGGCCATGGGTCATTGCTCCGGATGAAAATTTGAATTGGGAAATCGTCTTGAATTCTCCCGCGATGGTACTGAAAGCCGGCTGGCCGGTGGCTCAGCAACCGCCCACCCATGCCGACCGTCCGCCCGCACTAGCGACGCGTGGAACCGGCGCCGCCCCACAGCCCCAGCGCCGCGACCGCCAGCAGCAAGGCCGGAAAGCCCAGCGTCGGCGCCCATTGCAGCATCAAGCCACCGGCGGCCGGCGCGAGCATGCCGCCGGCGGTATAGGCCATCACCAGCACGGCAGTGCTGTTGACCAATGCAAGGCCTTGGTGGCGGTGGCCGATCTCGACCATCGCCAAGGTGTACAGCGCCGCACCGGCGCCGCCCCAGACAAAGGCGATGACCCAGGCCAGCGGCGACCAATACGGCACCAACAACAGCGCCAACGCTGCCACCAAGCTCGCCAGCACGCAGGCCCGCCGCACCGCAGCTGCAGGCAGGCGGTCAGCCAGTTCGCCGGCCACCGGCGCGAGCAGCGTGCTGCCCAGGCCGCTGGCCGAGACCAGCAAGGCTGACAGCGTGGTCGAAAAACCGACAACCAGCCCATACAGCGGCAAGGTGCTGGCCAGGCCCGACTCGAAAAAGCCGCCGACGAAACCGGTCAGCATCACCACCGGCGCGGCGCGCAACGCGCCCATCGTGCCGCGCCAGCCAGCGCGAGCTGCCGGCGCGGCCTGTCGGGCATTGACTGGCGGGCGCACCGGCAACTGCAGCAACACGCCCAGCCCGAGCAAGGCCACCGCCACCCAGCCGACCGCCCGGGTATCCCAGGCCGCTGCGAGCAGAACCGACAGCAGCGCAGGGCCGGCCATGAAGGTGACGCCGATCATCATCGCGAACAAGCCCATCACCCGACCACGCCGTCGCGCCGGTGCCAATTCGGCGACTGCGGCTTCAGCCAGGATCCAGCGCAGCGTCGAAGCCATGCCGGCGACAAAGTACAGCAGCGCCCAGAGCGTCAGGCTGGTCGTCATCACCATCGCCGCGAGCGCGAACAAGGGGATCAAGCCACTGACCAGCAGCGCCAAGCGCGGCCCGAGCCGCTGCGCCCAGCTCGACACAAAAGGCGTGGCGACCAGCAAGCCAGCCCACTGCAGTGCACCAAAAGCCCCGACAGCGGCTGTGCCCAGACCCTGGTCCTTGAGCGTGAACAGCAGCCAAGGGCCAAACAAGAAAAAACCGGTCAGCTGCGCGAAGGTGGCGGCAAACAGCGCAATCAGGCTTCGCCGCGCCGAGCTCATCGGTGCACCGGACGGCAGTGTGCCCGCCTCACAGCGTGTCGTCGTCCTTGGTGCCGAAGATCTTGTCGCCGGCGTCGCCCAGGCCGGGGATGATGTAGCCGATCTCGTTCAAATGGCTGTCGACCGCCGCAGTCCAGCAGCGCACGTCCGGATGGGCTTTGCCGAGTGCGGCGATGCCCTCGGGCGCGGCCACCAGCACCAGCGCACGGATATCGCGGCAGCCGCGCGCCTTGAGCAGGTCGACGGTGGCGATCATCGACCCGGCGGTGGCGAGCATCGGGTCGACGATGATCGCCGTGCGCTCGCTCAAGTGGCCGACGAACTTCTCGAAGTAGTGCACAGGTTGCAACGTCTCGTGATCGCGCGCCAGGCCGACCACGCTGATCTTGGCGTTGGGCACCATGTCGAGAACGCCCTCCAGCATGCCCAGGCCGGCGCGCAGGATAGGCACGATCGTGACCTTGCGGCCCGCGATCTGGTCGATCTCGACCGGGCCGCTCCAGCATTCGATGCTGGTCTTCTCGAGCGGAAAGTCGGCCGTGGCCTCGTAGGCCAGCAGCCGCGCCAACTCGTGCGTGAGTTCGCGAAACTTTTTCGTCGAAATCTTGTCCTCGCGCAGCAGGCCGATCTTGTGGCGCACCAACGGGTGGGAGATGGCAATCACGGGCACGGCAGCGCTCCTTGGCAAGCAGTCGAGTGTAGGCAGCCGATCAGGCTGGTTGGGCCGGACGGCGCTGGCGCAGCGCCTCGTACAAGCACACGCCCGAGGCCACCGAGACGTT
>JBILYN010000367.1:0-4718 GCA_044377715.1 Aquabacterium sp.
ATCGCCGCGGCCGCGCCACAGGTCGGTGGGCAGCATTGCAGCCGCGTGAGCGGGTCGAAAACCGAAGGCGATGCCATGACTTCATCGAGCGTGACGGGCTGGCGAAAAACAGCCAAGGGGTTGCGCGCCGCATGCTGACGCGCTTTGACCGAGATGCGCGCAAAGGTCGACGCCGCGATACCGTACTCGGCCATGTAAGCTCTTGCCGCACCACCGAAGAACTGCGCAGCGCGCGGAGCCTCAGGCTCGACACCCTGGTCCGGGCCCATGGCGTCGAGAAAGCGCCGCAAGGGCGACGGCCGGTCGGCCCAGCCGCTTTTGAGCGGCCCAGGCACCATCTGCTCGAAACCCAGCGCAAGCACACAGTCGGCGGCGCCTGACGCCACGGCTTGGCGCGCCAAGAACAAAGCGGTAGAGCCGGTCGCGCAATTGTTGTTGACGTTGATGATCGGGATGCCTGTCAGTCCGACGCCGTAGACCGCTGCCTGGCCTGCAGTGGAGTCGCCGAAGACGTAGCCGACATAGGCCTGATCGACCAGTGGATAAGCGATGCCGGCGTCTGTCAGCGCCAGCCGGGCCGCCTTCGAGCCCATCTGAGGGTAATCCTCGCTGGCCCCAGGTTTCGTGAACGGGATCATGCTCACGCCCACCACATGGACGGCTTGTGTCATCGGAGTTTGGCCGTCAAGTTCATGAACTGCTGGGTTTCTGGCGACGGTGGATTGTGCAGCCGCTGATGTGCAGGCGATGATGCTGCGTTGCAGGCCCTGCGCTGCCAATGGCCAAGCGGCGCATTCTGATTGGCGAAACCGATCAACCGATGCGCCGCCGCATCGGGCTGGACCTCGTCAATCGATCAGGTCGCCGCCTATCCAATGCCGCAACTGCGTCAACGCGGCTTCACTGAACACCATTTGCTCGCGTTCGCACAGGAACAAGACCTGGTTGACCAATCGTTGCGCCAAGGTGCGGGCATCGTCTTGGCCGCGGCCAAAGACATGGCCGTTGAGCTGCATGCCGCGCAAGATGAACACCACATCGCGCATCGACAGGTCCATCCCGTGCTGGGCCAGCCCTTGTTCGCGGATTCGGCGCGCGGTCTCGGTGGGCTCGTAGGCGTGGGCGGCCAGGTCTTCGCACAGCAGTTGGAGCACCGCTCGAACCGTCGGCGGCGGCAGCAGCGGCGCCCCAGTCAGGCTGCTGACTTCCCGTGCAACCGGAAACAGTGCCTCGTGCCCGGCCCAACCTGGCGCTCGCTCCAGGCAGGTATCGGTCTCGTTGGTCGCCAGTGGGTCCAGGACATGGCGGGCCGGATCGGCGATGCGCCCGCCCGAGCCGTTGAGCCACAACAAGTGGGTCAGCCCGAGTGAGCGGAAAAAGGGCTTGAAGGCGCCGTGGCCGTTCCAATTTTCCAGCGGCAGGGCAAACTCATGGCGCAAACGCGACGCCAGCTGCCCTGCGGCCACGGGTTGCGAACGCTGCTCGACCGCCTGCTCAATACGGCGGCTGATCTGCGCCAGTTCCTCGGCCGTGGCCGCGCGGACGAAAGGCGTTTGCACCGCAGCCCAGGACGCGCCGCCTTCGGTCATCAATCCTTCCATGGGCCTGGCAAGCGGGTCGTCAGAGCCAGGTCGCTCGGGTGGCAAAGCCGGCTCAGCGGCCGGCATCAGCGTTGGCGAGAGACCCACCTCGGTGGACTCTGGCGTCAAGCCCAGTGCTTGCTCGATGAAAGCGCGCTCGTCGATCAGCAGGTCGGCCGAGGCCTGGTAGGCCGCCGATGGAAAGCCGATCGCCAACACCGAGGTTCGCCGGTCGAAACGGCGCAGTTTGCGCAGCACCGGGGTGAAGTCAGCGTCGGCCGACAGCACGATGAACTCGTCATAGCGCGTCTCATGCTGCAGCAGTTCGACGATGTCTAGCACCATGTGGATGTCGGTGCTGGTCTTGCCTTGGCTGGTCACTGGCGGGCAGTCGACGATTTCGAAACCCGCCCTCAGAAAAGCGTGTCGGTAGGTCTGGTACCAGTTCGGGTTGAGATAGCAGCGCCGTACCAGCAAGCGCCTTCGCGCCTGCGGGTCGTGACCGTCGGGGATTTCCAAGGATTCAGTCAGCCAGCGTATCCACTCAATGGGTTGGCGTGCAAAGCGCTCGGCGGCCGCAGGTTGCAACTGGCGCAGTTGGGTGTAGACGTTGTCGAAATCGACAAAAAGTGCGCTTTTCATGAATCCTCTGGCGTTTTCGGTGACTGCAAAGTCTTTCGCAGTCTGGTTCTGTTGCCGGGCAATTACTTGCCCGCTGGCAGTTTGTCGGGAACGGATGGCAGGCGCAGTCGGTATTGGCCAGGTGCGACGCCAGTCCATTGTTTGAAGGCGCGATGAAACGTGCTGGCCTCGGAAAATCCTACCAAGTTGGCAATGTCGATCAGCGTCAACTCGGGCTGGGCCAGATAGCCGATCGCCGTGTCACGGCGCAAAGCGTCTTTGAGCGCCTGAAAGCCATGCCCTTCGTCGCGCAGGCGTCGCCTCAAGGTCTGCGGCGACATCGCCAAGGCCTCACCGACTTGCGCCAGCGAGGGCAATTCCGTGTTCAGTCGGCGTCTGAGCAAGCGGCGGATGCGCTCGGAAAGACTGCTCGAGTCGCGGTATTTGATCAATAGGTTGGCTGGCGCACCGGCCAGAAACTCGCGCAGACTCTGGGCGTTTTGCACCACCGGCAACTCCAGCCAGCGGGCTTCGAAACAAATACCCATGTGCGGCGCGTCGTAGCGTATCGGTGCTTGGTAGACGCGAGAGCTGTCGCTGCGCGGGATCGGTTCAGTGTAGTCTACCGCCAGCAGCGGCACCCGCCGCGCGACCAACCAGCAGGCCAGGCCAAAGGCGAACAGCAGGAATGCCTTCTGGGCGTAGTCCAGCCTGGCGCCGGCAGGTGCGCGGCGCAACAGTTGAACCTGCGCCACCCCGCCCTGCACCTTCAGCCTGGGCACAAAGTCATCGATCAAGCCGTGAAAATGGCGCAAGCCGGCGCGCAGCCCTTGCTCGAGGTTGCGGCACGCCACCAACTGGACCGCGCAATGGCCGAAGCTGCCCAGACGAAGCGGTCGGCTGCACAAACCCCATAACTCGTCGCGGGTGGCTCGACGCAGCGCACGTATCAGCAGCGCGTACTGCTGCAGCGAAACCCGCGCCAGCGGCGCGTCCAGCAGCGCTGGCGAGATGCCGGCACGCTGCAGCAGCGAAAACGGGTCGCGGCCTTGATGCAACACGCCTTGCAAGATGTGCCGCACCTGTTGGATCGCGACAGTATGCTGGGTCATGGACACGCTCGTCGGTCTGGCCCCTTCAGTGAGCGCAGCGCGCAGCTCAGACCACCATCTGGTAGCGCCGCACCCCGTCAGCACCGGTCTCGCAACTGGCCTCACCGCGCGTGACCAGATGGTTGATGTGGGCTAGGCTCTCGCCAGTGGCCATGCCCAGCAAGTCACCCTTGCTGTCGATAGGACGAGCAAACAGCGCGCCGAACACATCGATCGCGCGCTTGGGACCTGCAGCCAGGCTGCGGCGCAGCCGCGTCAGGCCAATCTGATGGCCACCGATCAGCCGATCAATCCTGGCATGCAGGCCTCGGAAGGGTTCGCCATGCGCAGGCAAGACCAGCAACTCATCGCCCAATGCTGCGCGCAATTGCGCGAGCGATGTCAGCCAGTCAGCGAGTGGATCGGCGTCGGGTTCGGTCGGAAATACGCTCACATTCGACGAAATTCTCGGCAGCACCTGGTCACCCGAGATCAGCAGGTTCAGGTCCTCACACAGCAAGCAGGCATGTTCGGGCGAATGCCCGCGACCGACGATGACCCGCCAGGCATGGGCCCCGATGTTGAAGCTTTCGCCGTCGCTGAGGCGGCGAAAGCTGTCGGGCAACGCATGCAGGTATTTGCCAAAACCGCCGAAGCGGGCCCGGTAGACATCGATCGCGTCCTCGGGCCAGCCCGCCAGGCGGTAGAAGCGGATCGCGTCGTCAGGCGCTTCACGACCCGTGTCGGCGACCAGCGTGCGGCATGTCAGGTATTCGAGCCGGGTCATCCACAGCCTGCACTGGAACTTGCGCGCCAGCCAGCCGGCCATGCCGACATGGTCGGGGTGCATATGGGTGCACAGAATGCGGGTGATGCGAGCGCCTTGTGGCGTGGCGGCCAGCGGGCCGTCGTCGGCAATCAGTGCTCGCCAGGCTGTCAACGAATCGGGCGTCTTGGTGCCGGTGTCGACGATCGCCCAGCCCGGCCCCTGGTCATCCTCGTCGGCGATGGCCCAGAGGTTGATGTGGTTCAGCGCAAATGGCAAAGGCATGCGCAGCCACAGCACGCCGGGCGCGATCTCTCGAACCTGTCCTGGGGCTGGCGCCTCACCACAAGGGTACTCAAGCGCATAGGGCGGCGCATGGGGCGGCGCATGGGGCGCATCGGATGGGGTATCAACGCCGGGCTGACTGGGCAAAGCTTCGTCAGGACGGCCGTCGGAGGTTGGAGCTTCAGGCATTCTTTGATTGTGCCGCCGCGTGCCAAGGCCGGTCTGTCACCTGCGCGAGCCAGATGGCTGCAGCCAACCCAGCAAGCGCCGGTAGACCGCCGGGTCGCTGAGCAAGTCGAGATGGTGGGTGCCATGGCCCAGCCAGCAGCGATCGTCGGGCAAGCCCAGGTCGAAGGCGGGATCCCGGTGGCGTCC
>JBILYN010000006.1:0-40048 GCA_044377715.1 Aquabacterium sp.
TGAATTCTGACTTCCCAGCGCCCAGCGCCCAGCGCCCAGCGCCCAGCGCCCAGCGCCCAGCGCCCAGCGCCCAGCGCCCAGCGCCCAGCGCCATCGGTATCCGGGCTCTTGGGCTTGGTTTAGACGCGCTTCTAGCATGGCAGAAGAGGGTCTTGCTGTGATCGAACGACGCTTTGGCGTTGATCGCCGCAAGTCGGCGGCAATCGCTCAGGTCATCGTCTTGCTGCTGGCAGCGATCCTGGCCACACGCCTGCTCGCCGGCGTGCCTGCGGCGTCGCTACCTCTGCGCGACCTGGCGGTGCTGGTCGACCCGGTCGGCACCGAGACCATCGCCAGCGTCAGCGCGGCGCTGGGTCGTTTCAAGCCTGTGAAAGGCGATTTCAGCGCCGGCTTCACCCGAGACGTGCATTGGCTGCGTTTCACGGTCCAAGCCCCGTCGGCGGGGCCGAGGTGGCTGGAGGTGCGGCCCGCCTTGCTCGACGACTTGCGGCTTTTCGAGCCTTCGGTTGGCGGCTTCATTGAGCACCACACCGGCGACCGGCAGCCGATTGCCAAGCGCGAGCTCAACAACCGCAATTTCTTGTTCAAGCTCGACCTGCCCGACACCGCGCCTCGGAGCTTCTATTTGCGAATCGAGACCACCAGCAGCGCGCAGGCGAGGCTCAAGCTCTGGCAGCCCGACGACTTTGCCGCGAGCGACAGCCTCAACATGGCGGGTCTGGGTTTCTACTTCGGCCTGGATGCGTTGCTGTTTGCTTTGAACTTCGTGCTGTGGATCAAGTTCCGCACGCCTCTGCTGGCTTGGTTCAGCTTGCATGTATTGACACATGCGACGGCCTATTTTGGGGCTTGCGGCCTCGCCAGCCAGTTCATCGTGCCTGGCAACCCACTGGTTGGCGATGGCTGGACCCTGGCCGGTATGACGCTGTACCTGTCTCTTGTCGTGCCCTTCTACCAGCGCATGCTGGAAGTTGACACGGCCGCAAGCTGGATGCGGGTTCCGTTCCGGATCCAACTGGCGCTGCCGTGGCTGCTGTTGCCGGCTTATGTCAGTGGTCATCAGGCGCCAGTGAGCAGCCTGGTCGTCGGTGTTTCGACACTTTTCGGATGCTGGGCTTTGCTGCTGTCGCTGCGCTTGTGGCACTTGGGCCGAGTCGAGGCAGTCTGGATTTTTTTGTCAATCGCCCTCAGTTTGGGCGGCCCTGGTCTCTATGCCATGGGTTTGCTGGGTTGGCTCTCGCCGTCTCAGTTGTCCCACGAGCTCCGGTTGTATGCCAGTCTGGGTTCGTTGCTGGCGCTGCAAGTCGCGCTGGCTGTGCGCTTCAACGCGGTCCGGGAACACCATGCACGCGCTCGGCTGCGGGCCGAACAGGCCGAGCGTGCCGCAGTCGTCGAGTTGCAGGCGCAAGCAGATCTACCGCGCCTGTACGATGAAAAAGTTGCGCTGTTGACCGAGGTTGAGCACCAGCGGGCGCTGCTGGTCACGACCTTGGAGGACCTGCAGCATGCGCAACGCCTCGGCAAGATGGGCTCCTGGGAAATGGACCCGGTCTCGCGTGATTTCAGCCACTCGGAATTTCTGTACGACGTTTTCGGCATCGACCGATGGCGGCAGATACGTCGCTCCGAAGGCCGTGAGAAGTTGTTCATGCCTGAGAGCCGCCAGCGGCTTCAGGAGGCCATCGCCAGGGTCAGCTCAGGAGGCGGATCATTTGCGATCGAGCTCGAGGCGATGCCTGGTATCGCTGATGTGCGCTGGGTCGAGATCCATTGTGAGGCTGTGTTTGACGACCTTGGCCAGCTGGTCAAGCTGCGCGGCACGGTGCAAGACATCACCGAGCGCCACCTTTTGCAGAAGGTCACCGCTGCTGGCCTGGCCGAGTCGATCGCCAACCGCAACCGCAGCGAGTTCCTGGCCCGCGTCAGCCACGAGCTGCGAACACCGTTGAACGCGGTGCTCGGGTTCTCGCAACTGCTCGCGTTGGAGCCGATCGTGCGTGACTCGCCGCTTGTCGCCGAGCAGGTCGGACTGATACACGGTGCGGCCGACCACCTGAAGTCGATGATCGACGACGTGCTGGACCTGGCGCGTATCCAGTCCGGCGGCTTGCGCTTGGTGCCCGAGGACTGCAGCGTGGGCCCGCTGGCCGCCGAATGCCTGTCCTGGCTGGCGGCAAAGGCTGTCGCGCGGCAGGTCAGCTTGCACTTGAATGTGCAGGATCGGGTCTGGCTGGCGGTCGCTGACCCAAGCCGTTTGCGCCAGATTCTGATCAACCTGCTGAGCAATGCGATCAAGTACAACTGCATCGGCGGCTCGGTCTGGCTGTCGCTGTCGCACGAACCGGCGCCGGACGGTTCAGCCGCTGGCTGGATCTGTATGACTGTCAGCGACACCGGACCGGGACTGACCCAGGGTCAGATCGATGCGATGTACCAGCCTTTCAACCGCCTGGGCGCCGAACTCAGCGAGGTCGAAGGCACCGGTTTGGGTTTGTCGGTGGCGCGTGACCTGGCCGAAGCGATGGGCGGCTCGCTGCAGGTTCAAAGCGAAACCGGCAAGGGGTCGGTGTTCACACTGCGTCTGGTCGCAGCCGATTTGCCATGGCTTGTGTTGGGCGGCGGCGCGGACCTTGATGCCGCAGGGATCACCGGCGTTGCCAGCGATGTCAACCCGGCCGACGCCTTTCAGGTCGAGTTGTCGCGCGGCCCGCCGCGGCCTTTTGTCGTGCTCTATGTCGAGGACAACCGACTCAACGTGATGGTGATGCGCCACGCGATCAAGCGGCTGCCGGGCGTTCACTTGGAGGTCGCCATCGACGGCGGCACCGGCTTGGCGCTGGCCCAGCGTCTGCGTCCCGACCTGCTGCTGCTCGACATGAACATGCCGGTGCTCAGCGGCACCGAGGTGATGCTGCGCGTCCGTGCGGACCCGGCGCTCGCAACGCTGACCTGCGTCGCCGTCTCGGCCAACTCGCTGCCAGAGGACATCGAGCGTGCGATGTCCGCTGGCTTCGATGACTACATCACCAAGCCGTTTGCGGTCGCTCGCGTGCTCGACCTGGTGGACCGGCTGCGCCGGGGTGCGGGCCCAAATCCTGAGCATGAGCGCGGTATCGGCGTCGCGTAGCCAGTCGTGGGCGACCGCTGGGTCAGACTCCCAGCGGCGCAACGCAGTGCTTCTTGCGCGCCTTCATCCGCAAGACCGACATCGCCCACGGGCATCGCGCCAATCGCCGGGTGGGCGTGCTGGGCCAGCGTGTGGCCTCACTGCTGGGCGCACTTGGCGCTCCAGGTCTTGCGGTGCGCGCGGCTGTAGGCCTGCGCGCAACGCTGGAACGTCATCACGGGCACCACCGGACACAGCGCCTGGCGTTGGGTCTACGCATGCGCGATCGGGTCTGCGCCGCGCCACGCGAGCACTCGCCGTTCAACAAACCGTAGCGCTCAGGCAGCCTCGCGGTGCTCGATAGCCAGCGGCCAGGCGCCCAGCTTCGCGGCCTCGAGGATCACGGTTTCAACCACCGTTCCGTCTGCGGCGTAGCTGACATGCGTGTTCCAGTCCTGCGACACCTCACGCACGATGGGCTTGTCGGACAGGCGGATGACCAGCGTGTCGTCATCGTCGAAGTAGGTGGTTTTCATGACATCAACTCCCATCGGTGCATCACGGTCTTGACGATCACGGCGTTTTCGAGAACCAACGCCAGACATAGCAGATTGTCATCTCTGCCGGCGACATTCAGCCAAGCCCACAAACGCGATTCGTCGCTGTAGCGCGTATCCCCTTCATCGATCAGGCGTAGAAGCAAGGCATCGGGCACCGAGCGCTCAGCCATGCGTTGCGCCGCATGTCGGGTGACGACGATGGGGCGGTTGAACCGAACGCTGCGCATGATGCTACTTTGCCGGCCGTTGGGCAGCCAGTCAACCCGATCCTGTGACATAAAAAGGTTGAGCGAGTCAAGCGAACGACCAAGGTTGAAACGATCACCTATCCGCCATTGTCGTCAGATACCTCGCCCAGTCCTGCGCGCTTGAGTCCACTGCCGCGCCGGTAAGCCTCCTCGACCTTGTCGCCCACCTTGTGGGCCGGTGCCATCTCGGCCAACTCGCTGCCAGAGGACATCGAGCGTGCGATGTCCGCAGGCTTCGATGACTACATCACCAAGCCGTTCGCGGTCGCTCGCGTGCTCGACTTGGTGGACCGACTGCGCCGGCAGGCGGGCTTGAAAGCCGATGGTTTGCCGCAGGAGTTGCTGGACCGCGTCTGAGCTGGTGTTGGGCTGCTCAGGCGTCGGGTGGGTTGGTGGCTTCGACGCCGGCCAGCGCTGGCGGGCTCTTCATGCCCTTCAGCCCGATCAGCACCAGCCGTCCTGGCCCTTGCACCACCGCTGGCGTGAGCTGCCAACGCCCGCCGGCGACTTGCAGCAACCAGCCAGCGCCGTCGGGGCGATGCGGGTCGGCCAACAAGGCCTTGGCCCGCAGCACGCCGCTGTCGGGTGCGGCCAGTGCCGCGCCCAGTGCCGCCAAGTCGGTGCCCGGCGCCAGCGCCAGGCTGCGGCTGGCGAACACGCTGTGGGCGCTGGGCTTGCCGAACGAACCGATCTCGCGCGCCCGAAAGCCCGCCAGACCCTCGTCGCCATCGCCATCGCCATCGCCATCGCTGAGCGTTGGCGCGGCCGCCGCGTCCGCCTGCCCAGCCGTGGCGCGCCAGCCCAGCACCAGTTCGGGCGGCAGCTCGGTGGCTGCGCAGGCCATCAGCTTGGCCCCGGGTGCCAGGGCTTGCAGCCAGGGCATCAAGTCTGTCAGCGCGGAGGCGTCGACCAGGTCGGTCTTGTTCACCAGCACCCAGTCGGCGTCTCGCAACTGCTGGCGCACGGTGTCGCCGACATAGCGGTCGCCGGCCTGGCGCCGCAGCTCGGCAGCATCGGCCAGCACCAGCGTGCCGGCGACCGCGATGCCAGGCGCCAGCCGCACGCTGCGCAGCACCGCTGCGGGCAGCGCCACGCCACTGAGTTCGATCAGCACCAGGTCGGGCGCGGGCTCGCGTCGGCACAGCGCTGTCAGCGTGCCGACCAGATCGTCGCCGAAGCTGCAGCACAGGCAGCCGCCGGCTAGGCTGAGCACGCCGGCCTCGGCGCCTTCGATCAGGTCGGCGTCGATGTTGACGTCGCCGAAGTCGTTGACCAGCACCGCGATGCGCCGCCCCGCAGCCTGGCGCAGCAAGTGGTTGACCAGCGTGGTCTTGCCGGCGCCGAGGTAGCCGCCGATCACCACCGTGGGCAGGGCGGTCATTGGTTCAGCCGCGCGTTCAGCCGCACAGGCAGTCACGGCGGGCGGGGATCGTTCAGGCGGCAAAGACGCGGCCGCCTTGCACCGTGCCCCAGATGCGCAAGTCTTTCAGCGTTTCGGCCGGGACGGTGCTGGGGTCGTCGGCCAGCACGCAGAAATCGGCCCGCTTGCCGCACTCGATGCTGCCGATCTCGGCGTCGAGCTTGAGCGTGTAGGCCGCGCCCAGCGTGATCGCGCGCAGCGCCTCGTCGACGCTGATGCGCTGGTACTCGCCCAGCACCCGGCCCGACGCGGTGAGCCTGTGCACCGCGCACCAGGCGGTGAACAGCGGCGCCATCGGGGTGATCGGCGCGTCGCTGTGGATCGCCATCGGCACGCCTGCGTCCAGGGCCGACCGGCAGGCGTTCATGCGCTCGGCCCGATCGGGGCCGACCGTCACCGCGTAATGCTGGTCGCCCCAGTAGTGGTGGTGGTTGGCGAACAGGTTGACGCACAAGCCCAGCGATTTCATTCGGCGGTATTGCGCGTCGTCGGCCAGTTGGCAGTGCTGCAGCGTGAAGCGGTGGTCGGCGCGCGGGCTGGCGGCCAGCGCCTCGGTCATGCAGTCGAGCACCAGCTCGGTGGCCTCGTCGCCGTTGGTGTGGGTGTGGATCTGCACGCCGTGTTTCAGGCCCAACGTGTAGGCCTCGCGGATCGCTTCGGGCGCGGTGTACCACAGCCCGTTGGGCCTGCCGTTGTAAT
This sequence comes from Aquabacterium sp., assembly GCA_044377715.1. Lineage (GTDB taxonomy): Bacteria > Pseudomonadota > Gammaproteobacteria > Burkholderiales > Burkholderiaceae_C > Pseudaquabacterium. The sequence continues at coordinate 6,034 of JBILYN010000006.1, forward strand.
AGCCAGGCCAGCGCAGCCGCGCCGAAAAACCCTGGATAGAGCCGTCGGCGACGATCTTGACGCGGCCCAGTCGCAGCCGCTCGGTGCTGCGTTCGGCCAGCGCGCGGGCGCGGTCCACCGCGTCGGCAGGCTTCATGCCCATCATGCGCAGCAGCGAGACGATGCGCACCGGGTAGTCGGGTGCGCCGGTGACGCGCTCTAGCGTGGCGAGCTCGGTCTCGCCCAGCGTCGCGGCCAGGTCGGTCGCGGTGGTCACGCCGGCGCGCACGCACAAGCGGCCGAAATCGGTGATGCCTTGCTCGTCGCCTGAGAGAAAGGCCCGGTTCAGCCCCACATGGTCGAGCGCGGCCATCATCGCCTCGGGGCCCTTGAGCTCGCCGGTGGGCAGGCCGTCGTCGCCTAGCGGAATGCCGGGATGGTCGATGCCGCTGCGCAGCAGCCCGGCCTTGTCGAGCGCCGCGCTGTTGACGTTGAGGATGTGGCCGCTGGCGTGCATCACGCCGACCGGGCGGGTCTGGCTGACGCGGTCCAGGTCGGTGCGGTGGCAGCGGCGCTCGCCGAAGTAGATCGGGTCGAAGCCCCAGCCCGTCACCGGCCCATCGCTGGCGCTGGCCGCCACGCCGAGCGCGGCCACCACCGCGTCCAGCGTCTTCAGGCCCGGCCAGACCTTGCCGGCCGGGTCGGTGGCATCGAAGTAGCCGCCGTACACATAGCGCCAGAAAGTGCCTGCCATCAGGTGGCTGTGGCCTTCGACCAGCCCGGGCATCAGCACCTGGTCGGCGAATCGGGTGTCAAGCCGGTGTGGCCCCCAGCCGGCCAGGTCGGCGGCCGTGCCAACGCCAAGGATACGGCCCTCGCGCACCGCCACATGGGTGGCCCTGGGCCTGGCCGGGTTCATCGTCAGGATCTGGCGGGCTTGGAAAACAGTGGTGTCGGTCATGTCGGATGGGGGCTGGTCGGGCTAATGGGCGACAAAGTATTTCATGAACGCCTGCATCGGGCGGGATCGATTGCGCCGGCAGGCCGATCAGCGGCGCATCTGCTGGGCCGACATCAGCGAGTTGCTCGCCGCAGGGTTGAACCAGGTCTGCGGGTCGATGGCCGAATGGGCGCGGATCTCGGCCTTGATCCGCCTGGCGCTCTGCGGCGGGCAAGCCGAAAAATGCGTCGCCAGCGCCTCGGCCCGGGCGCGGACCTGGTCGTCGTCGACCACTTCGTGCGCCACGGCGAGCCTCAGCAACTCGGGGCCAGCGACCCGGTCGCCGATCAGCGCCAGCCTGGCCATCAGGTGCTCATGGCCTTTGATGCGCAGCCAGGCCGCGTTCATCGGCATGCGCGCGCCCTGGTGGATCTCGCCGATCTGCAGAAAAGCCGTCTGCCCCGCGACGATCAGGTCGCCCGACAAGGCCAGCGCCGAGCCGCCATTGATCGCGAAGCGCTCCAGCGCGACGACGATCGGGCAGGCGCAGTTGTAAAGCGCGATGTGGGCGCGCCGCAGGCTGAGGCCGAAGTTCGGCACCCAGGGTTGGGGCGGCTGGGCCTGCAGTTCGGTGAGGTCAACGCCCGAGCAGAACGCGCTGCCTTCGCCGCGCAGCACGATCGCGGCAACGCTGGTATCGGCGCTCAGCGCGTCTACCGCATCGGCCAATTGGTCCAGCATTGGGCCGGTGAAAGCGTTGCGGCGGCGCGGCCGGTCCAGCACGACGCTGGCCCAGCCGTCGGCGCGCTCCACCCTAATCGAAATCTCTGGATTCATGGACTCTCCATCCTTGTTGTCGGGGTCGGTCGCCGCTGCCAGTATCTGGCCTGCGGCTCGCAACCGTTGCAAAAGCGGCGCCCGTCAGCGGATCGGACCGGTCTTGGCTGTGCGGCCGGCCTGTGTCAGGGCAAGGCCCATTCGGCTTTCATCGACGCGCGCTGGCCGAAAACTGCTTGCCATGCCGTCAGCTTGGGGTGGCTGTCGCGCCAGGCCAGTTCGCCGTAGCGAAGGTCCAGGTACCACAGCGCGCAACCGATGGTCAGCGTGCCGATGTGAACCTGCTGGTCCAGCGCCGGCGAGCCGGACTCCAGAGCCTGCAGCGCCCGCCGCACCTTGTCGAGCTGGCCTTGGCGCCAATCGCTCCAGCGCAGCGCCTCGGGCCTCAGAACGCCCTCGTAGCGCGCGAGCAGGCAGGCATCGAGCAGGCCGTCACCCATTGCTTGCAGCGCCAGCGCCTGCCAGCGCGCGGGGCCTTTCGGAAACAACTGCCCGCCCGCCAAGTGGTCCAGATACTCGCAGATCACCCGGCTGTCGTAGAGCGCCTGGCCGTCGTCGGTGATCAGTGTGGGCACTTTGCCCAGCGGGTTGTGCTCGACGATCGCGGTGTCGGGCAGCAACGGGCTGGCCTTGCCCAGCAGCAGCTCGATGCGGTCGGTCAGACCGAGCTCCAGCGCGCTGGCCAGGCATTTGCGCACATAGGGTGAGGTCGGTGAGAAAAAGAGTTTCATGCTTTGCTCATTCGGCCTTGACGCCGGCGTCCTTGATCAATGGGGTCCAGCGCTCGCGGGCTTGCTTGGGCCACTCGCGGTAGTCATGGGCGTCGATGCTACGACCATCGCGCCCAGGCCGCGCAGTTTCTCCTGGATCGCAGGCTTGGCCCAGGTGGCGCGGATCGCGCAGCTGAGCTTGGCCAGCACCGGCGCCGGGGTGTTGGCCGTTGCGATGAAACCGACCAGCCCGACATAGTCCTTGAAGCCCGGGAAGCCCGATTCGGCCATCGTCGGCACGCCGGTGAAATCGGGGTGGCGTTGGCGGGTGGTGACGGCCATCACCTTGACCTGTTTTTGCGCCACCCGGCGCCTGCCGAACGCCAGCCGAACGCCAGCCGGCGCTGCAAGTCGGCTGGCTGAAGCCGTCGATGGCGGCCGCCTGATTGAAGTGCTTCTGCCGGAGCAGCACGCCAAATTCAATCTAGAACGCGATTGGCCGCGCTTGACCGCGCTAGATTCGGGCTGTTGACGGCCACAAGGGGCCGGGCCGACGAAGGCCACGGCGGCGGCGGGCGCACGCTACACCTCGATGCGCTCGACCTGCGCGCCTGGCTGGGGCACGTTCAAGCCAAGGCCTTGAGGCGCTCGATGCGCTGTTCCATCGGCGGGTGGGTGGAGAACAGGGCCATCAGGCTGCTGGGCCGGGCGCTGATGCCCATGGCCTGCATCGCTTTGGGCATCTCGCCAGGGTCCAACCCACCCAGGCGGGCCAGGGCGTTGATCATCGGCTGCTGGCGGCCCATCAGCTGGGCGGCACCGGCGTCGGCGCGAAACTCTCGTTGACGCGAGAACCAGGCCACGATGATGGCGGCCACCGCGCCCAGCAGGATGTCGAGCACGATAGTGGTGATGTAGTAGCCCATGCCCGGGCCGTCGTTGTTGTTGCGCAGCACCACCTTGTCGACGAAGTTGCCGATCACCCGTGATAGGAACACCACGAAGGTGTTCATCACGCCCTGGATCAGTGCCATCGTCACCATGTCCCCATTGGCCACGTGGGCCACCTCGTGGCCGATCACCGCCTCGACCTCTTCGCGCGTCATCGACTGCAGCAAGCCGGTGGACACCGCCACCAGCGCCGAGTTCTTGAACGCGCCGGTGGCGAAGGCGTTGGGCGCGCCCTCGTAGATGCCGACCTCGGGCGTGGTGATGCCGGCCTTCTGTGAAAAACGCTCGACGGTGGCCACCAGCCAGGCGTGGGTGGGGTCGGTCGAGCCGTTGATCAGCTGCAGCTTGGTCGTCCACTTGGCCATCGGCTTGCTGATCAGCAGCGAGATGAACGCGCCGCCGAAGCCCATCACCAGCGCGAAGCCCAGCAGCGACGTCAGGTTCAGGCCGTTGGCGCTGAGAAAGCGGTTCAGGCCCAACAGATTGACGGTCAGGCCCAGCACCAGCATCACACCGAGGTTGGTCAACACGAACAAGGCAATGCGTTTCATCATGGCACTCGCCAAGGGCGAGAAAAGTCGGAGGTGCGTCGATTGTGATGGTTTTTAGGGTTCTGAAAAATAATCTTAAAGCGCTTCGATGTTTCGGCTTTGCATGGTGTATTGCCGCCGTGCGGTGGGCTTTGGTCAATGGGATTTCGGCAGGCCTGGCAACTTCTTGGCGATGAGACACAGGGTCAGCTGCTGGTTGAGTGGCGCCAGCCGCGGGAAGCGGGCGGGCGATTTTCGGGCGCCGTCTGTGACTCATCCCTTGACGCCAGGCGAGGACCAGCGTCGATGCAAGTGGCGTGATGGTCAGTCCATCAAGCCTTCACCAAGCCACGCTTGACGGCCTCGCGCAGCAACGCATTGATTCGGGTCTGCCAGCCCGGCCCGGTCGCCTTGAACGCCTCCAGTACCTCGGCGTCGACTCGCATGTTCAGCGTCGGGCGGCGCACCAGCACCGGGGGGGTGACCACGGCTGCGTTTGATGGTCGCTTCTTGCCGGCTTGCACAGCTTCCGCTCCTGTTTCGATGCCCGGCGCAATGAGTTGGCTCGCACCTCGCCTGGGCCTCGCAGCACATGCACCAGTACCACCCTGGCCACTTCCACCAATGCCAAGTCCATCAGTCGAGCCTCGTCGGTCCTGGATGACGCTAGCGTCAACTTGTCCGGCGCTTCAAACATCAGTGGCGCATCGGCCAATGACAGCCCATGCTTTACCAAGTTGGCGGCGTCCTCAGCACGACGCGCGTCACAGGGCCTCGCGCGACAAGAGCCTAGGTCCGCCATGGCAAGCCGATCAGCGCAGGTCGCGCCCAAGCACCTGCTGGGCGTAAAGCGCCGTGGCCTCGCGGGCAAAGGCCAGCCGCTCGGGCTGCCCCGGCAGGTGCTGGCCCAGCGGCCCGTCGACCAGAAGGCCGGCCAGGCCGTGCACTTGGGCCCAGTGCATGGCGGCCAGCGCCGGGTCGTCGACGCCGTCGTGGACCAGGCGCACCAGTCTGAGCAATTCGGCGTGTGCACGGGCGCCCGCGGCTTGCGCCGGCGGGAAGCGCCCGGTGTCGCACAGATCGGCGCGGAACATGACGCGGAACACGCCAGGGTGGTCCAGCGCAAAGCCGACGTAGGCCATACCGGATGCCGCCAGTGTTTGACGCGGGCTGTGGCCCGCGCCGTGGGCTTGCGCCAGACGACGCTCGAGTTCCAGGAATCCCTGAGTCACGAGTTCGGCCAGGATGCTTTCGCGATCGCTGAAGTGGTGATACGGCGCCTGATGCGTCACACCGGCGCGACGCGCGACCTCGCGCAGACTCAGCGCCGCGGCTCCCTGCTCATCCAGCAGCGTGCGGGCGGTGTTCAGGATGCGCTGGCGCAGGTCGTCTGGGGCGGTATTGCGGGTGGCCATGCGATGAGGATTGCGGCGACGCTGCCATGCAACAGCAGGTGACTTGACAGTGTCTAGAGGGCATCGTAGCATTCCGTTCGCGTCCTAGACACTGTCTAGTTGATCCAATTCAACCTTGACTCGATGCTCCTCGATCCTGATCTCTCTTTCAGACTGGCCAACGGCGCGGCGCTGTTCGGCTGGCTGGCGCTGGCCTGTTCGCCTGGTGGCGCGCGCTGGGCGCCGCTGGCGCGCCGCGTCGCCGGGCGCTGGTTGCCCTTGGTACTGGCTACTTTGTACGTGGCGCTGCTGGCCACGCACTGGCGCGGGCAGGGTGGCTTCGGTTCACTGGCCGCGGTGCGCTCATTGTTCGAGGTACCCGGCGCGCTGGCGGCCGGTTGGGTGCACTACCTGGCCTTCGATCTCTTCGTCGGCGGTTGGATCGCCACCCGGGCCGCCGAACTGCGCATGTCCCACTTGCTGCTGGTGCCGGTGCTGCTGCTGACCTTCATGCTCGGGCCCATCGGGCTGCTGAGCTTCGCGATTCTCAAGCCCCGCGAGGCGCTGTCGTGAGCCGCGCCCACATCCAAGCAGTCATGCCGAGCCGGTTGTCGCCGCCGGCCCTGTGGCGCGAAGCCGCGAACCGCGAGCGCACGCTGACCTTCTTCGCGTTGTTCATGGCCCTGGCGCTGGTGCCCACCTTGATCGCCATGGGGCTGGACGGGCGCGAGCTCCGGGGCGTCAGCATCTGGGCCAAGCCAGCCAAGTTCATGGCCTCGTTGAGCCTCTTCGCCATCAGCACCGCCTGGTTTGTCGGCCTGCTGCTGCCGGCACAGCGGCGCTCACGCAGCGTGCGCCTGGTGGTGTGGACGATCGTCGCCGCCGGCTCAGCGGAGGTCGGCTACATCAGCCTTCAGGCGGCGCTGGGCCAGGCCTCGCATTACAACGTCGACGATCGGCTGCACATGCTGGCGTATCAGCTGATGGGCCTCGGTGCGATGTCGCTGATGCTGACGCAGCCGCTGTTGGCCTGGCAGATCTGGCGCCATGGCGATGCCGGCGTGCCTCGGGTCTGGCGCGAAGCCGTGTTGCTCGCTCTCGTGATGACATTCATCCTCGGCGTCGGCGCCGCCGTGCCGCTGGCCAGCGCGCAGCCTCCGATCGGCGCCGGACTGCCGGTGCTGGGCTGGCACCTGGCTGGCGGCGATCTGCGGCCGGCGCACTTCATCGGCTCGCACGCCCAGCAGTTCGTGCCCTTCTTCGTCGCGCTGATGCTGTCGGCGTGGCCATCACGCGCGCGCGTCGGCCTTTGGCTTTTTGCGTTGGCCTACACGGGGCTGTGGCTGGCGGCGCTGCTGCGGGGCCTCCACGGCGCCGTGTGGTTGCCGCCGCCGGTGTGACGGCGCCTACTCGGTGGGCCAAGAAGGTCGAGGAAGCGATGAACTCACCCGAAGTCAAGCTGCTCAACCGCAACGCCGATGGCGCGGCGACCAAGCTGACCCAGCCTCTGGCGTGATCCGCGCTCAGCGCAGTTGCGCGATCGCCTCCTCGACCTCGCGCAGCCTGTCCTTGCCGAAGTAGATGTCTTCGCCGACGAAGAAGGTCGGTGAGCCGAAGGCGCCGCGGGCATGGGCCCGCTCGGTGTTGGCCAGCAACCCGGCCTTGACCTCAGGGTCTTGCGACTTCAGCAACAAGGCCGGGCCGTCCAGCCCCGCTGCCGCGAGCACGGCGAGGATCTGCGCTTCGTCGGCGATGTCGCGCTGCTGTTCCCACATCGCTGCGTACACCGCCTCGACATAGCGCTCGAAGCAGCCCAGCGCCTGCGCCGCCACCGCACATGATCTTGAGCGTGTTGACCGGGAAATGCGGGTTGAAGCGGTAAGCGCTCAGGTCGTGCTTTTTCACAAAGCGTTCGACCTCCAGCCGGTCGTAGGCGCGCTTGTTCGGGATGCCGGCGAAGGCTTCGGCCGGCGATCGGTTGTTCGCCAGCTTGAACAGCCCACCCAGCAGCACCGGCATGTAGCTGAAGCGCTTGCCGCTGCGCGCCTCGATCGCGGGGATGACCCGGTGGCAGAAATAAGCATTGGGGCTACCGAAGTCAAACTGGAACTCGATCGTCGTGGACATGGGCCTTCTTTTTCTTGGGGTGAGGGCTCGCTTGAGGCCGATCGCTGATCGATGGCCGCCGCGCGATGCCGATTTGCTGAGATCTTGGTGCTGGGGTCTTGGCGCTGCGGGCTTGGCGCTGCGAGACCGCGCGACTCAGCCCATCGCGCGCGACAGGTACACCGCTTCGCGGCCGATGATCGGCTCACGGGTGGGCATCAAGATCGTGCAGTCGTCGCAGGGCGCGCGGATCTCGTCGGCGCCCTGGCTGGCGATCAGCTCGCCCTTGGCGAAGGTCTCGAAGCCGATCGCCGGCCGGGCAAAGCGAAAGTCCTCGTGCGTGACCATGCAGGTCTGTAGCAGCTCGAAGCGCCGCTGCGGTGCGGGCGATGGCGCAGCGCGCTCGACCAGGCCGAAATAGGCCAGAAAATCGAGTGCCACCACGGTGGCGAGGTCGGCGCTGGCGCGCAGGAAGTGCTGGCCGCATTCGGCGACCAGCCCGACGCCGCTGCCTCCAGCGCTGCCCAGCCGGCCATGTTGGATCATCGGCGTGCCCGATCCCATGCCTTGCGGCATCACCAGGTGAACCGCGGGCCTGCCGATGGCCAGCGCCACCGCGCCGTTGCGATCGGACTTGGCGTAGACCCAGAACGGCTGCACCGGCTGGCTGGTCGAATGGAGGTCGAGCACATGGTCGGCCGCGTCCACCACCGGCCGCAGCGCGCGTGCTCGGCGCAGTTCGGGGCTGTCCTGCGTGCCGTCGAGCAACTCAGCCGACCAGATGCGGTTGAGGTTGTGCACCAGTTGCCGGCTGTCGAAAGGCCGGCTCACGTCGAAGCTCTGGTAGGCCTCGACATTGGCGAAGCTGACCGTCAGCGTGCCGACCCGCGGCCTGACGCCTTGGTCGAGCAGGTGGCAGGCCGCCACCATGCCGCAGAACTCGTTGCCGTGGGTCAGTGCGTTGACCAGCACATGGGGCCCAGGCCGGCCCGAGTCGAAGCGGTGAACGTAATCGACACCGACGTTGCCGGCGCGGTAAGGCGACAGATCGCGCGGCAAGACTTCGAAGCTGGGGTTCATGACAGTCCTGGGGTCGGTGGGGCAGTGTGCCGGCGATGATGGCACAGGACTGACGGTGCGCGTTGGCGGCGGCCGCAAGCGGTCGACTTGGTCGAAGTCGCCTCAGCGAACTGTTCTTGCCCTCTGGGCATGGGCTGGTCGCCGACTTGCGGCCGTGCACTGCCTGCACCCTCAAACCAACTGACCACCCGCGCTGCTCATGGCCTTGTTGAGTGCCTCGTTTTGGCTTGCCAGCGGCAAGCCCTGGCGCAGCGCCAGTTCCAAATATGACGCGTCGTAGGTCGACAGGCCGTGACGCCGCGCCAATTGAAGGGTATCGCCCAGGGCCTGCGCGTTGTTGCCCAGGTCGGCCTCGATAGCCATCTCAGCCAGGATGCCGACAAAAGCCGCACCCCTGGCTTCCTGCAACATCCCTTTGGCCTCGGCGCGGACGATCACATTGCCGACCTCCAGCGCCCACACCGTGGGCACCAGCGCCAAGTGATCTTGCTGCGTCAGCAAGTCCAGGATTCGAGCCGCGTAAGCCTGCGCCTGCGCCGTTCCATCACCGAAAAGCCAGCGCATCACGACCGAGTTGTCGAGTACAAAGCGCATCAATCACGCCCGTCCTGCAGCAAGGCCTTGACGTCCAAACCGGCGACCGGTGTCTGCGACTGCATGAACTGCAGCATCCGCAGCGCGGCGTTCGTCCGGTCCGTCGTGGCGCTGGGCGGACACAGATCGGCGACATGCTCGCCCCGGTTGGTGATCCGGAACGTCGTCCCCGCTCGGGCTTTGCGCAGGAACTCCGGGAAATGCGTTTTGGCGTCATAGGCGCCAACCTCGACGAACTGGGTCATCGCGACAACTCCATGCTGTTCAATTCGACCAGTTTACCGACCGGTTGGTGGAGATCAAGCCCTGACTGGCTGGTTGAAGCGCGCAGGTCGATCACTTGCGCCGGTGCGGCGAGCCCCGCCTCGCGGCCGGGCCTCAGGACCGGAGGGGGTTCAGATTCAAGACCCGGTACCGTCATCCGGAGAGCGCCAACCGCGCCTGACCGCTGCGGGCCGGGCGCTTGTTTGCCCGGCGCGCAGGGTTTCTGAACCGGATTTCACCATCGCGACGACCGATCCACTCGGGCAATCCCCGTGCGTGGCGGCAGGCTTCGCCCGGTATGCTCCGGGGGCAGCAACCCCGCCACCCGAATCCAACAAACATACCGAGACTAGACAAGCCATGAAGATGCCCCTTGAAGACGTTGTCGTCCTTGACCTGTCGCATGCGCTCGCAGGCCCGCATTGCTCGACCATGCTCGCCGATTACGGCGCGACGGTCTACAAGCTCGAATCGCCCGACGGCGGCGACATCTCGCGCGCCTGGGGCGCCGCAACCGAAGGCGGCGGGGCGGAGTCGGCGTATTTCGTCTCGCTTCACCGCAACAAGCGCGGGCTGTCGATCAACCTCAAGAGCCCGGAAGGCAAGGAGCTGTTCCTGAAGGTCATCGAGAAGGCCGACGTGATGCTCGAGAACTTTCGCCCTGGCGCGCTGGAGAAGCTCGGTCTGGGCTATGAGGCGGTCAGTGCGCGCAATCCCGGCATCATCTACGCATCGATTTCCGGTTTTGGCCAGGACGGCCCTTACCGCGAGCGGGCCGCGATGGACCTGATCCTGCAGGCCGAGAGCGGCATGATCAGCATCACCGGTGAGGAAGGCGGCAGCGGCGTGCGCTGCGGCACCTCGATCGCCGACATGACCGCCGGCATGTACGCGGCCTTCGGGATCATGCTGGCGCTGCGGGTCAAGGACAAGACCGGCCAGGGCCAGCGCATCGACATGTCGATGATGGAAGGCCAGCTCGGGTTGCTCAACACCATGATCGCGTCCTATGGTGTCGAACGCGAGATGCCGGCCCCGATGGGCACGGCCTACAAGGCTCTGCTGCCTTACCAGACACTGCGCACCAAGACCCGCGACCTGGCGATCGCGGTCGGCAGCGAAAAGCTCTGGAAAGCTTTTTGCCCGGCGATCGGACGCCCCGACCTGCTCACCGACGAGCGCTTCGTCGGCAATCGGCTGCGCGTGACCCACCGCATCGCGCTGATCGACATCGTGCAGGACGCGCTGCTGACGCGCGATTACTCTGAATGGGAGCAGATCTTCCTGAAGGCCGGCATTCCGGTCGGCGCGGTCAACAACATCGGACAGGTGGTCGACCATCCGCAGGTGGCAGCGCGTGAGGCACTGATCACGATGGACCACCCGCGCTCGGGCAAGGTGTTGATGGCCAATGTGCCGGTGCGGCTGAGCAAGACCCCGGGCTCGGTGCGCACGCCGGCCCCGGCTCTGGGCGAACACACTGGCGAGATCCTGCAAGAACTGCTCGGACTGTCGGCCGCCGATGTGGCGCGGCTGGCCGGTGCCGGTGTGGTCTTTGCTGGCTGAACTAAAGCCTAGTCTTCATTGTGAGCGTACGCTTTCCAAGCGACGTGCCTGGCTGAGTCTCGGCGATGCGTGCTGATGAGTGCACGCATCGCTTGCCGGGACCGCCGCATGCCAAGGATCACGGATCAAGCTGTCAGGTGTGACGAACCAAGGTCGTTTCCCGCCATGCGAATCGAAATTGACGATCTCTCCAGACCTGCTGTTCACGCACTTCTGCAAGAGCATCTGGACAACATGTTCGAGTTGTCTCCGCCTGAGCAGGTCTTTGCTTTGGATCTGTCAAAACTGAAGGTGCCAGAGATAACGGTCTGGACTGCGTGGCATGACCTAAACCTTCTGGGCTGCGGCGCGTTGAAAGAACTCTCACCGACGCATGGCGAAATCAAGTCGATGCGTACGCCGGCGGCAGCCAGGCGACAAGGTGCGGGGCGGGCGATTCTTCGTCACATCATCGCTGTGGCAAGCGATCGAAACTACGACACGCTCAGTCTGGAAACCGGGTCCCACCCCGCCTTTGGTGCAGCGCATTGTTTGTATCTGGACCACGGCTTTGTGGTTGCCGGTCCATTTGGCGCTTACCTTCCAGACCCGCACAGTGTCTTCATGCAGCTTCGGCTGACCTAGTGTGCGCAGCGCCCGCAGCCGATGCCAAGCAGCGCCGTGGCGCAGTTCGCCCACGCGACGGCCTGCGCTGGCCCTCAATCGAATTCAGTGAGTGCCAGCCGCCGCGCGCTGACGAAGCGCCGCGGCGCCCCGCTCAACGGGTCGGTGAAAGAGAGCTCGCGTGCCAGCAGTTGCAGCGGCTGGGTGTAGTCCGGCGGCGCGTCGGCCGCTGGCTCGGGCCACAGCGTCGGGTAGATCCTGTCACCCACGATCGGCAGTCCCAGTGCGTTGAGTTGCGCACGCAGTTGGTGCCGGCGGCCGGTCAACGGTGTCAAGCGGTACTGGGCCAGCGCAGGCTTGCCTGCAGTGTCTTGTTGGCCCAAGGGCCGCATCAGCTCGACCAGCGTCTGCGCGTTCGGCGCGCCAGCGACCACTTGCACGGGCAGGTGGCGGGCACCCGGCAGCTCTTGCAGCCGGTGGCAGACGGTCAGCGGCAGCGCCAGGTCGCCGCGCCAGGGCGCGACCGCTTCGTACACCTTGTGCATGCGTTGCTCGCGCAGCAGCGCGTGGTAGGCGTTGCGCGTGGTCGGCTGGGCGCTGAACAGCAGCACGCCCGCGGTCTCGCGGTCCAGCCGGTGCAAGGCCACCAGGTCGTTGTTGCCCAGCAGGCGTTTGAGCCGCACCAGAACCGTCTCCTGCAGGTAGCGGCCACCGGGTATCGCGGCCAGGAAATGCGGCTTGTCGACGACGACCAGGTGCTCATCGCAGTGCAGCAGCGCCAGCTCGAAAGGCACGCGCGTCTCGGGCGGCAGGCTTCGCCAGTACCAGAGCACCAGGCCCGGGGTGCAAGGCGCATCGGCGCACAGCGCGCGGCCCTGCGCGCCCAGCACCTCGCCACGCGCCATGCGCGCTCGCCAGTCTATGCCCGACCTCAGGCGAGCGGTCAGGAAATCGGCCAAGCTGGCCCAGGGCCCTGGGCCCAGCACCAGCCGGCTGGCGCTGACGCCGTCGCGCACGGGCGGTGTCCAACTGGGGCGCTGGCGGTTCACGATGGCAGGGGTAGGGCCGGCAAGCAGGTCTGGCGCGGCGACCGATGGCGGTGGCAAATCACAATGCATGGTAAGTCGGACGCGGCGGCGATGGGCTGACCATCACTCCGGTGCAGGCCAGCGCGGCTGGCGCAGCGGCTTGAACACAGGAGAATGGGTATGCAGTTCCATCTGAATGGCTTCCGGCTAGGTGACCCTCAGGTCTTCGAGGCCTGCGGCGTCACGGCCTGATCGACCATAAAAAAGTCTTCTGCCCGGACTTCAAGAGCGGCGTCGACATCTTCGACCTTCGCGGCCTTCATGCGCAGAGCCTGAACGGCAAACTTCATCAGCCTCGCGCTCAGCGCCGGCAGCTCAAGCGCCGCGGCTGCCGATTGCCTGCATGAACTCGCTGCGCAGCTGCGGGTCCTGGTTAAAGCAGCCGGCGCTCTTGCTTTCGGGTGCCAATAGTCTCCTGTATTTCGAACGGTTCGGTAAGATTTCCAGGCAGCATCAATGCCGAAGTTGGCTTCCGGCCTGCGTCGATCACTTTCACGGTGACCATCGGCAGCGTTTCGTTTGTTTCGAGAGTTTCGAGTAATCCTGCTAGACTTCATCGCATGAAGACCGCCCGCAAGCCGACCGAAACCCCGCAGCGCATCGGCCCGACAACGCTGTCGGTGAACATCGATATCGCCCCGCTGCTCGAGGCCGTGCGGCGCCACGTCAAGCTGACACCCCAGGCGACGCGACTGATCAAAGGCGAGTTCGCTCAGCTCTTCCAGAGTCCATCGATAAGCAGCACCCGAAAGGCCGCGACCAACAAGTCCGAACCCGCAACAGACCCGGTTCTCAGCACCCAGGAAGCGGCTGACCTCGTCGGCGTCTCCCGCCCCTACATCGTGGCCCGCATCGAAGCTGGCGACATCCTGTTGCACCAACAGGTGGGCAAGCAGCGACGGGTCCTCCAATCCGCCGTCCTGGCTTGGCACCGCCAAGAACAGACCCGAGGTCGCAAGGCGCTGGGCCGACTCGGCGCCGACCTCGACAGCGAGATCTTCGCGGGCTGAGATCCGTGATCCCTGTCGTTGCCGACGCCGACACCCTGTTCGGCGCAACCACCCGTGGCCTGTTGATTCACCTCGACTACCAGGGATTGATCCGCCTGCACTGGAGCCCGCTGATCCTGGACGAGTTGAGCAGGGCGCTCCTGGACACCGGCCGCAAGCCCGACGCCGAGTCGGCGCGCAGGCACGAACGGCTCATGCGGGCAGCCTTGCCGCAGGCAGAGATCCCGACGCAGCAGGTCCAGGCCCGGTTCGCCAGCGTGGCGCCGGCGATGCGCTCGGTCAAGGATGTCCACGTCGCAGCCTGCGCAGCGGCCATCCTGGCGGGTGACTTCTATCCCAGCACCCAGGTCGTCAGCCTCGTCACCAAGAACATCCGAGACTTCGGCATTCGCAAGCTTGCCAGCCAGGGCATCGAAGTCCAGCGCCCCGATGCCTTTTTGCTCGAGCGATGCCAGGAAGATCCGGCAGTTGTCGCTTCGGCCTTCGCTGCCCTTCGCGCACGCTGCGCTCAGCACCCGCGCCCGAAAGCCTATTGGAACGGCTGGCCGCCGATGGCCAGAGCCTGACGGCTGCGGCCCTGCATGACGTCTGGCGACAGGGCGCCGTGCGCCTTTGACGACGAGATCATCGCTGCCTTCATGCGCAGAACCTGAGCGGCAACCGCATCAGCCACGCGCTCAGCGCAGGCAACTCAAGCGCCGCGACTGCCTATCGCCTGCATGAACTCGCTGCGCAGTTGCTGGTCCTGGTTGAAGCAGCCGGCGAACGCTTGGGTGTAGACCCGCTCGTCGCCGCGCCGGTCTTCGCCCAGCAGCAGGCACAGCTGCTCGGCCTCGATCACGCAGGCCGCGCCCTGGGCTTTGCCGTGGGTGACCAGCGCATCGGCGATGTCGCGCGTCATCCATTCTTGGTAGGTGAAGCGGTGGCCGATCGCGTCGACCAGCCTGGCGATGCGGCCGAAACCGTGCAGCCGTCCGCCGGGGACGTAAGCCACATGGGCGGTGCCGCGAAACGGCACCAGGTGATGCGGGCAGACCCCGTGCACCGCGATGCCGCGAACCACCACCATGTCCTGGCGCGGGTCGGCAAACCCTTCGCCCAGCACCTCAGCCGGGTCGAGCGCGTAGCCGCCGAGCAGGCGGCGCTCCCACAACTCGCGCACCCGTTTGGGCGTCTTGCCAGTGTGCGCGCTGTCGGGCGTCACGCCGCAGGCGCGCAGCAGGTCGGCGATCGCGCGTTCGAAAGCCGGGCCGTCGAAGACGCCGCTGCGCGGGATGCCCAGCGCGCCGGCGGCCGGCGCGGGGTGATCGTGATCGTGGTGCTCGTCTTCAGCGGGGTCGGGCTCGGACATCTTCGGTCTCCGGGGGGTGCTGGGCGCGGCTTGGCGCTGTTGGCCTGCGGTCAGCGTCGCACCTTAACGCAACGCGGCGGACTGCTGGCGTCTCGGCTGCGAACAAGGTCGCACATGCTGGGCGCGGCGCTCACATGCCGCGCCGCAGCACGACCACTTGCTCGCCCCCTTGCTCGACCACGGCCCGGGCCCGCAACTGGCCGCAGCCGCCCTCGACATCCTGGCCCGCCGAGTGGCGCAGCTTGGTCAGCACACCGCGGCGGTGCAGCGTGCGCGCCATCGCGGCGGCTCGCTCCCAGCTCGGGCGCTTGAAGTCCAGGCCGTCGACCTGGTTGTAGGGGATCAGGTTGAGCACCATGTACTTGCCGGCGAGCAAGCGGACGATGCCCTCGACTTCGTCGTCGCCGTCGTTGACGCCTTCGATCAGCGTCCACTGCACTTGCACCGGGTAGCCGGTGGCGCGTGCATAGGCCTGGGCCAATTCGACCAGCTCATCGGGGCTCAGGCGCGGCGCGCGCGGCAGCAGGCGCTCGCGCAGCGCGGCTCGGGTGGTGTGCAGCGACAGCGCCAGCGCGGGCTTCACGGGCCCCTCGGGCAGGCGCTCGAAGACCCGCGTATCGCCGACAGTCGAGAACACCAGGTTCTTGTGGCCGATGTTGCCGGCGGTGCCGAGCAGCTCGATCGCTGCCATCACGTTGTCGAGGTTGTGAGCGGGCTCGCCCATGCCCATGAACACGACCTTCTTGACTGGGCGCATCGTCCTGGCCAGCGCAACCTGGGCGACGATCTCGGCGCTGCCGACCTGGCGCAGCAAGCCCTCGCGTCCGGTCATGCAGAACAGGCAGCCAACCGCACAGCCGACCTGGCTCGACACGCACAGGCCATCGCGTGGCAACAGCACGGCCTCTATCGTCTGGCCGTCTGCCAGCGCGAGCAGCAGCCGGGCCGAGCCGTCTTCGCCCGGGTGCTCGGACTGCAGCCGCACCAGGCCGGCCAGCTCTGCGTTCAGCGCGGGCAGCGCGTCGCGCAGCGACTGTGGCAGCCAATGCTCAAGCCTGCGCTTGCCGGCTTGCTGCGGCAGCGCGTTGGCCCATTGGCGCAGCAAGCGCTGCTCGTGCGCGGGTTTGGCACCCAGCGCACGCAGGCGCTGGCGAAGGTCTTGCAGTTGCATCTGGCGGCGGCAGCCGAGGGCTGCGGGGTACGGGCTTGGACGAGGCCGCGATTTTGCGCTGCGGCGCTCGCGCCTGCTGGCATCTGAGACACTCGGGGCCGGCCTGCGGCGCTGATGGCGTCGTGGGCAGAAGCTCGCCGATGGTGGCGTACTCGTAACAAACCGGATTTTGAACATGATTCATTCGCGCTGCGGCCTGCTGGCCGCGTTGGGCCTGACCTTGCTGGGCAGTGGGGCGGTGCTTGCCCAGCCTGCCGAGCCGAGCCGGTCGTTGTGGGAGGCTGGGCTGGCGCTGGGCGGCGGCTGGGTCAGCGACTATCCAGGCGCCGACCAAAGCCACGGCCGCGGCCTGGTCCTGCCTTACCTGAGTTACCGCGGTCCGATGTTGCGCATCGACCGCGAAGGCATCAGCGGCCGGATGATCAACAACCGCGACTTCGAACTCGACTTCACGGCCAGTGCCGCTTTCAATGCCCGCGACAGCGACGCGCGTCAGGGCATGCCTGCGCTGGACTATATGTTCGGTCTCGGGCCTCAGCTGATCTACAAAGGACTGCGCAACGAATGGGGCAGCCCGACGCTGCGCCTGAAGGTGCGCGCGTTGGCGTCGACCGATCTGCACAGCCTTCAAGGCCGCGGGGTGATGGTCGATCCGGAGCTGCGCTGGCGCTTCAGTTCGATCGCGGTCAGCCCGTTCGGCGGCGGGCCTGCGGCGCTGAACCTGGGCCTGCAGCCGATCTGGGCCAGCCGGGCCGCCAGCCAGTATTTCTACCAGGTCGAGCCTGCGCAGGCCAAGGCCGGTCGGCCGGCTTATGCGGCCCGGGCCGGCTACCTGGGCACCGAGCTCAGCCTGGGTCTGAGCGGGCGCCAGAGCGACAGCCTGTCGTGGTTCGTCTCTGCGCGCGGCATGTCACTGCACGGCGCTGCCAACAGCGCCAGCCCGCTGCTGCGCAGCCAGGCCAACTACAGCGTCGGCGCCGGCCTGATCTGGACACCTTGGCGCAGCGAGGCGCGCGCGGCCGACTGAGCGCAAAGCGCGCTGCGCGCCGGACGCCCAGCGCTTGTCGGTCGACGGGGTCGACTTTGCCGATGGGGCCGGCGCTGCCGCTAGGATTGAGCGCCCCAAGGCCGGCCGACGCCGGCCGCCCCCCGTGGGGATCAAGCCGCAAAGCCACATTTGCTTGAGATGTCAGTTCCGAGCGCTGCAGCGGATCACCGCCGATGCCGCGCACCAGTCCCATCCAACAGGCGCGGCCAGCTTGGCACGCACCGGAGACATCGCATGAAACTCACCGACCGCGTCATCGTCATCACGGGTGCTGCCAGCGGCATTGGCCGCGCGCTGGCGATTCGGTTCGCCGCCGAGCAGCCGCGCGGGCTCGTGCTGGCTGACCTGCCGCGCCAGGCCACGGCGCTCGAACAACTCGCGTCTGAGCTGTCGCGAGACGGCGCTGGCAGCGGCAAGCCGGTGCCAGCGATCGCCGTGCTCGGCGACGTGGGTGTCGAGTCCGACGTCCAGGCCTTGGTCGCGGCCGCCGAGCAGCGCTTTGGCCAGGTCGACGTGTTCTTCTCCAACGCGGGACTGATCCGCGACGGCGACGAGAACACGCCGGATGCCGATTGGCAGCTGAACTGGCAGGTGCATGTGATGGCGCACCTGTACGCGGCTCGCGCCGTGCTGCCTGGCATGCGCGCGCGCGGCGAGGGCTACTTGCTGAGCACCGCGTCGGCTGCCGGCCTGATCACGTCGCTGCCGTCGGCCACCTACGCGGTGACCAAGCATTCGGCGATCGCGCTGGCCGAATGGCTGTCGGTGCAGCATGGCGAGGCCGGCATCCGTGTGTCGGTGCTGTGCCCGCAGGCGGTGGACACGCCTATGATCCAGGCCCGATCGGGGTCGTCGGCGGCGCGCGCCGACGGTGTGATGACGCCGGCCGAGGTGGCCGAGGTCGTGCTCGCCGGCATCGAGGCTGAGAAGTTCCTGATCCTGCCGCACCCGTCCGTGCTCGAGTACTTCCAGCGCAAGGCCGGGGACTACGACCGCTGGCTGGGCGGTATGCGCCGGTTCGCGGCCAAGCTGGGCTTAGTCAAGCGCTGACGCGCCGTCAGCCGCGTCATCACTCGCGCGGTCAGTCGCGAGATCAACCGCGCGATCAAATCGGCAATCAACCCCGCAATCAGCCTCGCAGGTGGCAGGCCACCTGGTGGCCTTCGCCAACCGCTTTGAGCACCGGCGCCTGCACGTCGCACAGCCCTTTGCGGGCAATCGGGCAGCGGGTGTGGAAATGGCAGCCCGAGGGCGGGTGGATCGGGCTGGGCACATCGCCTTGCAGCAGGATGCGTTTTTGCTGACGTTCGCGCTTGAGCTTGGGGTCCGGGATCGGCACGGCCGACAGCAGCGCCTCGGTGTAGGGATGTTGCGGTGTGGTGTAGAGGTCCTTGGCCGCGGCGATCTCGACAATGCGGCCCAGGTACATCACCGCGACCCGGTCGCTGATGTGCTCGACCACTGACAGGTCGTGAGCGATGAAGACGTAGGTCAGGCCCAGCTGCGACTGCAGGTCTTCGAGCAGGTTGATCACCTGGGCCTGGATTGACACGTCCAGCGCACTGACGGCTTCGTCGCAGATGATCAGCTTGGGCTTGACGGCCAGCGCGCGCGCGATGCCGATGCGCTGACGCTGCCCGCCGGAAAACTCATGCGGGTAGCGGCGCATGTGGTCGGCACTCAGCCCGACGGTCTCGAGCAGTTCGACGATGCGCGCGTCGTACTCGGCGCGTGTCTTGGTCAGCTTGTGGATGGTCAGTGCCTCGCCGATGATGGCCGAGACCGTCATGCGCGGGTTCAGGCTGGCGAACGGGTCCTGGAAGATGATCTGCATGTCGCGCGCCAGAGCCCGCAACTCGCTTTTGTCGGCGTCGGTCACGCTCTTGCCTTCGAACCAGACCTGGCCCGAGGTGGGCTCGATCAGCCGCAGGATGCAGCGGCCGGTGGTGCTCTTGCCGCAGCCGCTTTCGCCCACCACCCCCAGGGTTTCGCCCGCAGGCAGCTCGAAACTGACGCCGTCCACCGCATGCACCTTGCTCACGGTGCGGCTGAGGAGGCCGCCCCGGACCGGGAAATGCTTGACCAGGTCTTGCACCTTCAGCAGCGGCGTGCTGGGGCTTGCCGTGCTGGCAACAGCTGTGTCGCCGCTCATGCTGAGGCACTTTCCAAGATGCAAGCCACCTTGTGGCCCGGTGCCACCTCGCGCAGCGGCGGCGTGGCCATGCTGCAAGCCGCCATCGCGAACTTGCAGCGGCCGGCAAAGCGGCAACCGGGTGCGGGGTCGATCAACTTGGGCACGGTGCCGGGGATGGCTTCTAGTCGCACCTTGTGCAGGGCCGCGGTGTCGATGCGCGGGATGCTGCGGATCAGGCCTTGCGTGTAGGGGTGACGCGGGCGCGCGAACAGGTCTTCGGCGCTGGCCTCCTCGACCACCTGTCCGGCGTACATCACCACCACTTTTTGCGCCACTTCGGCGACCACGCCCATCGCGTGGGTGATCAGCATCACCGACATGCCCAGACGGTCCTTCAGCTCTTGCATCAGGTCTAGGATCTGCGCCTGGATCGTCACATCGAGCGCGGTGGTCGGTTCGTCGGCGATCAGCAGCTTCGGGCTGCAGGCCAGCGCGATGGCGATCATCACGCGCTGGCGCATGCCGCCTGAGAACTGATGCGGGTAGTCCTTGATGCGCCGCTCTGGCGTGGGGATGCGCACCAAGCGCAGCATCTCCACCGCGCGGTCCATCGCGTCCTTGCGCGACAGGCCCTCGTGCAGCCGTACGCTCTCGGCGATCTGGTCGCCCACGGTGTAGACCGGGTTCAGAGACGTCATCGGCTCCTGGAAGATGATCGCGATCTCTTTGGCGCGGATCTTCTGCATCGCCTCGGGCGGCAGCGGCACCAGGTCGCGACCCTGCCACAGCACCTTGCCCGCGACGATCTTGCCGGGCGGCATGTCGATCAGCTTGAGCACGGTCTTGGCCGTCACGCTCTTGCCGCAGCCGCTTTCGCCCACCACGCACACGGTCTGGCCGGCGTCGATGCTGATGTCCACGCCGTCCACCGCGTGCAGCCAGCCCTCGTCGGTTTTGAAGTGGGTTTTCAGGCCCTGGATGTCGAGCAAGGGCATCAGAGAACCCGTCTGGGATCGAGCGCGTCGCGCAGACCGTCGCCGATGAAATTGATCGTCAGCACCGTGAGAAAAATCGCCATGCCAGGGAACAGCGCCCAGTGCAAGGCCATGTCCATGTAGTCGCGGCTGTCGTAGAGGATGCGGCCCCAGGTGGGGATGTCGGGCGGGAAGCCCAGGCCCAGGAAGCTGAGCGTGCTCTCGGCAATGATGGCCGCTGCCACATCGATGGTGGCGGCCACGATCACCGGACCCAGGCTGTTGGGCAGGATGTGGCGTAGCACCTGGCGCGTGGTGCTGGCGCCCAGCGCGCGCGCGGCCTCAACGAACTCTTTCTCGCGCAGGCTGAAAAACTGCGCCCGCACCAGCCGCGCCACCGGCATCCAGCGAAAGCCGCCGATCACCACGACGATCAGGATGAACACGCCCGCCTCCAGACCGAACGCGGCCTTCAGCGGCTCGCGGAACAGGAAGATCAGCAGCAGCAGCAAGGGCAGCTGCGGCAGGCTGAGGAACAGGTCGGTCAGCCACATCAGCAAGGAGTCAACCCAGCCGCGCGCCATGCCGGCCACCGAGCCGATCAGCACGCCCACCGTGATGGCCATCAGCATCGCGGCCATGCCGACCGCCAAGCTGATGCGCCCGCCGTACAGCATGCGGGCCAGCAGGTCGCGGCCCAGGTCATCGGTGCCAAAGGCGTGGCTGGCCGTGGGCGAGGCCAGGCGGGCCTTGAAGTCGATGTCGTTGATGCCGACCTTGTAGAACAGCGGCCCAAGCAAGACCGCCAGCACCATCAAGCCCAGCAACCAAAGACTCCAGTAGGCCAGCCGGTGGCGCTGGAAGCGGCGCCAGGCCTCGGCCCAGGGGGAATTGGAAACCCCTCGGGCCGCGGCGACGCTGCCCGGCCCCCCGAGGGGGCTGCCGGCCGGCTTGGGGCGGACCGGCACTGTGCCGGCCCCGCCTGCATCCGTCGGCTCAGTGGTAGCTGATGCGGGGGTCGAGCCAGCCATAGAGCAAGTCTGCAATCAAGTTGAAGAGGATCACCAGGCAACTGAACACGAAGGTGACCGCCATGATCACCGGTGTGTCGTTGCGCAGGATGGCGTCGATCAGCAAGCTGCCGATGCCGGGGATGCGGAAGATCTGCTCGGTGACGATGGCGCCGCCGAACACCGCCGGCATCTGCAGCGCCACCAGCGTGACCACCGGGATCAATGCGTTGCGCACCACATGCTTGGTGATCACCGTGCGCTCGGCCAGGCCCTTGCTGCGCGCGGTGGTCACGTAGTCGAGTCGGATCACATCGAGCACCGCCGACCGCACATAGCGCATCATGCTGGCCGCCTGGAACAGGCCCAGCACCGTGATCGGCATGATTGACTGCCTGAACTGCTGCCACCACCAGTCCAGCCCGGTGGCCGACAGGTCACTGCGGTAGACGAACGGAAACCAGCCCAGGTAGATGCTGAAGAACAGGATGAAGATCACGCCGGTGAAGAAGGTCGGTAGCGAAAAGCCGACGAAGGCCAGGGTGCTGGCAATGCGGTCGAACCACGAATAGGGCTTGGCAGCGGACAGGATGCCCACCGGCAAGGCCACCATCATGGCCAGCAGCTGCGACAGCCCGATCACCGCCAGGGTCACCGGGATGCGCTGCAGGATCAGCTGGTCGACATTGATGCGGCTGACGAAGGAAAAGCCCCAGTTGCCCTGGAACATGCTGCTCAGCCAACTCAGGTAGCGCTGCCAGATCGGGTCGTCGAGGCCGAACTGCACGCGCAAGGCCATGCGCACCTCGGGCGGCACCGACGGGTTGTTGGCCAGGTCTTCGAAAGGGTCGCCCGGTGCCAGCGCCAGCACCGTGAAGAGCACGACGCTGATGCCCAGCAGGCTGGGCAGCGCGATCAGCAGGCGGCGGAGGATGTAGTTGAGCAAGAGATCAAGCGCCGGTTGGCGCGCGAGAAGACCGAAGAAGCAAGAGGGCAGTGGATCGCAGGCCGAAGCGAACCCAGCGGCCGCCGCGGAACCGGCTTCGCCGGTCCGCCAGCGGCGCCCCTGGAGGGGGAGCGCCGCAGGCGCTACGGGGGTGGGTCAAGCTTCCCGGGTCCAGTAACCGATGGCCCAGGTCAGGCTGTCCCAGGCCGAGCTGTGGATCACCATCTTGTTGACCACCCCCACCGGACGCGGCCGGGCGAACAGTGGGATCACGTAGCCGTCGTTGACCACCAGGTCGTTGCACTTGATGAACATCGCGGCGCGCTTGACCGGGTCAAGCTCCACCTGGGCGGTGGCGAAGGTGTCGTCGTATTCCTTGTTGCTCCAGCGCACCAGGTTACGGCTGGCCCATTTGTTGGCCTTCTGCGAATGCTGGCTGCTGGTGAACTGCTCCATGAAGTACTGCGGATCGGGAGCGCTCATCGTGGTGGTGAACATCTGTATGTCGGACCAGAACTTCTGGTAGGTGTCGGGGTTGGCGAAGTCGCCGCCGAAGAACACCGAGGCCACCACGCTCTTGAGCTCCAGATCGATGCCGGCCTTGGTGCAGGCATCCTTGATGATGGCCTGGCACTTCTGGCGCGGGCCGCTGACGGAGGTCTGGTAGACGAACTTCAGCTTGACATTGCCCTTGGCGCGGATGCCGTCGGCACCCTTCTTCCAGCCCGCGCCCTCGAGCAGCGCGATCGCCTTGTCGATGTTGAATTCGTACTTGGTGTTGGGGCTGCGGAAGCGCGGCGGGTTGTTCAGGAAGTTGGCGGTGGCCACAGCGCCACGACCATAGATGACTTCCTGGACGCCCTTGCGGTCGACCAGCAGGCTCATCGCGTCGCGCACCAGCTTGTCGCTGAAGGCCGGGTGCTTGCTCTTGGCGCTGGCGCGTTCACCGTCGACCTCGTTCCAGGGGTCGGTGACGTTGAGCGACATGAACTCGATGTCGCTGCCGGCTTTGAACTCCATCTTGGCCTTGCCGGCGGCTTCCAGGCGCTTGAGGATCTCGTCCTCGACCGCCAGGTTCCAGCCGACGTCGTATTCGGTGGTCTGCAGCACCGCGCGGGCTGCGCTGGTGGCGTCGCCGCCGCCCTTGACCTCCAGCGCGTCGAAGAAGGGTTGGTTGGGCACGTGGTAGCCGGCATAGGCCTCGGCCCGCAGCGTGTCACCCGGTTTGAACTCGACGATCTTGTACGGCCCTGTGCCCACCGCCTTGGTGTTGGCCGGGTTGTCGCGCGACTTCGCGCCCATGAAGGGCTCGAACACATGCTTGGGCAGGATCAGTCCGGTGACGCCGGTCAGCGCCTCGGCCCAGAACGGCGTGGGCTTGGGGTAGTCGATGCGCACGGTGTGCGAATCGATCTTGACGACCTTGATGTCCTTGTAGGTGCCGATGGTGACCATAGCCGCCGCCGGGTCACCGGCATAGGCGGCGGTGAACACCACATCGTCGGCAGTGAAAGGCTTGCCGTCGTGCCAGGTGACGCCCTTCTTCAGCTTCCAGGTCACGCTCTTGCCGTCGGCCGTCAGGCCGCCGTTGGCGCGGCTGGGGATCTCGGCCGCCAACTGCGGGATCAGGTTGCCGTCGCTGTCCCAGCCGGCCAGCGGCTCGTAGAAGATGCGGCTGGCGTCCTGGTCCTTGGTGCCGCCGGCGTAGTGCGGGTTCAGGTGCACGGCGGCTTGCCAGTACAGCACCTTGAGCGTGCCGCCACCGCCGCGCTTGGTGGGTTTGTAGGGGATGCTGGCCTGCGACTGGGCCAGGCCCTCGTGCATCAACATCATCGAGGCCATAGGCGCCGTCAGTCCCAGCATCACCATCTGCTGGATGAAGCCACGGCGTGGCAGCTTGCCGGTGCGCACGTCTTCGATCAGTGCGCGCAGTTCACGTTCTTCTTGCATGGCGGGGACCTTCTTGCGGGTGGGGTGATAAGCGGCATCATCGCCGCCGGTACTCGCATATTAGCGAGAATCGCGCCAGCGTCGATCGGGATCGTCCCGATCAGGGTGAATCGCTACCCGACCGTGTTTGCGAGATCGGCGCGTGGACGGCGCCATCTTCTTGCTTCACGGCCCGGTCTGCGACCGCGCTGAGGTCGTGGTCGCAGACCTCATGGCAGCGTTTGTGTGCCAGCATTCACCAATTTCGTGCGCGACGCGCAGCCGGCCAGAGTCACGGCGCCATCCGCGCGGCAGCGCTGACCAGGCCGAGTGCGCCCAACCCGACCAGCAGCGACCAGATCAGCCGCCGCAGCCTGGCTTCGTCGAGCCGCAGATACAGCCGGCTGCCTAGCCACACGCCGAGCAGCGCAAATGGCAGCGCAACGACGATCAGTGGCCAGCCCGCAGTGGTCAGCAGGCCCGTGCCGCCGGCCCAGGCCAGCGCGTACAGGTCGGTGAACAGAAAGAACGCGATCAAGGTGGCACGGCTCACCGCGGTGCCCGCCGTCGAGAAATAGAAAACGATGGCCGGCGGGCCGCCGATGCCGGCCGCACCGTTGAGCAGGCCCGAAGCGATGCCAACCGCCATCGCGCCCAGCGGACCGGGTTGGCGTCGCGGCGCCAGCCGACTGGCCAGGCCGCTGAGCATCAGCAGCGCGATCACGGTCAGGCACATCGACACGAACCATCGCATCGGGTTCGGGTCTAGCCCAGCCAGCAGCAGCAAGCCCACCGGCGTCGAGACCGCGCAGCCGCCAATCACCCAGCGCAGTGATCGCCAATCGACTTGGCGCCAGACGCCGGGCAGCAAGTGGACGGTGCTCAGCAGCTCGATGGCCAGGAAGGCGGGCACGACCTGGGCCGGCGGCAACACGATGCTCAACGCGCCGATGCCCACCATCGACGAGCCGAAGCCCGACAAGCCACGAACGACAAAGGCCAGCAGCGTCGCCGCGGCGATCCAGGCCAGCGTCGCGAGGTCGAAGCCCAGCAGCGTGTTCACCGGTTCAGCGCCAGGGCCTGAGGCCTGCGAGCGTGTGCGATGTCAGGCCTTCAAGCGAAGCGCGCCCAGGTAGTCGCGTTTGCCCAGCGCGACACCCTTGGAGCGCAGGATGTCGTAGGCGGTGGCGGCGTGGAAGAAAAAATTGGGCAGCGAGAACGACAGCAAGAAGCCTTGGGCGGTGAAAGGCATGCGGGTGCCGCGGATCTCGAAGAACATGTCACCGCCGTCCAGCGCGTTGACCTCTTGCGGTGTCAGCTTTGTCAGCGCGGCGCTGGTGTCGGCGATCAGCGCCTGAAGCCCCGGGTAGTCGAGCGCTGGCAGGTCGGCCGGCGGGCGGAAGACACCGCTGCGAATCCCCTCGATCGCGCCCAGCGAATGGTGAGCGACGGACTGGATCTGGAAGCGCAAGGGCAGCATGTCGGGGGCCAAGCGGGTCTCGACGAGATCGTCGGGCGCCAGGCCCTGGGCTTGGGCATGGGCCAGACCCTTTTCCAGGAACTTGCCGACCGCGCCCAGCGTCTGCAAGTAGGTCGACACGCTGGCGTCGTAAAGTGAAATCGACATGAGGAGACAGCCTTCTTGTTAGGTGCCGCTGCAGTCCCGAAGCGGCTTCGGGTGGGCGGGGCGCGGGCTCAGCCGCGCAGCGGGAAGCCGACCAGGGTTTCTAGCTGTTGCAGCGCGAGGTCGGGGTCGCCGACCTTGATCGTTCGCATACCCATGTCGCGCGCCGGCTTGAGGTTGACGCCGAGGTCGTCGAGGAACACCGACCGCTCGGGCGCGACGCCCAGCGCATCGCACATCATCCGGTAGATCAACGGGTCGGGCTTTCGCACGCCGGCTTTCGAGCTCTCGATCACCTGGTGAAACATGGCCATCACTTCGTCGCGGCCCGAAGGGTTCAGACCCACCGAGCCAGGGCTCGCGACGTTGTTGGTGATCAGGCCGATCTTGAGCTTGGGCTTGAGCCGGCGCAGCGCCTCGACCATCGACGGGCGGATCGTGCCGCCGAGCAATTCGATCACTTCGCGGCCTCGCACCACATGGCCTAGCGCCGCGCATTCGTCGGCGAATGCCTGGTCGAAACCCTGCAGGTCGATGTCGGCGCGCTCGAACTTGGCCCAGGCGTTGTCGTGGTGGTTGGTCGCGTTCACGCCGCGCAGAAAGTCTTGCGGCAGCCCTCGCTCGGCCTCGAAACGTCTGAACGACTCGAACGGCGACGAGCTGATGACGCCGCCGAAGTCCCAGATCACTGCTTGAATGTCTTGTACTTTCACCTTGCCTCCGAGCTGCCCATGGTTTGTCCGGCTTTCGCCGCCACGCATTGTCGGGCGCGCCCTGCGCACCGGCTGTGCCGCAGGCGACGCGCGCGCGGGCCGGGTCTGGCGACTCAGCGGCCTGTCGGGCGGTCTGTCGGGCGGTCTATTCGGCGGCGACCTGCACCAGCCGTTTGCCGATCGCTTCGCCCTTCATCATGCCGATCAGCGCTGCTGGCGCGCGCTCTATGCCCGGCACGATGTCTTCCTGGAAAACGAGCTCGCCGCTGCGCAGCCAGGGCGCGACGCGGGCCTGGTAGGCCGCGAGCTTGTGCACATGGTCGTAGATGATGAAGCCGGTCATCGCGATCCGCTTGCTCAGCAGGGCCTGCAGGCCTTTGATGCCGGCGTCGCCGACCTCGTTGTAGGCCGAGATCATGCCGCAGACCGGGAATCTTGCGGCGACATTGGCATGGCGCAGCGCGGCTTCCAGCGTGCTGCCACCGACGTTGTCGAAGTACAGGTCTATGCCTTGCGGGCATTGCTCGCGCAAGCCCTGGTCGATGGCCTGGCTCTTGTAGTTGAAGGCCGCATCGAAGCCGCAGCGCTCGAGCAGGAAAGCCACCTTGTCGTCGCTGCCGGCCGAGCCGACAACGCGTGCGCCGGCGCGCTTGGCGAATTGACCCGCGAGTTGGCCGACCGCGCCAGCGGCCGATGAGATGTAGGCGGTGTCGCCGGGCGCAGGCTTGCCGATTTCGATCGCGCCGACCCAGGCCGTCAGCCCGGGCATGCCCAGCACCGACAGCGAATGGCTGATCCGGCCCAGCGACGGGTCGATTTTGTGCAGGCCTTCGCCGCGCGGTGCGACGCTGCGCAGCGACCAGTCGAGAAAGCCCCAGACGATGTCGCCGGTCTGGAATCGGCTGTTGCTCGACCCGATCACCCGCGCGACGACGCGTGAGACGATCGCGCGGCCGATCTCGAACCCAGGCGCATACGACGGCCCGGCGTTCATGCGGCCGCGCAAGTACGGGTCGGTCGACAGGTAGATGGACTCGAGCAGCACATCGCCCGGGCCGCAGACCGGCTCGGCGCAGTCTTCGACCGCGAAGCAGGATTCATCGACCCAGCCAGCGGGGCGTTTTGTCAGCACGATGCGGGTGTTCATGCTGCAATGTAGCCTGGGTTCGGGCCGGGTGCCTGGCGCGCAGTTGACAAGTCAGCGAACTTGCAAGCGTGGCTTCTTGGCAGCGCCCGGCCGCTCCTGCATTGCCTAGCGCCTGTTCTGGTGCTCAGCGAACGGGGTGCGCGTCGGCTTTCATCTCAAGCAAATGTGGCTTTGCCACTTTGCTTGATCCCCACGGGGGGCGGGCGGCTTCGGCCGGCCTTGGGGCGCTCATAGCTTTAGCACGAGCATCGCCGCTGCCAAGTCTTCGAGCGCCGTGCCGACCGACTTGAACACGCTGCGCTCGTCCGGGTTGAGCCGGCCGGGTGCTTCACCGCGTGCCAGGCTGGTGAGTGTTCCGCGCACGCTGGCCGGCGTGATCACACCGCGCAACATGGGCCCGATCAGGTCACCGCTCTTGGTCAGCGCTTCATCGGTGTCGACATAGAGCGCCGCGCCGGCCAAGCAAGCGTCGTCGGCTTCGCGCATCGTCGGCGTGAAGCTGCCGATCAGGTCGAGGTGGGTCCCCTGGCGCAGGCAGCGCCCGTGCAGCAAGGGCTCGGTGGCCAAGGTTGCGCAGCTGACGATGTCGGCTGCAGCCACCGCCGCGTCCAGATCGCCAGCGCTGCGCGCGTCGAATCCCTCGTCACGCCACTGCTTGGCCAGGGCCTCGGCCTTCGCTGGCACACGAGCCCAGACCCGCACCCGCGCGATCGGCCGCACGGCCCGGTAGGCGGCGGGCAGCAGCCTGGCGACCCGGCCAGCGCCGACCACCAGCAACTCGCTCGCGTCCTCGCGCGCCAACCACGACGCCGCCAGTGCAGAGGCGGCAGCGGTGCGCCGCGAGGTGATCTCGTCGCCGTCGAGCATCGCGATCGGCGCCCCGGTCGACGCATCGAACAGCAGGTAGGTCGAATGCAGGCTGGGCAGGCCGCGGGCCGCGTTGGCGGGGGCGATGTTGACGATCTTGACGCCGTAGCACCGCCCCGGCAGCCAAGCCGGCATCAACAGCGAGGTGACCGGTTCTCGATCCTCGCCGGCGATCTGGTGAACGTGGCGACTCGGCACCTCGCAGCCGCTGGCAAACAACTCGCGCAGCGCGGGGATCAAGCGGTCGAACTGCAGCTCGGCGCGGGTCGCCACAGCATCGAAGATCTTCATGGGCGTTGGCGCTTAGAGCATGCAGGGGGCTAAATTTTTGCACGCAACCCAGGTGCTGCGCTTGCCGGTATCGAGGGATGTCAATTCAATTCTGCGACCCGGTCCTGCCCTGTCCTGCCCCGTCCTGCCCGTTAGCTTGAAAAGCCTGCGGCATGGCTTTCCGATGTGACCCCTTACCGCGGTCTTGCTGACCAAACAGTGGGCTTGTCGGGCTGCTTCAAAAAGTTGCCAAATCGATCAAATTGATCTTCGCGCAGTTTGCCTTCGGGATTCAGGTCGGACGAC
Organism: Aquabacterium sp.; assembly: GCA_044377715.1. Classification (GTDB taxonomy): domain Bacteria; phylum Pseudomonadota; class Gammaproteobacteria; order Burkholderiales; family Burkholderiaceae_C; genus Pseudaquabacterium. The sequence goes on from JBILYN010000006.1 coordinate 35,176, forward strand.
CTCATGCCGAACGAATTCCCTTCGCTTCAGCCCGAACAAGAGGCGCAGCAGCGGGCGGCGCGTGGCGTCGCGCTTTGGCTCGCCGGGCCTTGCTTGCCGCACGCTGCGGCAGCGAGCGGCGTGGGTCGACACCGGTGCACCGGGCCGGCTTGGCCCGAACGGGAGTCCGCCGAAGGCCGGCCCCAGCCAGCCCAAACCCTATGGCCGAAACTAAAGCAGATTGACATAAAGGATTCATAAGCAACTGTCATGATTGAAAAAAAGGAAAGCCAAATCGATCATGATGCAGGCGACACCACAAGCGCATCGCGTCACTCCTGGACAGGGCTTGGATTTCGGGCACTAAACGCATCTTCATCATTTAATGCAAGGTTCTGCAAGCTTGCGTCGAGCGATGCCGCTAACATGCGTCGTCTGTGTGAACTGCAGGCCATCCGACGCAAGCTTGATCGAGATCACCGATTCGCCAAAAGCGATCAAAGTTGTCGAAACGTTTCGGCGGGTTGGCAAGCCGGTGCAGGTCTTCAGGCCTTGTTTTTCAGGCCTTGTCTTTCAGGCTTTCTGCGCCCGGGTCAGGCCCGGCGGTTCGATTGGTTTACCCGTTATGCCCTGCTTCGCCTGTTGCCGATCAAGATTGGGCAAGCGCTGCGGCTTTAGTGGAATTCAGGAGCGAACTCAGTATGCATTCAAAAAATGTTGCCAAACCGATTGACACTAGCGGACTCGTCGGGCTAGTGGCGTGGTTCGGCGTGTTGCTGAAACCGTATATTCCAAGCTGCCTCCTGATTGGGGTTTGCATACTATTGCAGGTTGGCCTGTATGTGACCTATCCCTTGGGCTTCAGGACAATTTTCGATACCGTCATACCATTCAAGAATCTTGATTTGCTGGTCAAGATAATGGTTGGCTTGTTGGTGCTATTTGTCGTCTGCGGACTGGCTGCGGTGGCCCAGGCCCGCTTGGCCTCCGATGTCGGCAGCAAGGTCATGCGAGACCTGCGGGCCCGGATGTTCGAGCAGCTCAACAGGCTCTCGTCAAGCTATTTCATGAAGGTTGACTCGTCTGATTTGCTATCGCGCTTTTCGCTTGAATTCGCGTCCATCGAAGCGGCCTACGTCAGGGCCTTGCCAGCATTGATCGAATGCGTCTTGGTTGTATTCGGATGTTTGCTAACGATTGCGATCGTCGACTGGCGAATCGCGATCGTGACCGCCATCCTGGTGCCACTGAGCTTCATCAGCGGCAAGGTGTTGGGGCCCCGGGTTGACGGCCTCATTTACCAGAAGATAGGTTTTGAATCGGGCATGCTGGGCGTGCTTCAAGAGTCTCTGCATTCGCGCCCCATCATTCGCGCCTTGGGCACTGAAAAGGAAAGCATTCGCAAGTTCGCGATCAGCAACAACAATCTGATGACGGCGTCTACGGGTTTCGGCTTTTATGCCAGCCTGATACCGCTGTCATCACTCTACGGCGTCAACGTCATACTGGTGACGATCGTCGGTGCGGGTGCCGCGTTGGTGATCAATGGCGGTTTGTCGATCGGCTCGTTTTTCGGTTGCATCGGTCTGCTGGGCAGCGTCGCGGCCGGTGCCAGCTCCGCGTCCAGCCTGTATGCGGTCGTCATGGCGGCATCGCAGAAGGTCAGGCGGGTCAACGATTTGATAACTGCCGAGATCGAAGTGAACGACCGCCCGGATGCGATCGCGCTGCCGGTCTTCACCTCTGAAATTCATTTCGAAAATGTCAACTTCGGCTATACCAAAGAATTTCCTATTCTGAAGGATCTGACTTGCACGATCAAAGCCGGCACCTCGGTGGCCTTGGTCGGGGGCAGCGGCTCGGGCAAGAGCACGATGGTCAATTTGATCATGCGTTTCTTTGATCCGTCCTCGGGCACGCTGACGATCGATGGCACTGACATTCGTGACGCGACCCAAGAGTCGCTGCGCGGGCAGATGGGTGTGGTGATGCAGGACGCTTACCTGATCAACGCCAGCATTGCCGAAAATATTCTTGTCGGCAAACTCGACGCCACCCAGGAGGAAGTCGAGGAAGCCGCCCGCAAGGCCGAGATCCACGATTTCATCTGTGCCTTGCCGTATGGCTACAGCACGCTTGTTGGTGAGAATGGTGGGTTTCTCTCAGGTGGTCAGAGGCAACGAATTGCAATTGCCCGTGCGCTCATCAGAAACCCCTCCATGCTGCTGCTTGATGAGCCGACCTCAGCCTTGGACCCGAGTACTGAAGCGTCGATCAACCACTCGATTGAGCAACTGGCTCGCGACCGAACCGTCATCATGGTCACGCACCGGCTCAACTCGGTGCAACGCTTTGACAAGATTTTCGTTCTCGACCAAGGGCAGATCGCTGAGGAGGGCAACCATTACGAGTTGCTCGAGAAGCGCGGTCTTTACAGCCAAATGTGGGACAAGCAAACCGGCGTGTCGACCGCAGCGGATGGCTCGGTCAGGGTGACACCGGAACGGTTGAAATCGATTCCGATTTTCTCGAAAGTGAACTTGGACCAGCTCGCCAGCATCGCTTCCAATTTCATCCTCGAGGATTTCGAGGCCGGCGCCGTGCTGATGAAGCAAGGTGATTTGAGCGAAAAGTTCTATATCATTTTCCGCGGCAGTTTGGATGTGCTGAAAGTCGATTCAGAAGGACATGAAAGCAGGATTGCGATCCTCGACGAAGGTGACCATTTCGGCGAGATTGCGGTGATCAAGAATGTGCCGCGCAGCGCCACCGTCCGGGCCCGCAAGAAATCGACCTGTCTGAGCTTGAACAGAACCCACTTCATGACCTTGGTCCAAAACAACCCTGAGCTGCTCGAAGAGTTGGATGAATATATAAAACTTCGCCAGTGAGCACTGCCGGGAAGTTTTGATGCCAGCTGTAGCAGCCGGCCGGCAAGGGCCGCGCCATCCGATCGCAAGAACAGTTCAAGATAGTATGAAGCCTCTCAATGTAACGATCTCATCCTGCCATACCGGCGTCAATCCGGCGCCTGGCATCGGCATCGCAAGATCCCTCAAAGCAGCTTACCCAGATTGTTTCTTGATTGGCAAAGACCAATCGGCGTTCTCGAGTGGACTGCACAGCCAGTTCTTTGACGAGGTCTGGATCACGCGGCCCTGGAGCGATCTTGATTTGCCCTTGCATCTGGAGCAGATTCGCCAGCGTCTTGCGACATCGGGTGGGTATTTTCTGCCGGCGTCGGATCTTGAGGCGCGCTGGTTGGCCAATGCCGGAATAAAGTCGGTTCTGATTCCTTCCGCAGAGACTTTTGACCGCACCGTCAAACCGTTTGAGAAAGTTTCTGAAATTCTGCCAGCCAAGGTTCCGGAATTTATCGACCTGAGCACCGATCCGCGCGATATCTACAATTTTGCGGTCAGCCATGGTTGGAAAGTATGGCTCAAAGGCCCGGTCATGGACGCGCGCCGAGTTTACAACTGGCCGCATTTCCAGGCGACCTGGGCCGAACTCTTGACAACTTGGGGGCGCGAGAGTTTCTTCTTGCAGCGTGAAATCTCCGGTCTCGACGTCACCGTGGCTTTCGCTGCGAACCAGGGGAAACTGCTCGGTGCGGCTTTCATGGAGAAGCGGCAGATCACGGCAGAAGGTAAATGCTGGGCCGGCGATGTGACCGAATGTCCGGCTGATTTGTTTGAAGCCATTGAAAATTTCACGCAGCAGCTGAACTGGACCGGTGGCGGCGAGTTGGAGTTTGTACGGGACGAGCTTGGGCAATTGTGGTTCATTGATTTGAACTACCGCTTCCCGGCCTGGATCCATGGCGCGACATTGGCCGGCATCAATCTCCCAGGCCTGCTGATAGAAGCTGTTTCGGGCATCGCGGCAGCGCCGGCAGCATCGTCAGGCCGGCAGTTCACCCGCTTGGTCCTTGAGATTCCTGTGCTCAACCAGATGCAGTTGCCAGCGCCACCCACTTTCAGGGAAACAAAGCGCGGCGCGGTCTCAGGCAAGCTGTCCAGTTCCAGCCCGGGTGGACTGCCGCAATTGATGCAGCGGCTGTCACCGACAGCGACGCCAGGGGCGAGATTCAAAATCAACGAAGAGTTGACTGAGCATGAGCAGAAATATCTGCCAAAAATGCTCAAGGAATCCATACTGAAAAATGAGCCGTCAGATTTCGAGACGCCGAATCGGGTTTTCCTGGCCGACACCCTCGACGCGCCTTTCAAGTTGATGAAAAAGCTGGCGGCAGGGCGTCGACCGGTTCGCCTGAGCCCGGCCTACAGCATCAAGACGAATCCTGATCGGCGCTTGATGGAGGCGGCACTCAAGGCCGGCTTCCGAGCCGAAGGCATCAGCATGGAGGAGTTGCTCTGGGCGCGCGAGGTGGGTTTTCGTTTCGAGGACATGGTCTACAACGGACCGGTACCGTTGGTCGAAAGACATCTCGGAGGACAGGCCATCCATGTCGTGTTCGCCGACAGCCTCGAATCATTCATCCGCCTTTGCAAGCTCAGGCCGCTGGTGGCGAAGAATATCGGCTTGCGCTTGCGACCGTTCGATGTGAACTCCAGATTCGGCATTCAACTGGAGTCTTTGGAGCAGTTCAAGGCCATCGCCGCTGCAGTTCGTGAACATTTGCCAGCCGGGGTCGGCTTTGGTGTCCACCAACACCACCAGAGCAGTGTCACCGGACAAAATTCTTGGCTCAAGCAAACCCAGGCGTTTTTGGAGCAAGCCAGAACGCTTGAGAATATCTGTGGCCGCAAGATAGAGATCTGCGACATCGGTGGCGGTTGGACCAGCGAGAGCTTTTCACCCTTCGTCGCCAACCTGCTGGACCCTTTGCTTGGCGACATCAAAAATATCTTGAGCCATGTTCAAGAAGTCA
>JBILYN010000100.1:0-13780 GCA_044377715.1 Aquabacterium sp.
GGTGGCAACACGCTCCGTGATGTCGAGCTCAAATTGCCGGCCATGCAGTCGTGTGGCTTGGTGGATTCGCTGCAGGATAGGCGCGAGTTCCACACCTGCTGCAGCGCCCGCAGGCCGCTCGCCTTCGCGCAGTTGCGTCATCATCTGACGCAGCTTGTCGAGCGAGCTCTCGACCGTCTCGAGCATGTCTTGCTGGAACTGCGCATTGCCGCGGTGGCGCTCGGCGTTCTTGAGCATCAGCGAGAGTTGGGTGATGATATTCTTGAGGTCATGCACCACAAAAGCCGACATTCGGTTAAGCGTCGAACTTGCGCGCTTCGAGCAAGGCTTCGGTGGCGTGCATCTGGGCCAGAAAACCGGCGGCCTGGCGCGCGGCGGTCTTGAGCAGGTCGCGCACTTCCCAGTTCAAACTGAGCTCAGCGCGCGGCTTGGCCAACAAGACAAAGCCGATCATCCCGTCGGCCACCAGCAGCGGCACCACCAACCAGGCCGAAGGCAAGTCCGTCAGCCAATCCGGCCATGCAAAACCAGCGTCGACCGACTGCGGTCGGGTCGGGTCAAGTTCTATGATCCATTCGTCATCGCGCATCTGGCGACAGAACGCTGAATCGGTCGGTTCGCCGATGGTGAGCTGGGGCATGTTCCAACGCGCTGATTGAACATAACACTTATCTGACATGTCTTTTAACCACAACGCACCGGCCGGGCATTCCACCAGGTCAGCCAGTGCGCGAACCACCAGGCCACCGACCTCCTGCGGCGCACTGCGGGTCGACAGCACCTCGGTGAAGCGCAACCACTCTTGCCTGTAGTCGTAGCGGTAGCGAAAGAAGTGCTTGCCCAGAAACACCCTCAAACCAGCTCGCAAAGCGCCTGACAGCAACAGCGCCGTCAGCAGCAATCCTGCGATGAACAGCAAAGCCACCTGTGAAGCGCCACCCCAGCTGCCACCGAAAAATCGGATGTAGTAACCCGCAGCCGAGACAAACAACAGGTAGGCACCGACCAGCAGCAAAGACGCAGAGTAGAAGACCGCCGTGCGCGACACCTGGATCCGCGCCAGCCAACTGGCATCGCGGCTCGACGCCAGCAACAGCAAAGGCAACACTGCCGCGTGCACCAGACCGCGCGCGCCCAACGCGTCGGCGTCGAAGCCACCGAACATCAAGGCCTGCGAGAAAAGGTACAGGTCGAAGCCGAACAGACAGGCCAGCCCCAGGCACAAGGGCTTGGCGCCCCAGCGCGAGAACTCGAGTTGGTTGCGAAAGACCTGCTCGACCAACAGCAAGCCCAGCACCGCCCAGGCCAGTTGGCTGGCCACCAGCATGCCCTGCAGCGGACTCGCCAACTCAGGCCAAAAGCCCAAGCCGAGGTTCGCGCCCAGGCTGGTCAGCGCCAGGCCAGTGCACAGCGCCACCAGCCCCCGTCCCGGCGCCAGCCAGCCCGGCCGAGATCGCAGCAGCGCCAGCATGAACGCCGCCCAGGCGATGTAGCGCAGTTGGTCGAATAGCAGCGCAAGATGCCAGGGCAAGCGCTTGGCCGATCCCAGGTCGAACGCCGCAGCCGCGCCCCAACCCAGCGTCGCGAGCAAGGCCAGCAGGTACAGCATGGCGCGCGTTTCGGCCGGCCGCCTCAGCAAGACGGTTTGTAGCAAATGCGCCGCATGGCCGCCATAGGCCAAGGCCACCAGCGTGAAGCCGGCCAGCGGCAGGCTCAGTGCACTCGCCGCGGCGCTCAGCGCGCGCCCTTGCCGGTCAAGACCACGCCGACAGTCTGGAACAAGATCAGCACGTCGAGCAACAGGCTGTGGTTCTTCACGTAATACAGGTCGTACTGCAGCTTTTCCTGCGAGTCCTCGATCGTCGATCCGTACTGGTAACGGACCTGGGCCCAGCCGGTGACACCGGGTTTGATGCTGTGTCGTACGGCGTAATAGGGAATTTCAACGACCAGCTGCTCAACAAAGAACGGTCTTTCAGGACGCGGACCGACCAGGCTCATGCTGCCGGCCAGCACGTTGAAGAGCTGGGGCAACTCGTCGATGCGAAGCCGGCGGATCAGCTGGCCAACCCGCGTGATGCGGTCGTCCTGGGCTGCGGCCCAGCGCGGCTTGCCGTCTTTCTCGGCGTCGGTTCGCATGCTGCGAAACTTGGTGACCTGGAAAACCTTGTTGTGGGCGCCCACCCGCTGCTGGCGGTAGAACACCGGGCCTGCGCTGTCGAGCTTGATCGCAATCGCCGCAACCAGCATCAACGGCGAAGCCAACACGATCAGCAACGACGAGCACAGCAGGTCGAACAGCCGCTTGACGATGCTGCGCAGCCAGCCTTGGCTGAAACCGTCGCCGAAGATCAACCAGCCGGCATTGACGAAGTCAATCCGGATCTGGCCCAGCGTGCGTTCGAAGTAGGTGCTGATGTCGAGCACGCGAATGCCTGCGAGCTTGCAGTCGAGCAACTCGCGCAACGGCATGCTGCCGGCGCGGCGCTCGGTCAGCGCGACGACGATCTCATCCGCACCCAGTCCTCTCGCGGTCCGGGTCAGTGACAAACCGGTCGACAAGCGTTCGGCCAGCGGCACCGTGGCCTGGCCTTCGTTCGGGCCGGGAAAGTAGCCGACGATATTGCTCGAGGGGTCGACCGCCCGCAAGCTGCTGCCCACCAGTTGGGCCGCCGACCCGGCGCCAAACACCAGCACCCGCCTGCCGACCCGCGACCGGGTGGCCCAGTAGCCGAGCGCGACCCGTCGCAGGATCAACGCGATGATGACCACCGTGGCCGACAGGCGGACAGCTTCGAGGTTGACATAGCCGGCCGGCAACAAGCCCAAGATCTGATGCGCGAGCAGGGCGCTCAGCGCGACGGCCAGCACGGCCCGCCATGCCGATGCCACCACCGACCAGTCCATCGATCGACGGTAAAGGCCCGATGCGCTGTTGATCACCAACAAGCCGGCCACCAGACTCATCACCGGCCCGCCGGCCAGCGGCAGCGCCTGCCACAAGCTGTCTGCCTGGACCAGCACGATGGCCATCAGGGCCAGCAACGACAACCCGAAGTCTGACCCGATTCGGCCCAGCGTCCGGGCGTGGAAATAGTGGTCGAACAGCTTGATCATCGCGAACCCCCCGGGGCCAGCTGTCCGGGCGACAGCGCTCAGCATCCCTGACAAGCGATTGGCGCAGGGGCTGGGCATTGCCGCAAGCCGGTGCTGCGGGGACCGCTGCGACCGATGTCACGCGGGCCGGCGTTTTCAGACGGCCTGCGGCGTCAGGCTTGGCCAGCGCTCGGGCAACACCAGGTCAGCGCGGGTACGGCTGTTCTGCAGTGCCTGGACGCAGCGCCGCCAGGCCGGGTCGGGGTCGGGCACCTCGAAGCCGTAACAGACCGCGCCCGAGACCTCCTGGCGCCGCACAGCCCTGGCCTGCACGCAGGCGGATTCATTCACGCCCAGGTCGATCTCGACACGGCCCCAGGTGCCTTCGGGCAGCAGCATCGCGCATTCGGCCTGAAACCCGTGCAGCGACATCTCGATCACCTGCAAGGGATAGCGCAGAACGCTGCCATAGGACGACACGACCAGCCGCGCCGGGCAGCGGATCGAGAAGCGTTGGTGCCGGCGCAGCGCCAGCCCGATGCGGGTACCTGGCGCGGGCAAGGGCAGGACGGCGTCATAGGCCTGGTGGTCATAAATCGATCGCAACAGCAAGCGCTTGCGGTCGTCGAGCGTGGCAAAGACATCGCTGCGCTGGTTGAAGAAGTGGTCCATCATCGCCGGCGTCAGCACCGGGTCGTTGGTGGTGAAAAAGCGCCGCTGTGGGGTCTGGATATTGGGCAGGCGGTGCTGCTTGAAATAGCGCCACAGGTTCTTGCGCTCGCGTTTGTGGCCGTAGACCCGCTTGAACACCGCAGCGGCCTCGACCAGGTCCAGGCTGGCACCGATCGCGGGCGCGCCATTCGCAAAATCATAATTATCAACCGCAGCGTCCTGCAAACGATCGAAGAACAACAGCGACTCGTACATCTCGATCTTGTTCGGGTTGACGGCGATCACGATGTGCCGGGTGTCGAAGTATTCGAGGCAGTACTCGTTCATGAACTTCATCAACGGGAACAGGATCTTGCCGCCAGTCTTGCGAAAGCCTGGCGCGACCGCCAGCGCCGAGATCTCGGCGATCTTGCCCGGGCGCGAGCGCAAGCCCGCCAGGTTGAAGACCGACTGCAGCGGGAAACCGAACACACCCTCGCGGATCATCGAGATCGTGCCCACCACCTGGCCGTCCCATTTGGCGCACAGCGTGGTCGTCGTCGGGAGTGCGTGGTAGATCGTCACGCGCAAGCCCGAGGGCTGCGGCGCCATGAAGCCAGCGCTGACGTAGGCGTCGTGCAGCAGCCGGAAGCAGGCCTCCAGCTCGTCCTGGGTGTCGGCGACCTTGAGCGTCAAGCGAAGGTCGGGTCGCGGGTCGCAGTCGACCATCGCTCGGTAAGCGGCAAAACGAAGCGCGCGGGGCAACAGCGCCAAGGCCGCGCGAACAGCCTGGTGGCCGAGCTTGCGGGCCACAGAGCCCAGGGATTTTTTCATTGGCAGCAGCAGGTCGGATCTTGGGACTGGGCGCCAAGAAAAACTTCACGCCCTGCGACCAAGATCGGCATGTCGCCGACCAAATGAAGTGCTTTTTTTCAGGCCGGTCTGAGGCCGTTCTGAGACCGTTCAAGCCGACGCCAGACCAGAACTCTGTCGCCACCCGACCCCTGCGCGACGCGGCGAGGCGGTCAGGACCGATCAAGCGCTCAGCCTGCCCAAGCCAGTGACGGCCGCGCGATCGGCCGCAGGCTCTCGTAAGCGCGGCAGGCCTGCAGCACCAGCGCGTCGCCGAACATCGGACCCACCAACTGCAGGCCGATCGGCAAGCCGTCGCTGGTCAGGCCGCAGGGGATGGTCGCAGCGGGTTGCTGGCTGAGGTTGAAGGGGTAGGAGAACGGCGTCCAGCCCAGCATGCTGACCGGATCGATCTTGCCGTGGCCTGCAGGCAGCGCCGGAAAGGCTGGCACAGCCACCGCCGGCGTGGCGATCAGGTCATAGCCCTGCATGAACTGGCGCAGATGCGCGCCGAGCGCGCCGCGGCGCAGGTTGAGCTGCTGGATCTGCACAGCGCTGAACTGCTTGCCGAGCTCGGCCTCGGCGATGAAGTCAGGGTCGCACAGCGCCTGCTGCGCCGGCGTCATGCCGCTCCAGACCGTCAGCGCGCCCAGAAACCACAGCCCGGTGCAGATGTCGAGCGGGTCCTCGATGCCCGGGTCCACCGCCTCGACGACCGCGCCCAGCGATTCGAGCTCGGCCACCGCGCGCGCCACCGCAGCCGCCACCTCGGGGTGCACGTTCTTCGCATAACCCAGTGTCGGCGAGTAGGCGATGCGCAGGCCGCGAACGCCGTCGTTCAGCCCGACCCGGTAGTCACGGCCGTCACTGGGCAGCGAGGTCCAGTCGCGCGCATCGGACTGGCTCAGCACGTTCATCATCAGCGCGGCGTCGCTCACGCTCATCGTGTGCGGGCCGAGGTGGGCGACGCTGCCGAAAGGCGACAGCGGGTAGGCAGGCACCCGGCCGAAACTGGGTTTGAGACCGAAGTTGCCGCAGAACGCCGCCGGGATACGCACCGAGCCCGCGCCGTCGGTGCCCACGCTCAGTGGCCCCAGACCGGCAGCCACGGCGGCGGCCGTGCCGCCCGACGAGCCGCCCGGGCTGCGGCTCAAATCCCAGGGGTTGCGGGTGATGCCGGTCAGCGGTGAATTGGTCTCGCCCTTGCAGCCAAACTCAGGCGTCGCGGTCTTGCCCAGCAGCACCGCGCCGGCCTCGCGCAGCCTGGCGGTCACGGGCGCATCGACCTCCCAGGGCTGGGTCGGGTCGACGGTGCGCGAGCCGCGCAGCGTGGGCCAGCCGCGGGTCAGGATCAAGTCCTTGATCGATGCCGGCACGCCGTCGAGCGGGCCCATCGGCGCGCCGCGCTGCCAGCGCGCTTGACTTTCAGTGGCCGAGCGCATCGCCGATTCAGCGTCGACCAGGCAGAACGCCTTGAGCTGCGGGTTGAGCCGGTCGATGCGCGCCAACACCTCGCGGGTGGCCTCGAGCGGCGACGCGGTCTTGGCGCGGTACAGCGCGAGCAGCTCGGTGGCCGTGCATTCGGCGAGTTGGGCAGGATGGGTCATGTTGGCGCTCCAGACATGTGCGGACAGGGTGACCGATCTTAGCCAGCGCCCGCACCCCGAGCAGTGCCCAATTACCCTGGTGTCGGCTTGTTCAATGTCAGGGTTTGAAGTCTCCGGCCCACACCATCACCCAGCGCGACGGGTCGATGTAGGCACGCAGCGCGGCATTGACCTGGACCAGGCTGAGCGCAGCGATCAAGTCGTCGTTTTGTTGCTGCAGCGCGTAACTGCGCTGCAGGTAGAGATTGGCCGCCAGCGTGCCGGCCACGGTCGAGTCTTGCGCCCGGCCCAGCCGACGCTGGTTGAGCAAGCCGGTGCGCCCGGCGTCGAGCTCGGCCTGGGTGAAACCGTCTTGGAGTGCACGCGCGACTTCTTGCCTCAGCGCGGCCTCGACCTTGGGTTGGTTCTGCGGCGCGCAGATCGCCGAGGCCCGCCACGTAGAGTTGAGCTCGAAGCTGCTCCACGACAGTCCCGAGCGCACGTCGTAGCTCAAGCCCTCTTTTTCGCGGATGCGCGACCACAGCCGCGACATCGCATCGCCGCCCAACAAGTGGTTGGCCACCAGCAGCGCCGGAAAGTCGGCGTGGCGGTCGTTGATCGCCACCGACTGCGACAGCAACAGGTTGGCGTTGGGCTTGTCGGGAGTGGCGAGCAACTGGCGCAGCGGCGCGCGCTCGCGCAGCGGTTGCGGCACGCGCAGGAAAGGCACTGCGCCATCGGCCGGCGCACGCCAGTCGCCGAAAGCGGCGTCGAGTGCCTGGCGCAGCGCGGCGACATCGAGGTCGCCAACGGCGCTGAACTCGCCCACCGCCGCGCTGACAAAGCGCCGATGCGCCGTACGCACCGCGTCTATCGTCAAACCCTGCACGTCCTGCACCATCTCGTCGAAGGTCGACACATAGCGCAGGTCACCGCGCGGATAGGGGTTGCCGTGACGCTCGAGCGCGTTGCCGGCCACCGCGCCGGGTTCGCTGCGCTGGGCGGCGATCGCTGCCAGCGACTGGCGACGGCGCTCCTCCAGCGCGTCGGCCGCCAACGCCGGCTCGCGCAGCAATCGGCCGACCAGTGCGACCACCGCCGGCAGGTGCTCGCGCACCGTCGTGATGCCCACAGCCAGGGTCTGGCCCGAGGCCGAAAAACCGACGTCGGCGCGCAGCTTGTCGAACGCATCCTCGATCTGCGCGCGGCTCAGCCCCGCGCCACCTTTGTCGATCAGCCCACCCACCGCCGAGACCGCCATCGCCTGGCCGCGCAGGCTCGCCTCGTCGCCAAAGCGCAGCGTCAGCCGGGCCTGCACCGTGTTGCCGCGCGTGCCCTTGGGCAGCAGCGCGAACTTCAAACCGCCCGCCAGAACGCCGGTCTGGCTGCGGGCGTCGAGCTTGGCCGGCGTCGGGTCAAAGACCTCGGCCTGGGCCAGCGCCGCGTCGCCGCGGTAGCCCTGCACCATAGGCGCCACGTTGACCAGCACCGGCGCCGGCGCGCGCTGCGGTTCCTCGGTCGGCAGGTAACTGCCCAACGTGCGGTTGTCGGCTTTCAGGTAAGCCTGCGCGACGCGCTGCACATCGGCCAGCGTGAGCTTGCGCATCCGGTCGCGGCGCAGGAAGTACAGCCGCCAGTCGCCGTTGCCGATTGCCTCGGACAGCGCCACGCCGACGGTCTCGGGGTTGGAAAAACCCTGGTCCCAGTCGTTGAGCCACTGGATCCGGACCCGCTCGAGTTCCTCGGCCGTGATCGGCTCGCTGGTCAGCGCATCCACGGTGGCCAACAGCTCGCTGCGGGCTCGGGCGACATCCTGGCCCGGCGCGAGTTGCGCCCCCAGCATCAGCGGCCCGGGCTCGGCCAGGCTCCATGCAAAACCAAAGGTCGACGCCGCGAGTTGCCGATCGACCAGACGTTTGTGCAAGCGCCCAGAAGGCGCTGGCCCCAGCACGCCTGCCAGCGCCTGGAAGGCCATGAAGTCGGGATGCCCGGCCGGCACGCCGTGCCAGGCCGCGAGCAGGAAAGGTGCGCCACCCTTGCGCCGCACGGTGACGCTGCGCTCACCGTCCTGCGCCGGGTCGACGGTGTAAGTGGGCGCCAGCTTGCGCTGCGGTCGGGGCAGCGGCCCGAAGGCCTGCGCCACCGTCGCGAGCACCTGGGCCGGGTCGAATTTGCCGGCCACCACCAGCGTCGCGTTGTCGGGCTGGTAGTACTGGCGGTAGAAAGCCTGCAAGCGGGCGATGTCGACGTTCTCGACGTCGGCCCGCGCGCCGATGACCGACTTGCCGTGGTTGTGCCACTGGTACATCGTGGCCATCGTCTGCTGCAAGGTGGCGCGCACTGGGTTGTTTTCGCCCGACTCCATCTCGTTGCGCACCACCGTCATCTCGGTGTCGAGGTCGCTGCGCGCGATCAGGCTGTTGAGCATCGCGTCGGCCTGCCAGCCCAGGTACCAGCGCAGCGTGTCGTCGTTGGCCGAGAAGCTGGCGAAGTAGTTGGTGCGGTCGTACGAGGTGGTGCCGTTGTAGCGCAGCCCGCGCTTGCCCATCTCGGCCATCACGTTGCGGGTGGTCGGCGTGCCCTTGAAGATCAGGTGTTCGAGCAGGTGCGCCATGCCGGTCTCGCCGTAGCTCTCGTGGCGCGATCCAACGTGGTAAGTCATGTTCACCGTGGTGCTGGGCTTGGTCGCGTCGGGCACCAGCAGCAGTTGCAGGCCGTTGGCCAGCCGGTACTCGGTGATGCCTTCGACCTGGGTGACTTCGGTCAGCCCTGGCGGGGCCGCCGCCTGCGCGCCAGGGCCGGCAAACAGGCCCAGAGCAGCCATCAACAGAATAGGTAGCCAGCGTTCAATGATCATGATCAGTCTTGGAGGTCGGTGACAAAGCAGTGGGCAGCAGTTGGATCGCTGGGCCTGCGGCCAGCAATTTGACCAGCAGCGCCGGCAGGTTCAAGCGGCGAGTCAGCAGCAGGCCCATGTGGCGAGCGCAGCGGCGGTGAACGCGGTCGAACGGCGTCCATTCGAAGCCGTCCATCTCGGGCCGGCTGCGGCCCCAGGTGTCGGTGTAGTGGCTGTCGCAATGACAGGTCGCAGCGTCGAAGCGTTCGGTCAGCACCGCATAGAGCTGCAAGTCCTTGCGCGGCAGGTAGGCCATACGGCCCAGGTCGAGCAGCGATTCGCCGGCGCAAACAATCCCGCACTCCTCCCGCGTCTCGCGCAGCGCGGCGTGCAGCGGCGCCTCACCCGGTTCGGCACTGCCTTTGGGGATGTCCCAGTGCCAGGCGCCCGTGACCCGGCACAGCAAGATCTCGGACTGCGGGTTGAGCAGCAGGATGCCGCAGGACAAGGACTTCATCGCGGCGCAGGCCTGCCGAAACCGCTCGCCTCGCTGCCGCGGCGAACCAATTTCCAGGTCGCGGCAGTGGCCAGCACCGACAGCCCCAGGCAGCCCCAGATCACCAGCGCGTAGTTGTGCAGCGCATCGAACAAAGCCCCCGCGACCCAGGGCCCGAGCAGGTTGCCGAAGGCCGCGGCGGTGTAGAGCGTGCCGATGATGGACGAGACCGCGCGGGCACCGAACAAGTCCATGCACAGCGCAGGCAGCAGCGAGACGATGCCGCCGTAGCTCAGTCCGATCCAAAGCGAGAACCAGGCCATCGCGACGTAACCGTCGGCACCGGCCCAAGCCAGGTAAGCCAGGCCCATCGACGCCTGGGACAAGGCCAGCGTCAGCGGCCGGCCGAACCGGTCGGCGAGCGCGCCGATCGCAAATCGGCCGATCAGGCTGCCGATGCCGATCAGCCCGACCAGGCCGACCGCCTGCCCGTCGGAGACGCCGAGGTCGCGCGCGGCGGCCGAGACATGGGCGAACGGAATGAACATGCTGGGGCTGGCGAGCAGCACCGCCAGGTACATCCAGCGAAATTCGCTGCTGCGCAGCGCCTGGCGCAGCGTGTGACCGGCCACCGCAACACCAGACGCAGCGGTGGCAGACGGCGCACGCTTGAGCAGCAGCGTCGATCCCAGCCCGAACAGCAACACACCAGCGGCCAGCCACTGCATCGCACCACGCCATTGCAATGCAGCGATCAGCACGGTCACGGCCAGCGGCACCACCACCGTGCCGGCGCCAATGCCGGCGCTGGCGATGCCCGAGGCCAGACCACGGCGGCGCGTGAACCAGGGCTGGACGCAGCCGATCGCCGGCGTGTAGACCAGCGCGATCCCCACGCCGATGCCAACACCGTATGCGGCGTAGATCGCCCACATCGACGTCGCCCAACTGCTGGCGATCAAGCCACAAGCGATGAACAGCATGCCCAGGCTGCAGACCAGGCGCGGACCGAAGCGGTCGGCCAGCATGCCGGCGCCGGCGCCCAGCACGAAATACACCAGGCCCGACAGACCGAACACCAGCGAGACATCGGCGCGCCGGGCGTCGAAGGCCTCGGACAACGAGGTGAAGAAAGCAGCGAACGAGTACGAGACGCCGAAGATCGTCGCGAGCGCGACGAAACAGGCCCAGACCGCAACCCAGGCGTCACGGGGTTCTCGGGCGGGATCGGTCATCGGCTGCGAGTGTAGTGTTGCAAGCCCTGCGTCAGCGAAGTGCGAGTTCGGTGCTGCGTGCCAGGCGCACGCCGCGAGCGGCCATCGCGGCCAGAAACTCGACCTGCTCAGCTTCGAATCCGGCCACCGGGCTGGTGCAGTCGGTCAGCAACACCAGCCGCTCGGGCCGGCCCGACGGCAGGTGCTCGACCAGATGCTCGACGCTGGCCCTGACGCAGTGGCTACCGGCCTCGCCGGCGATCAGCAGCGTGTCGGCGCGGTCCAACCGCGCCAGCAGTGAATGGTTCAGCGCAGTGCCGGAGTCTGCCGGGTCGGGCACCTCGGCCTGCAGCGCGCTGTAGTGCTCGGTCCAGGGGTTGTCGCCCTTGAGGACACAGGCCACTGCTTGCAGCTTGGCGTCCTCCCAAGCGTTGCAAGCTGCCGCCAGATCAGCGTGCAGGCCATGGCCCCAGCTGCCGATCTGGCAATGCACCGGCCAGACCATCAGGCGGTAGCGGCCGCTGGCTTCGAGCGCATCGAGGTAGGCCTGGGCGCGCGCCAGTTGGGTGCTGTCACGCGGCGCGTAATCGCCCGCCCGAAGCTCGGCAGCGCTGATCGTCGTGAACGGCGCCACCGGCGCGCCCGTGCCGCTGCGCCAGAAGGGCGGGTGAGCGATGTCGACCCGGTGGTGCGAGTCCAGCGTGACGGTGATCGCCGCCAGCGCATCGCCCTGGGCGCGAACAAAAGCCGCCAGCCGCAGCATGTCGGCATGCGCACCGGGCACGGGCAGGGCCGGCGCCAGGCGCTCAGCGCTCACCGGGTCGACCGGGCAGTAGCGCTCGGGCAGGTCGCAGAAATCGTTCTGCGCGTCGATGATCAGCAGTTCGGTTCGGTGGGCCATGGGCTTGTCCTTCGGGCAGGCCTGCCAATGTAGCCCAGGCGACGGGCAGGCTGCGGCCGACGGCGCCGCAGCTCAGCCGCAGGCCCAAGCGCCTGGCTGGGTCATTCGGCCGCGACCCGCTGGCTGATGCCCGTCGCTGCCGCATAGCGCGCAAGACGGCCGGCCCAAGGGCTTTGCGGCTTGTGCGCAAGGCGTTCAGCGGCCAGCGCTTCGGCCGTCGCGCGCATCCCGCCTCTGACTGCCGCGTGCAAGGCCGTGAGAGGCAGCACGTCGCGCTGCGCATGACTGCCGCCGAAGCGCTGGGCCTGACCCCGCACGCGCATGATTTTCTCCACCGCCTCGGCAAAGCGCCCGGCGCCAAAGGCAACAAAGCCCTCAGCCAGCGGCAGGCCGATGGCCGATGTCATCAGCGCGTTGTCGCCCTGCCCCTGCGCTGTGCGGCGCATGGCCTGGAGGCCGCGCTCAGCCAGCGCTTGCTCGTCAGCGCCGATGAAGGCCATGACGGCGTGAAGGTCGTTGAAGGCGAGCACGCCATCCTCGGCCTTGAGCTCCCACGCTCGCGCAAGGCGCGCAAAGCGGTCGCCGGTGTCCACACCCTCGAGATACAGCCGCCACAGCAGCGCTGAGGCGTCGAGCATTTCCAGCGCGATGTTGGCCTCGTCGCTCGGACGGATGCGCTCGTCGTACAGGGCGAGCGCTGCTTTCGGGTCCTGCGCGTCAAGGTGTAGCAGCGCGAGGTGCCACCAGTTGTGGTAGCCAAAGCCGCAATCCTGCGACCAGCCCTGCGAGGTGCGATCGAGCCAGTCGCGGCCCTGATCGATGTCGCCGCGCATCTCATGGACATGCGCCACTGCATGCGCGGCCCAGGCGTCCAGCGGCTCGAGCTCGATGGCCTCGCGGCCAAAAGCTTCGGCACGCGCATAGTCGCCGCATTCTTCAAAGCCGAAGGCGGCCATGCCAAGAATGGCGTGCCTGGCCTCATCGCCTGGACCATGGGCGCGCAGCGCGGCGAGTGGAATATCGCGCAGTTCGAACTGCTGCCCCGTGAAAAAACAGCCCGCATGCGCGATCTGCACGGCAAGCGCATCGCGCGGATTTTCCTGCGCGATGCGGGCGAAGCTCGCCGTGCCGGCGACCATCTGGCCTTCGGCCCAGCGGGTCGCGCCGGCAATGTGCGCGCGCTCACGGTCGTCGAGTTCGCAGGCCCGCGCCGCGCGCAGCGAGCGCGTGACCTCGTCGGCAAACAGCCGATCCGTCATCTGGGCGAGCACGACAGCGCGCGTGATCCAGGCCAGGCCGAATTGGCCGTCGTCTTCGAGTGCGGCATCGAGCGTGGCGATGGGGTCGCCGTGGTAGGTGCGGATCTGACGCAGGGCCTGGTCGAACTTTGCCGCCGCCGGGCGGGAGGAAGTCGAGAGGGCGCAGCCGTAGAGGTCGTAGAGCATGGGACTTGTCCTTACAGGAGAGGCGCTATGACGGCAGCGGTTCGATCGTCTGCGATCACGCAAGGCTGGACATGGCGAGGTCTGGTTTTGGATGGTCAATCCGCTGGGTCCGCCAGCTGATGCGGTGTTGTTTCGAGCAGACCGATGGTCGCTCACAAAACAGCTTGTTCAGCTGCGCAAAATGCCGCTTTTTCGCAATAGTCATCAAGGCCAAGGGTTCTGCTGGGTCGCAGAAATCGTTCTGCGCATCGATGATCAGCAGTTCGGTGCGGTGGGCCATGGGCTTGTCCTTCGGGCAGGCCTGCCAATGTAGCCCAGGCGACGGGCAGGCACTGGCGCGCATAAACTGGACCGACCCAACGAACAAAGGTGTGTCCATGATTCTCGAACTAGCAGACATCCGCATCCTCCCAGGCCAGCAAGCTGGGTTCGAAGAGGCCATCGCACGCGCACTGGCCACCGTCGCCAGCCAAGCCCAGGGGATGATGGGCTGGAAAGTCAACAAGAGCGTCGAGAGCCCGGACCGCTATGTGCTGCAGATCTTCTGGAACCAGCTGGAAGACCACACCGTGGGCTTCCGCCAGGGCCCGCTGTTCGCCCAATGGCGCGCGATCATCGGGCCGTTCTTTGCCCAGCCGCCGATGGTCGAGCACTTCGAACTGGTCGGCAAGTCGGTCGGCAAGTCGGACTGAACCGCGATGAC
>JBILYN010000101.1:0-13685 GCA_044377715.1 Aquabacterium sp.
TGCAGCTGCATCGTGGTCAGTGCCCCCGCCACGGCACCCAGGGCCAGCAGCCCCACCACCTTGAATTTGCCCGTCATCTTGCCCTGCCTTGGGCCTGGTGGCCCGCAAACAAATCGATCGAATCTCGAGTATATGTCCGCGCTATTGAATCCATCGTTGGGATAACGCTCCAATCGACCCTCAAAATGGAGGGCTGCAAGCGCTTCAGGCCTGCAGCCGGTCGGCGAGTTCGGTCAGCGTCGCCACCACATGCTGAGGCTTGCCACGCGGCACAGCGGTCGTGGCAAGCGTGGGCCTGCGCACCCAGGCGGCCTGCAGGCCGGCGTCGAGCGCGCCATCGACGTCCAGCGCCGCGTCGTCGCCAATGTGCAAGGTGTGCGCGGCGTCGGCACCGGCGCGCCTACAGGCTTCGGCAAAGACCGCCGGTGCCGGCTTGCCAAGCCCAAGCTCGCGAGCACTGACAGCGGCATGAAACCAGCGGCCCAAGCCCGGTACTCGGTGCACGTCAGCGTTGCCATTGGACAGCGCCACCACCGGCCAGCGAGCGGCCAGGCGCTCGAGCGCGGGCAATACGTCGTCGAACAGCTCGACCCGCTGGCGCTCCGCGAAGAACACTTCGAAAGCCGGTTCTGCCAGCGCCGGGTCATCGCCAGCGGCCAGCAGCGCACGGCGCAGGCCTTCGCGGCGCAAGGCGCTCAAGTCATGCTGCCAGTCCGGCCGATCACGCAACACCGCCTCGCGGATGGCGCGCATCGCGACTGGGTCGTGGGCCGCGGCGGTGGCGGGCGCTTGCTGCACCAACCAGTCGCGCAACAGCGCTTCGGCCCGGCGGATGCAGGGCCACACCGGCCAAAGGGTGTCATCAAGGTCCAGGGTCAACGCTTGCAGTTTCATGGGGACAGGATGCTACGTGCAGGCCAGGCGCTAAGCTCCGCACATGGACATCCAGCACCCCGAACTCACCGCCCGCAACTTCCCCAGCGCCGAGCAAGAGGCCCATGCGGTCAAGCCGCCATCGCGCTACAGCGGCCCCGAGAGTTCGTTCAGCCTGGCCTTCACGGACAACGAGTTCCTGCTGCGCGAGGAACTGCGGCCGGTGCGCATGCAGCTTGAACTGCTCAAGCCGGAAATCGTGCAGGCCGAACAAGGCATCGAGTCGACGATCGTGATCTTCGGCAGCGCCAGAATTCCCAGCCCCGAGGCCGCTGCCATCGGCTTGGTCGACGCGCAAGCTGCGGCCGAGCCTCAAGCGCTGCGCCGGGCCGAAGCAGCGCTGGCGATGAGCCATTTCTACGGTGAAGCCAGGCGATTCGGCGCACTGGTGACCGAACGCTCGCGCAGCCTTAAGACACCGATCTACGTCGTCACCGGCGGCGGCCCCGGCATCATGGAAGCCGGCAATCGCGGTGCTTTCGACGTTGGCGGCAAGAGCATTGGCTTGAACATCGTGCTGCCGCATGAGCAGGAGCCCAACCCGTACATCACGCCCGAGCTGTGCTTCCAGTTTCACTATTTCGGCCTGCGCAAAATGCACTTCGTGATGCGCAGCATCGCGCTGGTGTGCTTTCCAGGCGGCTTTGGCACGCTCGACGAGTTGTTCGAGACCATGACGCTGATCCAGACCGGCAAGAGCAGGCGTCGGCCGATCTTGTTGTTCGGGCGCGCGTTCTGGGAAAAGTTGATCAATTTTCAGCACCTGGTCGACACCGGCATGATCAGCGCCAGCGACCTGGATTTGTTCCACTTCGTCGAGACCGCCGAGCAGGCCTGGGACAAGCTGGCCGAGCACTACGGCTTCGCCGCCGGGGCCACTGCAGCCTGATGCGACCATGAAACCCGGCATCAGCCTGATCGGCGCGCCCACCGACATCGGCGCCGGCAGCCGCGGCGCCAGCATGGGCCCGGAAGCGCTGCGGGTGGCCGGGCTGCGGCCCGTGCTCGAGGGCCTGGGCCTGCAGGTGACAGACCGAGGCAACCTGGTCGGCCCGGCCAACCCCTGGCTGCCGGCGGTGGACGGCTACCGCCACCTGCCAGAGGTGTTGGCCTGGAACCAGTTGGTGCACGATGCCGTGCTGGCCGCGCTGCGCCAGGCCGAACTGCCGATCCTGCTGGGTGGCGACCATTGCCTGGGGCTGGGATCGATCAGCGCGGTGGCGCGGCACTGCCGCGAGGCGGGCAAAAAACTGCGCGTGCTGTGGCTGGATGCCCATGCCGACTTCAACACCCGGGACCTGACCCCCAGCGGCAACCTCCACGGCATGCCCGTGGCCTGCTTGTGCGGGCTGGGGCCGCAGGCCTTGATCGAAATCGGTGGTCACGTGCCGGCGATCCAGCCGAAATGGCTGCGCCAGATTGGCATCCGGTCGGTCGATGCTGGTGAGAAACAGTTGGTCCACCAGATGGGGCTGGAGGTGTTCGACATGCGCTACATCGACGAGATGGGCATGCGCCAGGCAATGGAGCTCGCGCTGGCCACGATCGACAGCAATACCCATCTTCATGTCAGCTTCGATGTCGATTTTCTCGACCCAACCATCGCCCCGGGCGTGGCCACCACAGTGCCCGGCGGGCCGACCTACCGCGAGGCCCAACTGTGCATGGAGATGATTGCCGACACCGGGCGGCTCGCTTCGCTCGATGTGATGGAGCTCAACCCCGCGCTAGACCTGCGCAACCAGACCGCCGAACTGGCGGTGGACCTGCTGGCCAGCCTGTTCGGCAAGAGCACGCTGATGCGTGCACCAACCGGATCCTCGCGCTGAGGCGTTCACCTGACTTCACTTGACATATGCTCAGACTGAAACGCATTTCTCAAGCAGACATTCAGGACACCAACCCAACACAATAAAAGAGCGTCCCATGAAATCTTTGCCTGACCGGACCACCACATGTTGAAACGACGTCGATTCATTCTGGGCACGCTGGGCATCGGCAGCGCGCTGGTGCTGGGCTGGGGCCTGCTGCCACCGCGCCAACGCCTGACCGCCAGCGCCAAGCTGCCGGTCGCGCAGGGCCAGCAAGGCTTCAACGGCTGGGTCAAGATCGGCAGCGACGACCTCGTCACGGTGATGGTGCCCAAGAGCGAGATGGGCCAAGGCATCAACACCTCGCTGGCAATGCTGCTGGCTGACGAGCTCGACGCCGACTGGTCTCGAGTTCGCACCGAACATCCGCCGATCGACGCGATTTACAACAACCTGGCCAGCGTCGTCGACGGGCTGCCCTTCCACCCCGACGACCAGGGTTGGGTCAAGCGCAGCGCCGGTTGGCTGACCGCCAAGACCATGCGCGAGGTCGGGCTGATGGTGACGGGCGGCTCGTCGAGCATCAAGGACTTGTGGCTGCCGATGCGCGAGGCCGGCGCGAGCGCGCGTGCGATGCTGGTGGCCGCCGCCGCCCAGGCCTGGGGCGTTCCTGCGGCCGAATGCCAGGTCGCGCAGGGATTGGTCAGCCACGCCGGGTCGGGACGCAGCGCGCGGTTTGGCGAGCTGGCAGAGCGCGCCGCAGCGCTGCCGCTGCCGGACAAACTGAGACTGAAATCGCACGCCGAGTTCAAGCTGATCGGCCAGCCCGTCAAGCGCCATGAGGCCGCCGCCAAGCAAGACGGCAGCGCGCAATTCGGCATCGACACGGTGCTGCCGGGCATGCTGTACGCCAGCGTCGTGATGTGCCCGACGCTCGGTGGCAGCGTCGTCTCGTTCGACGCGCAGGCCGCATCAGCGCTGCCGGGCGTGAAGAAAGTGTTGGCCGTGCCCGGTCAGCGTGGCGGTAGCGGCGCTGTCGCCGCAGTGGCCGACACACCCTGGCACGCGATGCAGGCCGCCCGCGCGATCCAGGTGCAATGGGACCACGGTCCTGCAGCGGCGCTGTCGAGCGCCGACATCACGCGGCAGCTGACCCAGGCGCTGACCGCCGGCGAGGGCTTCGCATACCGCTCAGTGGGCGACGCGCCAGCGGCGATCCAGCAGGCCGCGCGAACCATCAGCGCCGAGTACCACGCGCCGCTGCTGGCCCATGCAACGCTGGAGCCGCAGAACTGCACCGTGCTGTTCAACGAAGCCAGCGCCAGTGTGTGGGCGCCGACGCAAGTGCCCGGGCTGGCGCGCTGGGCGGCGGCCAAGGCCTTGGGGCTGAACGCTGAGCAGGTCGAGCTGCATGTCACACTGCTGGGCGGCGGCTTCGGCCGCAGGCTAGACGTGGACTTCATCGCCCAGGCCGCAACCATCGCCCGCGCAATGCCGGGCCAAGCGGTGCAGACCTGCTGGACCCGCGAGCAAGACCAGACCCACGATTTCTACCGCCCGCCTTGCGTCGCGCGCTACCAAGCCAGCTTCGACCCCCAGGGCAAGCTCAGCGCCTGGACCGCAAACTCGGCTGGCCCGTCGATCGTGCAGCAGTTCTTGCACCGGCAATTCGGTCTGCCCGGGGCCGGGCCCGACAAGACCACCGCCGAGGGCGCTTTCGACCAAGCCTACGAATGGCCCAACGCGCGCGTCGGCCACGCCATCGTCGATTTGCCCGTGCCGGTGGGTTTCTGGCG
This sequence comes from Aquabacterium sp., assembly GCA_044377715.1. GTDB lineage: Bacteria > Pseudomonadota > Gammaproteobacteria > Burkholderiales > Burkholderiaceae_C > Pseudaquabacterium. The sequence continues at coordinate 4,541 of JBILYN010000101.1, forward strand.
GTCGGTGGGGCATTCGCACCAGGCTTTCTTCAAGGAGAGCTTCATCGACGAGGCTGCGAACGCGGCCGGCCAGGATCCGCTGGCGTTTCGCCTCGCGCTGCTTCAGCGCCACCCGAGGCATCGGGCTGTGCTGCAGCGCGCCGCCGACAAAGCCGGCTGGAGCCAAGCGCTGGCGCCGCACGCTGACGGCGCAAAGAAGGCGCGCGGTGTCGCGCTGCACTCGAGCTTTGGCAGCATCGTGGCCCAGGTCGCCGAGGTCTCGATCGACCCCGCCAACCCCAAACGAATCCGCGTACACCGTGTCGTGGCGGCGATCGACTGCGGCACTGCGGTCAACCCCAACGGCATCCGTCAGCAGATGGACAGCGCGGTGGTGTTCGGGCTGAGCGCGGCACTGTCAGGCGAAATCACGCTGGACAAAGGCCAGGTGCAGCAGACCAATTTCCATCAGCAAGAGCCGCTGCGCTTGGCCGACTGCCCGCTGATCGAGACCGAGATCATCGCCAGTACCGAGCCGCCCGAAGGCGTGGGCGAGCCCGGCACGCCGCCGATCGCCCCGGCCGTCGCCAACGCGCTGTTCACGCTGACCGGCCAGCGCCTGCGCAGCCTGCCGCTGCGACTGGCCTGATCCCCACCCACAGCCCTCTCGCAAGCAAGCCATGAGCACCACGATCCGCATCAACGACAAGACCCTCGTCGTGCAAGCCGAACCCGACACACCGCTGCTGTGGGTACTGCGCGGCGAACTACACTTGACCGGCACCAAGTTCGGCTGTGGCATCGCGCAGTGCGGCGCCTGCACGGTGCAGATCGCCGGCGAACCCACTCGCGCCTGCGTCACGCCGCTGTCGGCCGTCGGTGACCGTGCGGTGACAACGATCGAGGCCTTGCAGGGTCGCGAGATCACCGCGCTGCGCGAAGCTTGGACCGAGGTCGACGTGGTGCAGTGCGGTTACTGCCAGAGCGGGCAGTTGATGGGTGCGGCAGCGCTGCTCAAGACCACGCCCCGGCCCAGCGACGCCCAGATCGACGCCGCGATGAACGGCAACCTCTGCCGCTGCGGCACTTACCCGAGAATCCGGGCTGCGATCCATCGCGCCGCCGAAATACTCGCAATACCTGCCTAATTGTCAAGACTGCAGCGCAATGGATGGCGACCGTCGATACTTCCCAGTCAAACCAACATCGGAAATCTATGACCGGAACCAACACACCCAAGACCGAGCCATTGCTCGCCGGCTACAAGATCTGCGACTTCACACGCGTGTTGTCCGGCCCCTATTGCACTCGGCTGCTATCTGACCTGGGCGCCGACGTCATCAAGATCGAGCGGCCCGGCGAGGGCGACGAGGTTCGTTACATCTCGCCGCAGATGGACAGCGAAGCCAAAGATCAAAGCGCGTATTTCGCGCGAACCAATGCAGGCAAACGCAGCATCGCGATCGACTTCGCCAACCCTGCGGCGCGTGAAGTCGTTCTGGACCTGGTGCGCCAGGCCGACGTGGTGGTGGAGAACTTCTCGCCAGGCGTGATGGCCAAATACAAGTTTGATTTCGAGAGCCTGAAGGCTGTCAATCCGAACTTGGTGTACTGCTCGATTTCTGGTTTTGGTCAGAACGGGCCGTTGCGCGGTTTGCAGGCCTACGCCCATCTGATCAACGCCTTCTCCGGCATGATGGAACTGGACCGAGGCGGGGTTTTGGCGCCACGCGCTTCCAACCTTCAGGCTGCGGATGTGCTCGCAGGGGCTCACGCTTTTGGATTGACCTGTGCCGCCTTGCTCAGGCGCGCCAAGACCGGGCAAGGCGCTTACCTCGATGTCTCGATGCTCGAGTGTCTGGTCTGCGCAGACGACGTCAACTTCTCGGCCTTGCTCAACGGTGCCGAGGCAACCCGCCGGCCACGTGCCGGCATGGTCGTCCAACCCGTCGGCGACGGCCATGTCGCGCTGCAAGTTGGCGGCGGGCCCGCGATGTGGCCGGCACTGGCAGGCCTGATGAAGCGACCCGATCTGATGGATGACCCGCGCTTTGCCACCCCTGCTGCACGCCGCGACAATTGGGCGCAGTTGCAAGAGCAGATCGCGGCGTGGCTCAAAGGCTTCGACAAGGTCGACCAGGTTCTGGAACTGCTGCAAGCTGCGCGAGTGCCCGCGGTACCGATGCTGCAACCGGAAACCCTGATCGCGCACCCTCACCTGGCCCAGCGTCAAGCGTTCACCACCTTGTCGCACCCCACCCGCAAGCAAGGCGTCAGGGTGACCGCATCGCCTTATCAAGTGGATGGCCAGCCTCTGACGCCACCGACCACAGCGCCCTGGCAAATCGGTCAGCACACGCTTGAAGTACTCGAAAAAGTGCTCGGCTACTCAGCCGATCGGATCCAGAACCTGCGGTCGGCCGGTGTGATCTGAACGCAAGACCTGACGCAACCCTGCAGGCTTGTTCACCGCACAGCAACACTCATCCAGAACGCTGAAGCGGGTTGGCATAGCTCTCGGTGAAGCTTGACTTTTTGTCAGGAAACCAACAATTGGTCGCGACTTTTTGTCAATTTTCGATAAGATAGTCGGCATGAAGCGCTATCTTGATGACTTGGTCGTTGCCGACCTTGAGCGCAAGCTGGTGGTGCTCACCGGCCCTCGGCAGGTCGGCAAGACGACGCTCGCACGCCAGGTGATGGCGCGTCTACCGCCCGCCCAATACCTGAACTGGGATGTTCCATCTGACCGTGCGGTGTTGCAGCGGCAAAGTTGGTCAGCCACAGCCCGCTTGCTGGCGATGGATGAGATCCACAAAATGGCGGGCTGGAAGTCCTGGCTCAAAGGCGTGGTCGATGGCCGGCCTGAAGGACAGGCCCTGCTGGTGACCGGCAGTGCCCGCATGGAGACCTTTCGCCAGGGCGGCGAATCGCTGGCTGGGCGCTACTTCGCGCTGCGGCTGCACCCGATCTCGGTGCGAGAGTGGTGTGAGCAGCAAGGCGCCACGCCGACCGCGGCCTTGCAGCATCTGATCGAGCGCGGCGGCTTCCCTGAGCCCTGCCTGGCCGAAGACCCGGTGCAGGCTGACCGCTGGCGTGCCCAGTACCTGACCGATTTGGTGCGCGAAGACGTCGTAGAGTTTTCGCGTGTGCAAGAGATCGGCGCGATGCGCTTGTTCGTCGAGATGCTGCGCGAGCGGGTCGGGTCGCCCTTGTCCTTGGCGTCGATCGCTCGCGACTTGGCCGTGGCGCCGGCCACGCTGCGACGCTACCTGGACATCCTGCAGGCGTTGTTCATCGTCTTCACGGTGCAACCCTGGCACCGAAACGTGGCAAGAGCGCTGCTGCAAGCTCCCAAAGTATATTTTTTCGACACTGGCCTGGTGCGCGGCAACGCTGGACTGCGCTTGGAGAACGCCGTGGCAGGCATGCTGCTCAAGCAGCAGCAATTCCTGGCTGACACGCAGGGCCAGGACACGGGCCTGCACTACATCCGCACCAAAGATGGCGCCGAAGTCGACTTTGCGTTGTCGCGCGACGGCGCGTTGACCCACCTCATCGAATGCAAGCTGGCAGATGCGGCACCTCAGCGCGCGCTCGCCGGTTTTGCCGAGCGCTTCCCCGAAGCGCAGGCCTTGCAACTGGTGCAGCAGTTGCGGCAGGAGGAGCAAAGAGGCCGGGTGAGGATCACCGAGGCCGCTGGGTGGCTGTCACACTTGGCGGCCTGAGAAACGAGTTTGAGAAACGAGTCTGAGAAGCGATCCACTGACCGCGCCATCGTGCGGCGTCCGTTTGATCAGCGTTATGTTGCCCCGACCGGCAGCAGCAGGTCTGCCAGACGGCGCCGATGGTGCGCGGCGTCACCGTAGGAGAACTGCAGCCACAGCGCACGCCGCAGGTAGAGCTGCGCATCGCACTCGTAGGTGAAGCCGAAACCACCGTGGAACTGCACCGCACGGTCACCGGCGAAGACGAAGGAGTCGCCTGCCTCGGCCTTGGCCATGCGCAGCGCGATCTCGGCGTCCTCGCCTGCCGCCAGCAGCGTCGCTGCGTGATAGAGGTGCGAGCGCGAGCGCTCCAGCCCGATCAGGATCTCGGCTGCCGGATGCTTGAGTGACTGGTAGGCGCCGATCTTGCGGCCAAACGCAGTGCGCAGGTTCAGGTAGTCGACCACCACGTCGAGCACGCCGGCGATGCCGCCCGCGGCCTCGGCCGTCGCCAGCAGCAGCGCAGCATGGCGGATGGCGGCCAGCGCCAGTCGGGCCGCCTCGCCGCGAATCAACGCGGTCGCAGGCACGCTGACGCCGGTCAGGTCGACGCGGTAGCTGCGACGTGTCTCGTCGATCACCACTTCACGCTGGATTCGCTGCGCTTGCAGATCGGATGCACGGACCAGCACCAGCGCGGGCGCGCCGTCCAGCGCAACCGACACCAGCATCATCTCGGCCACCGCCGCGTCGCAGACCAAGGTCTTGGCGCCGCTCAACTGGATCGCATCGCCCTGCAGCACCGCCCGGGCCTCGATCTCGTCGAGCTGCCAGTTGCCATCGGACTCGAACAGCGCAACCGTGCCGATCGCGCCCTGGCTGAGCCCGGGCAACCAGGCCGCTTGCTGCTCACTGCTGGCGCCGGCCAGCAAACCTTGGATCAGGCACTGTGTGCTGGCAAAAGGCGTGCTCAGCAGATGGCGACCCATAGGCTCGCAGATCGTCGCGGCTTCGGCCAATGTCAGCCCGCTGCCGCCGTGGGCCTCAGGGATCGCGATGCCGGCCCAGCCCAGCGCGACCATCTCGCGCCAGACCGCCGCGTCGAAACCCTGATCGGTCAGCAAGGCGCTGCGAACCGCCTGGATCGAAGACTTGGCGCGGCAGAAACTGGTCGCGCTGTCGAGCAGCATGGCTTGCTCGTCGCTGAAGCTGATGCGGTGGTTCAGGTTGTGCATGGCATCAATCCTTGGGCAGGCCGAGCACGCGCTCGCCGATGATGTTGGCCTGGATCTGGCTGGTGCCGCCGCCGATGGTGCTGGCAAACGAGTTGAGGTAGGCGCGCTGCCATTTGCCGCCTTCGACCGCCTGCCCGTCGCCGATCCAGCGCGCCGCATGCGCGCCCTGCAGCGACAGCGCGAACTGGGTCATGCGGCGTCGGTGCTCGGTCACACGCAGCTTGCCAGACAGCGCGATCGCATCGGGCCGCTCGCTGCACAGCGCGGGGATGGCCGCTCGCGCGGCGCAAAGCTGGTCGCCCTGGTCCTCGATCAGAAAACGCACGAGTTGGTCGCGAACGAACGGATCCTCCAGCGCGGGTCGACCATCGCGCCGCGAACGCTGCGCCAGATCGACCACATCGCCCACGCCCATCGACACCCGCGCGATACCGCCGGCCTGACCGCCGCTGGCGCCGCGCTCGAAGGTCAGCGTCGTCATCGCGATCTTCCAACCCTCACCTTCCTGCCCCATCAGGCAGCTCGCGGGGATGCGCGCATCGTTGAAAAAGGTCTGGTTGAAACCGTATTCGCCGGTGAGCTTGCGAATCGGCCTGGCCTCGATGCCGGGCACCTGCATCGGCACCAGGAAGTACGACAAACCGCCGTAGCGGCGCTGTTCCGGGTTGGTGCGGGCCAGCAGGATCATGTACTTGGCGTGGCTGCCCAGGCTGGTCCAGATCTTCGAGCCGTTGACCACGTAGTCGTCGCCATCGCGGATCGCGCGGGTCTGGGTGTTGGCCAGATCCGAGCCTTGATCGGGCTCCGAAAAGCCCTGGCACCAGATGTCATCGGCATTGAGGATGCCACGGATGTAGCGCTGCTTGTCGGCCTCGGAGCCGATCGCCAGAATCAGCGGACCGGCCCAGTTCAGGCCGATGGTGTTGGGCACGAACGGCAGTTTCTGGTGCGCCATCTCGGCGTTGACGATGTCCTGGTAAGCCTGCGGCCGACCGCCGCCGCCATAGGCCGCGGGCCATGCCATCCCGAGGTAGCCGGCCTCGTAGATCTTGCGCTGCCAGTCACGCAGGTAGGCGAACTGGGCTTCATTGCCGACCTCCATGAAGGATTCGGGCAACAGGAAACCAGGGTCTGGCGGCCGGTTGTCGCGGAACCAGGCTTCAACTTCGCGGCGGAACTCAAGCAGATCGGTCATCTCAGCACTCCATCTCGGATGCATTCTGGCATCGCATCCCCCGCGGGCTGACGCCTGCCGGACAGTTGGAGCGCGATGTTTTGCCGGACCGACGCAGCGGACCGCCAAGACATCCGGGAAACCACCGAGTCTCAAAGTGGTTCCGAGACACCACCGCGACCTTGCACCGGCGCGATCCTGGCTTAGAGTCAAGCCAAACAACCCTGACGGCATCCTGCCGCAACACCATGCCCACCTACGACGCAAAAGCCCTCCTCCCCGACGGCCAGCCCGGCCCCTGGGGCCAGCCGGTCAGCATCGCCTATGACCAGCGCGATGTGTTGCTGTACGCGGTGGGCATCGGCATCCAGGATCTGCGCTTCGCCTACGAGGGACACCCGGGCTATGCCGTCTTCCCGACCTTTGCAATCCGCTGGGGTGGCGCTGGCACACCGATCGACCGGGTCGCCATGCCTGTTTCGCCGGGACCACTCAACATCGATGCTGAACGCCAGATCGAACAACTGCGGCCGCTGCCGCTGGCAGGCAAGGTGACGGTGGTGTCGAGGCTGATCGCTGTCCACCCGCGCGGCAAGGGCAATGCCTTCGTCGAATCGGAGAGCCAGGTGATGGACGCCGACGGCCAGGTCTGCGTGCGCATGGTCAGCGGCTCGTTCAGGCGAGGCATTGAGCAGCTCGGCGACATCGCCGCTTTCGAAGGCAGAGGCCAGACACGATCGGTCAAGATCGATCTGCCGACACGACCTGCCGATGTCGATGTCAGCGCCGTGATTGCCGCCAACCAAGCCCATCTCTACCGCTTGTCCGGGGACTACAACCCCTTGCACATCGACCCGGCAGCAGCACAGTTCGGCGGCTTCCAGACGCCAATCCTGCACGGCCTGTGCACCTTCGGCCATTGCGCCCAGCTGCTGCTGAGCGCGCTGTGTGGCGGTGACCCTGCGCGCTTCAAGTCGCTCAGGCTGCGCTTCTCGTCGCCTGTGTACCCTGGCGAGACCTTGCGTGTGCTGGCCTGGCACGACGGCCCCGGCCGGGTGGTGTTCGAGGCCCGGGTCGGCGACAAGCCGGTGGTCGCCAACGCCTATTTCGAATACGCCTAGCCCTGGCGCGCCAAGCTCAAGCAAATGTGGCTTTGCCACTTTGCTTGACCCCACATGGGGGGGCGGCCGGCGTCGGCCGGCCTCGGGGAGCTCAGATCGAGTGCGACCAGGGCGCCCCAGGGCGCGTGCTGCACTCGTCGAACAAACGCACGGTGCAGTTCGCGCAGACGGATTCGTCGAGCCGTGACACGATGTTGGCGATCGCGCTGTGCTTGTCCGGGAACACCCTGTCTGCTCCCAAACGCTGCAGGAAACCGGTTCGATGCCACAGCGCCAGCACTTGCGGACGCGGGCGGTGGAAATACAAATCACCCCCAGTTTCGCGGCGCTTGATGCGCTCGTTGTCCCAGAGGTCGGCACCGGCGAGATCGATCGAGTTCATGCTCTTGGCCATCACCAGCAGGTGGCGTTGGCCCAACGAAGCACCCGGCCCGCGCAGCGCGCGCAGGTGTTCGGCCACATGCGACACGGCACCAAACCACACCGAACCCTCCATCCGCAGGAGCTTGAGCTGCGGGCATTCGGGCAGCATGCCGCCGGGTGCGCCGTCGATCACGACAAATGGCCGCCCCATGCGCTGGCTGTCGAATCCCATGCTGCGAAGCGCTGGCTTGGCCATGCGTTGCAGATAGACCACCAGCGAGCACATCACACCGATCAGCACCGCCACCTCCAGTCGCAGAGTCAGCGTGGCGACAGCGGTGGCAAGCGCAATGCCAAACTCGCTGCGGTCCAGCCGCCAGACGCGGGCCCAGGCCGGACGGTCGACCAGCGCCCAGGCCACCACCCCCAGCAGCGCGCTGACGCCGGCCATCGGAATCCAGGCCAGCAATGGACCCGCCAGCGCCACCAACAGCAGCAGCCACAACGCAGCCGCCACACCGGCCAACGGCGTCCGTGCACCAGCTTCGAGGTTGGGCAGCGAGCGGTTGAGCGAGCCGCAGACGACCAACGCGGACCCAAAACCAGCGCTCAGGTTGGCCAATCCCTGACCCAGGCATTCCCGGTTCGCATCGACCACCTGGCCAGTTCGCGCACTCAACACCTTGGCGATGGCCGTCGATTGACCCAGCGCGACAACGGTCAGCGCCAGCGCCGCAGCCAGCATCTGCGGCAGCAGCGGCGCCAGCCGCGAGGCCTCGGCGAATGGCCACTGCCAGATCGGCCAGGCCGACGGTGGGCTGCCCACACGCAGCGGCGCCGGCCATGCCAAGCCAGACGCGCCAGGCTGGCTGAGCCACCAGCAAGCCCCAATGGCCGCCAGCAAGGCCAGCAGCATGTGCGGGCCACGCCGCCACCACAGCCGTCCGGCCACGGCCACCGCCAGCGTCAGCCCGCCCACCGCCAGCGCGCTGACCGAGACACCCGCCGCCAACGCCTGCCAGGGTGAGGCACGACCTGTAGCGCCCATCAGACCTGCCAGCGCGTACCAGCCGATCAACCCGGCAGCGCCGCTGGTGAATCCCAGCATCACCGACGGCGAAATGAAATTCGCCAGCGAGCCCAGTCGCGCCAGCGCGAGCGCCAACTGCATCAAACCCACGAAAAGCGTCAGCGTGAGCGCCAGAGGCACCACCAGGCTGGCGTCGCCCGCAGCCAGCGGCACCAGCATCGCCCCTAGCGCCAGCGAGGTGGCGTTGGTCGGTCCCGACAAGACCTGACGGCTCGACCCCGCCAGCGCTGCCACCGCGCAAGGCAGCACCGCGGCAGCCAGCCCCATGGCTGGCGGCAAACCGGCCAGCGCCGCAAATGCGATCGCCTGAGGCAGCACAAGCACCGCGCCCAACAGACCGGCCAGCAGATCGGCGCGCAAGCTGTTGGCGTCGACCTCGCGCACCCAAGGCCCGAGCAGGCGAGCGAGCCGGGGAGACAGCGAAGACAGATCGACCATGGCATGAGCGTAGCAGCAGCGGCGCGCGCCACGCGGGG
>JBILYN010000368.1:0-4645 GCA_044377715.1 Aquabacterium sp.
ATGGCCACAGCTGGACGATGACCGGCACGCTGGCCCAGATCAACACGGTCTTGAACAGCGGTGCGATAGGCTACGCCGGCACCACCGACCAGCCGCTCGGCTTGACGGTGCAAGCGGGCTCCATGGTGGCCAAGGCCGAGCTGGGACTGCTGCCCAACAGCAACGAACAAGCGTCGCCGCCCCGGATGGCCCCCGTGCTGCAACTGCCTTCGACGCTTCAGCCTGGCGGCCAAGGGGGCCTGAGCTTGGGGTCGGATGTGCTGCAAGTGCTGGCGGACCCGGGGATCGATGCCACTCTAGAGCCTGTGACGGTGCTGCTGACGCTGTCGTCCGGACAGTTGACCGCGTCTGCGGCCACGGGCGTGACGGTGTTGGACGCCTCGACCTTGGCTGCGCCGATTGCCACAGGCGCTGCGAGCTTGAAGCTGACCGGCACGGCCGCTGCGCTGAGCGCTTACCTCGCGCAAGCGAATGCTTTGAAAGTCACCGCGGCGGGCACACAGTTGGCAATCCTGACGGTCAGCGCGACGCAGAACCGCTATGGTCTGACGGCGACCGCCACCGTGGCTTTGGGCAATGCCAGCGCGGCGGCGCTGCCGGCGATCTTCAACAATCTGTCGACGGTCGTGACCGGCGACCTGGTGATCGACGCCGCCTGGCTCAGCCGGCAAGGCATCCAGAGCGGTGCGAGTCTGCAGGTGCGTGCCACCGGCAACATCACGGTCCAGAGCACTGGTTCGCTGGTCGGTCTGACCCTGGTCGCAGGCGGTGATGTCCGCGGCAGCTTGGGCAGTGCGCTGCAGACCTTGAACGTCACGGCGCTGGGCTCGGTGGACTTGCTCGACCTGTCGTCGACCGCGCTGACGGTCACCGGCCTGCAGTCGGGCAGCGCCACGGTGGCCGGCAAGCTCAGGCTGCGCAGCGCTGGCGCGGTCACGCTGGCCGGGCCGGTCGATGCCCATGCTGGCGCGGCCACGGTCGAGGCCAGCTTGCTGACGGTCAACGCGGTCGTCAGCGCGAGGAATCTGTCGCTGCAAGCCAGAACCGGCATAGGCGCGGGCGCGTCGGCGGCCGTTGCTGCCACCACGCTGGACTTGTACACCGCCGCTGGCGATGTCGGCAGCGATGCATCGCCTTTGACGATCGACCTCAGCGGCGCGGATGCCGCGCTGAGTGGCCAGGTCCATGGCGCGGTTTTCCTGCGCGAGACCACCGGCGACCTGGTGCTGAGCCGGCTCAGCGCCACGGGCCAGGCCGCGTTGTGGGCCCCCTCGGGTGCGATCGTCGGCCATGCCAGCGGCGGCTTCGCTGACTTGCAGGCCGCGTCGATCTACCTCGACGCCAGTGCTGGCGTGGGCCAGGCGGCGACCGCCAGCACCGCGATCGACGCACTGCGCTTGCGCGCCGCCGACGCCAGCCAGGTGCTGCAGTTGCAGTTGCACAGCGCCTTGGGCGGCGTCACGGTCGAGACCCAGGGCTCGGTCAGCTTGATCGACTTGAACCGAGACAACAACAGCGCGACGCAAGATGCTGCGGTGTCGGCGGTCGGCAGTCTGCGGATCGCCTCGTTGGCAGACCTCCGTCTGGCGGGCGACCTCAGCCTGGCGTTGGGTTCGAACCAGCCTGGCGCGATCAGCCTGCTGGCCCAGGGCGATCTGGTGCAGCTTGCCGGCACCAGCTTGCTCAGCCACGGTGGATCGGTGCAACTGCGCGCCGAGCGCGGCAGCGTGACCCAGGCAACAGGCGCGTTGATCGACAGTGGTAGCACCTCGTCCGGCGACATCGTGATCAGCGCAGGCACATCGATCCTCGTGGCCAGCATCCGGGCTTTGGGCGGACAGGTCGCGCTGCAAGCCGGCGGCGGTTCGATCATTGATGCCAGCATTGCTGACACCGGCGCTGACATCGTCGCCGCAGGATTGGCCTTGTCGGCCAGCGATGAGATCGGCGCCAATGTGCGCGCCGGTATTTCCAGTGGCGCGGCCAATGCGCTGGAGATCGCCGTCACGACGCTGGCGGCCAGCGCGGCAGGCACGCTGCGGCTGAACGAGGCCGATTCGATCGCCACCGGTGCGGTGACGGTCCAGAACCCTGGCGCGGTCAACAACGCGTTGACGCTGACGGGCTTGCGCAGCACCGACGGTGGCGACATCGTTTTGCAGGCCGGCAGCGCCGCGAGCAGCGGCTTGCTGCTCAGCGTGGGCGCAGGCGGCGTCCAATCGCTGCTGGGCAGCGGCGCGGTGAGCTTGAGCGTGCTGGGCGCGACAGGCCGCATCGACTTGCTCGACTTGGTGCGTTCGGGCCGCGGCGCGGTGAGCCTCAGTGCCACCGGGTCGGTGAACCTGGTGCAGACCGCCGCCGCTGTCGCAGGCGTTCTGCCCGCGCTCGACATGGCCAGCCGCATCCGCAGCGTGGGCGACATCGTCGTGCAGGCCGGCGACGGCTTGCGCATCGTCGATGCTGCCGGCAACGCGGCAGCGGGCACGCTGCGCCGCGCCGACGGCACGGGCCTGATCCGCATCGTCGGCAACCAGACCTTCGCGGCCGGGCAGATCTTGCAGCTGACGCTCGCTGCCGATCACCAGAGCGACCAATTGCAGGTCACGGGCACGCTGAGCCTGGCCAGCGCCTCGCTGGCCATCGTCCGGGCGCCAGGCCTGGCCGGTGGGCCGGCTTACAGGCCGCAGCTCAGCGACTCTTTCGACCTGATCACCGCCGGTCAGATCACCGGCCGCTTTGGCCAGGCCACCGGCTTGTTCGGCTACAGCGCGCCGCGGTCGACCGACCCGACCGACTTCAACAGCGGATCGCTGTTGATGCAGCTGAACCCTGTCGACACGCATGGTTTGGGGTTGAGCGTGGTCGCAAGGCCTGTGGCCGACCTGCTGGCGATCCAGGCCCACAGCCAGCTCGACGCCGATCGCTTGGGGCTGTTCTTCAACGCCGATTACTTTGCCAGCCAGTCGAGCTTGAGCATCGGCATGACGCTGACCACCAGCGACTTCCTGACCGTGGACGGTGTGTTCCAGGTCAGCAACAACCTCGTGTCGTCTGTCAAATTGTCTGACGGCAAGACGGTCGACGCCAGGCGCTGGGTGATAGGCGCAAGCCATCTAGACGCTTTCGTTGGGCTGAACGGGCCTTACCGCATCGACAGCGACCACGACGGCTTGCTCAGCGATGAGACGCCCAACCCCACGGCAGCGGGTTTCCAGCTGACCGGCGTCGACTTGGCGATGGCGGTGTATTTCGAGCGCCCTGCTGCGCCTGTGAATGGCGCCGCAGCGGTGGTGCCGCGAGGCTGGGTCAGCCTGAAGGCGACGTCCGAGTCGGCCACCGAAGTCGGGCTGCCGCTGATCAAGATGAGCGCCAGCAACCTGGCGGTGGCGGTCAACATGGGCACCGACGCCAAGACCGTGGTCGACTACGGCGGCGCGGGCAGCGCGCTGACCGTGGTCACCGGTGGCATGACGGTGGCGAGCCAAGGCAGTCCTAGCGTTGCCAAGAACATAGCGCTTGATTTCAACGGCACGAACGGCACGCTGGTCCGCGCATCGGGCGACTTCAAGATCGAGGTCGCCGATTTCTTCTATGCCTCGGGATCGCTGGGTTTCGAGAAATCGACCCAGAACCTGGTGCTGGCCGACGGCACCGCTGTTCGCGCCAACACGCTGATGTTCGGCGGCGAGAACCTCCACGCTTTCGCCGGCGTCGGCGGCAACTACTGGCAGGACAGCAACGACGACGGCGTGATCAGTTCGCTCGACAGCGTCAACCCCGACGCGATCGGTCTGGCGATGGGCGGCGTCAGCTTCGGCCTGGTGCTGGCCGACGCGGCAGCGGGCCAGGACGGTCTGGATGGCGTGCAGTGGACAACGGTCAAGGCCAAGGCGGGCATCGTCGCGGTGGTCGGCATCCCAGAGGTGACGGCCAAGGCGAGCAATCTCGCGCTCGACATCAACCTGGTCAGCGGCGTGGCGGCGGCTTTCGATGCCGACACCAAGGTGCTGGACTACGCGGCGCCAGATGGCGCTCTGTCAGTCATCACAGGCACCGGCAAATCGATCGCGATGGACGCGCCTGGCAGCAAGGGCCAATGGATTCGTGCCAGCGGCGACTTTGAGGTCAGTGTGGGTGATTTCTTCCAGGTCCAGGGCTCGCTGGCGATGGAGCGCCGTCTGCAGCATGTGACGCTGTCCGACGGCAGCCAGGTGGCCACCGAGATGCTCAGCCTGGGCGGCACCAATCTTTCGGGCTTTGTCGGCGTCGGTCCTTACCGCAGCGACAACAACAACGACGGCGTGATCGCCAGCAACGAGATCAACCCCAATGCGCGCGGTTTCGGCGTTCGCGGTGTCGAGTTCGGCCTCGCGCTGTTCAACCCCAAGGACACGGCTCACGCCGGCAGCACCTGGGTCGCTGCCACCGCGACGGTCGGCGCGATCGACGCGATGGTCGGCCTGCCCAGCGACATCGGCTTCGATGTTCATTCGCTAGGCGTGGACATCAACCTGGTCACCTACGACAGTGGTTTTGTCTACCAGGGCCCCAGCTTGTCCGGGCCGACGGTGTCGCTGCCGCCCACGCTGGACCCCAGCGTCGACGGCTTCCAATTCGGCAACGCTGCTTTCGGCAGCGGCGTCGA
>JBILYN010000369.1:0-4631 GCA_044377715.1 Aquabacterium sp.
CACGCTGCCAACCGCGCCGCTGGCAGCTGAGACCACCACCGTCTCACCGGCCTTGGGATGGATGATCTTGACCAAGCCATACCAGGCCGTGACACCCGGCATGCCGACAGCACCGAGGTAGGCCGACAGTGGAATGCGGGTGGTGTCGACTTTTTGCAGCAAGCCCAGCTGCGTGGCCTCGAACAGTCGGTACAACTGCCAACCGCCCCCGCCCCTGACGGTGTCGCCGACCTTGAACAAAGGGTTCTTAGAGGCCACCACCTCACCCACCGTGCCGCCGACCATCACCTCGTTCAAGGCTTGCGGCGCTGCATAGCTCTTGGCGTCGTTCATGCGCCAACGCATGTACGGGTCGAGGCTGAGGTAGTGGTTGCGAAGCAGCACCTGACCGTCGGTGAGGTCGGCGACTGCTGTTTCGACCATTTTGAAATTGGCGACCTCAGGCTCGCCAGCGGGACGTGATGCCAACTGGAACTGTCGGTTGATCAGCTTGCTCATGGTGGTTCTTTCTGTGGTTCAGTGGAAATGCAATCGGGCTGCCCAGGCCGTGCCAGCCTGTCGCTTGGGAACGAGATTCAATGGCCGATCACGCAGCTCACGCCGCCGTCGACCACCAAGATCTGCCCGGTGATGTGTTTGCCAGCCTGCGATGCCAACAGCAGCGCTGCGCCCTTCAAGTCGTCGTCGTCGCCCAGACGGCCGAGCGGGGCAGCGGCGGCCATCTTGTCGGCGCCAACCGTCTGGATCGTGAATTCAGTCATCTTGCTGGGGAAAAACCCTGGCGCGATGGCGTTGACGTTGATCCCGTGCTCGCCCCATTCGGCTGCCAGCGCCCGGGTGAAGTTGACCACTGCGCCCTTGCTGGTGTTGTAGGCCAGCGTGTCGATGCCTTTGGGATTGCCGCCGAGCCCGGACGTCGACGCGAGGTTGATGATGCGGCCTTGACGTCGCGGGATCATGCACAGCTTGCCGATGGTCTGGCTGAAAACAAACACGCTGCGCAGGTTGAGGTTCATCACCTTGTCCCAGGCCGCCAGCGTATGGTCTTCGGCTGCCGCACCCCAGGCCGCACCAGCGTTGTTGACCAGGATGTCGACCGGACCCAGTCGCTCGACGGTCTCGGTGCAGACCCGGTGCACCTGCTCGGGGTCTGCAGCGTCGGCGGCGATCCAGCGCGCGTCGATGCCACGCTGGCTGAGGTCGGCGACGGCCTGCTCCAAATCGGCGGCCTTGCGCGATGTCAGCATCACCTTGGCGCCAGCCTCTCCCAGCGCCTCGGCGATCTGCAGTCCCAGACCGCGCGAGCCACCGGTCACGAGCGCAACGCGACCGCGAAGGTCGAACAATTGTTGGATAGGGGTGCCCATGCTGGCGGATCTTTCAAGGGTAAGGAGAGGACAAGCGACTTGATCGCCATCGGCGCGAACAACTGGGCATCAAGTCCAGAGCGACGGGCGGTCAGGCTCCGGATGGGGCCTTGGCGCGCGCTCGCACTGGCAGAACAAGGTCAGAACCATTCGTCGCGCATCTCGCGACACAGCGGGTTGCGGCTCGCCACCACAGCCAGCCAGGCGTCGATCTTGGGCAGTTCGTAGTCAAAGAAGTAGTGGCAGGCCTGCAGCTTGCCTGGCACAAAGCCAGGGTCCACCACATCCCGACCGACCAAGGCCTGCGCCGCGAGCGCCACATCCAGCCAGATCCACGCCAGCACCACATGGCCGAATGCTTGCAAGTAAGGTGTGGCGTTGGCCAGTGCCTCTTCGGGTGAGCCGGTCGACCAGGCCGACTCGGTGGCAGCGAGCAAGCGCGCGAGCGCAGCCTCGAGCTCACCGGCATGGGCCGCCAGCAAGGGCAGCGCCCGCGCGCGATCGATGCTGCGCTCGACCGTCACGACCAGCAGCTTCAGTCCCGAACCGCCGTCGATCACCACCTTGCGGCCCAGCAGGTCCAGCGCCTGGATGCCGTGGGTGCCTTCGTGGATCATGTTCAGCCGGTTGTCGCGCCAGTACTGCTCGACCGGAAAATCACGGGTGTAGCCGTAGCCACCGTGGACCTGGATCGCCAGGCTGTTGGCCTCCAGGCACCACTCGCTGGGCCAGCTCTTGGCAATCGGCGTCAACACTTCCAGCAGCATGGCGGCCTGACGCGCCTCCTCGGGTGGGCCGCTGTGCTGCTCGTCGACCAGTCGGGCACAGTACAGTTCCAGCGCCAGCGCGCCTTCGGCATAGGCTTTTTGCGCCAGCAGCATGCGTTTGACATCGGCGTGCTCGATGATCGGCACCTGAGGCGCAGCGGCGTCCTTGCCGCCAGCCGTCATCGGCCTGCCCTGCGGCCGCTGCCGGGCGTAGGCCAGCGAGGCCTCGTAGCCGGCCATGCCCAACATCGTCGCCGCCATGCCGACGCCAATGCGCGCCTCATTCATCATGTGGAACATGCAGCGCAGGCCCTCGCCTGGCTTGCCCACCAGATAGCCGACAGCACCGGCTTGACCAGCGGGCAAGAACTTGCCCTCGCCGAAGTTGAGCAACGTGTTGGTGGTGCCGCGCCAGCCGAGCTTGTGGTTCAGACCAGCCAGCGCGACATCGTTGCGCTCACCGGTGAGTTGCCCTTGCGCGTCGACCAGCTTCTTGGGGACGATGAACAGCGAGATGCCTCGAACGCCTGGGGTCGTCTTGCCGTCGGCGCCGGCGATCTTGGCCAGCACCAAGTGGATGATGTTCTCGGTCAGCTCGTGCTCGCCGGCAGAGATCCACATCTTGTTGCCTTTGAGCCGAAAGCGCGGCCCCAGTGGATCAGCAGCGCCCTCGCCGTCTGGCGTCGCGCGGGTGGCCACATCCGACAGGCTCGAGCCGGCCTGCGGCTCGGACAAGCACATCGTGCCTGACCAGCGGCCCGAAAACTCGTTGAGCGCGAAGACGCGCTTCTGCGTCTCGCTGCCATGGGCCATCAACAGGTTGGCGTTGCCCACCGACAGCAGGCTGGCATTGATGCTGACCGAAGCCTTGGCGAAGAAGGCGTTTGCTGCGGCCTCCAAGGTGTAGGGCAGCTGCATGCCACCGATCTCGAAGTCCTGCGCAGCCGAGAGCATCCCCGAGGCGGCGTAAGCGTCACAGGCGTCCTGGGTGGCCTGCGGCAGGATCACTTTTTCGCCGTCAAAGCGAGGCTCTTCGGTGTCGACCAGGCGGTTGAACGGGGCGAACTTGTCGCGGGCGATCTTCTCGCAGGTGTCGAGCACCTGGGCGAAGGTCTCGGACGTGTGGTCGGCAAAGCGCGGTCGCGAAGTCAGGCTGACAACATCCAGCCAGTCATCCAGCAAGAAATCAAGTGTCGCGCGCATCACGACCTCGCCAGCCCGAAGCTCGCCAGCGCGGCTTGGGCGATCGGCGCACCCCATTCGGGCACGAAATGGCCGGCCGCAGCCACCGACATCGGCGGCGGGCAGCCGCGGATCAGCGACTGCAAGGCCTGCATCGTCGGCCTGAGCACCGGATCCTGTTCACCGACGGCCATGAAACTGTCGCCGGTCCAGCGGTGTTGCCAGAATTCAGCGGCGGCCAAGCTGATGGCGGCCCCCGGCGCAGCCTCGCCCATGGTCAGCACATCGGGCACGAGGTTCGGAAAAGCTCGCAGCGCGGCTTTGAAGCTGGCGTCGGGGAATGGCGCGTCGTAGCCTGCGGCTTCGACCTCGCTCATCTCGCGCTTGCCACGCCGCAGCAGCTTGCCCACACCCAGGTCGGGTTGGCTGTTGCTGTAGTCGCGCCACTGGCGAAAGCCTTCGGTCACGGTTCCAGTGCCCAAGGTCGTGTTCATCACCAGCAGGCGGGTGAAGCGATCGGGCATCGCCATCGGCAATGTCAGTCCAAGAATGCCCCCCCAGTCCTGGCATACCAGCATCACCTGGCGCAGGTCCAGCGCGTCGACAAAGTTGAGCAGGCTGCGGCGGTGGAGGTCGAAGCCATGCCAGGTCTCATCGGCCGGCTTGTCCGAGCGGCCAAAGCCGATCAGGTCGGGTGCGACCACCCGCAAGCCGGCGGCCAGGAACACCGGGATCATGTGCCGGTAGAGGTAGCTCCAACTCGGGTTGCCGTGCAGGCACAGCACGGTGGCCACGGCGTCGCGCGGCCCCTCGTCGATGAAGTGCATGCGCAGGCCATCGCCCAGCGGCTCAAGCCATTTCGGCGCATAGGGCCAGTCGGGCAGGTCCTTGAAACGCTCGTCGGGGGTGCGGAGGGCTGGGGTCATGGTCGGGCAGCGTCGATCGATCAGAGGACTTCGAAAATGCCAGCTGCACCCATGCCGCCGCCGATGCACATCGTCACACAGACGCGCTTGGCGCCGCGGCGCTTGCCTTCGATCAGCGCGTGGCCGGTCAGCCGCTGGCCGCTCATGCCGTAGGGATGGCCTACCGCGATCGCGCCGCCATTGACGTTGAGCCTGTCCATCGGGATGCCCAGGCGGTCGGCGCAGTACAGCACCTGAACTGCGAAGGCTTCGTTCAACTCCCACAGGTCGATGTCGTCCATCTTCAGGCCCAGGCGCTTGAGCACCTTGGGCACCGCGAACACAGGGCCGATGCCCATCTCGTCGGGCTCGCAGCCGGCGACCGCGAAACCGAGAAAACGACCCAGCGG
>JBILYN010000370.1:0-4628 GCA_044377715.1 Aquabacterium sp.
TCAGGTTGCCGCCGGTAGACAGGGTCAGCGTGTCGGCCACGGTTGTGGTCGCGGGATCGCCGCCGACGAAATTCTTCTGCCCGGACGCCAGGTCTGCCGTGGGCGTGCCGATCACGATATTGCCCACAGCCGTGATGGCGCGCGCACCGCTGATCCTGGCCGAGTCGTTGAGCGTGTAGGCGCCTGCGTTGGCGGTGGAGTCGGCGCTGATGGTCGTCGTGTGACCCGAGCCGTAGACCGTGATCTCGGGTGCGGTCAGGTCGGTGGCCATGTGCACCTCACCGCCCACGCCGTTCGAGTACAGCACCAGGCTGTGGTCCAGGTTCAGCCCGGTGTTGCCGGCAGTGCTGAGGTAGATCGGATTCGCGCTGCCATCGACACCGATGACCGTTCGGCCCAAGCTGTCCTGCATCGTGGCCAGGGCTTGCGGGTCGATCACCCGTGCGCCGCTCGCAGCACTGCCCATGCCCAGGGCGTCGCCAAGCACGATCGCAGTGCTCCCATCGACAGACCGGAACGCAGCGACCTCGAAGGGCTCCATCGCGCGCAAGGCCTGCGCACCCAGGCCCAGCGAATTCTCCAAGAACCCGGCTCGCCCGGCGCTGCGCGCCAGGTCAAAGGTCGCCGCATCGACGGCGAAGTCGCTGGCCGACGCGCCGGTCGGCTCGGTCACCGGCGCGTCGACAAATCGAGGTGTCAGGCCGACCGGTATCGATGGATCTGCCAGCCCCGGCAGATGCGCCAGGCCGTCGGCGTCGTAAGCCGCCAGCAGCGCGTGGTCCAGGTCCGGATTCGGCAGCAGCAGGGCCTGCACGACACCAACCAAGGGGTCGGCCGACAGCAGCAAGCGCGGCTCCATCGGTTCAAGCCGGTACGCATCACGCACCAGCATGGACAATCGACGAAAGCTGTTTTTGGCGTTGCGCACAGGGTGATTCCCAATCAGGGGTGGACTGCCAAACGACCAAGACCGCCTGACAACAGGTCGATCTGACAGGGTGCCAGAAACAGACAGCGAAAAACTGACAGCTTCTTGCCAGTAACGATTTGATCGTTTTTGACCGATTACCGCAGCACAGGCTCAGCGCCTGACGACGCGCCCCGGGTTGCCGATCAGCGTGCTGTCGGCAGGCAAAGGCTTCAGGCAGGCCGCACCAGGTGCGAGCACGCAGCGCGACCCGATCGACAAGCCCGGCGCGGTCACGCTGTTGGCGCCTAGCAGCACATCCTCGCCGACCGTGACATGACCACCCACCCAGGCGCCAGGCAACACGATGCTGTTGTTGCCCAGCCGACTGTCGTGACCGATCACCGCGTTGTGCATCAGCAGCACGTCGCGGCCAATCGTCGTCATCGCACCGACATTGACATGGGTGGCGATCACGCAGCCAGGCGCTAGCGTGGCGGCCTTCGACACTGTCGCCGAAGCCGACACCAACGCGCTGGCGGGCAGCAAGCCGGCGGCGGCCGCCGCCAACTGCATCTCGCGCCGGCGCGGCAGATCCAGAAAACCCGACACATAGTGGGTGGCCTGGGCACAGGCCGCCGCCCAGTCGGTGATCACCGGTAGGCCGAAAAACGCGCCAGCGGCGAACTGCGGGTCGACATAGACAGCGCAGAACAGCTCGGCGCCTGCGAGCTCGACGATGTCGCGCGCCAGCGCACCAGCGCCTATCAGCAGCCGCCGCTCGGCCAGCGGCACAGGCCACAACAGCGACTTGGGATGAAAGAGCGCAGTCTCAGCCACGGTCAACACGCTTTGGCCACAGGCGCCAAGGTCACGCCGCTCGGCCCACCGCTGCAGTACAGCGCTGCAGGGGCCTGCCCAGCCACCCAGCGCGACCACATCGCCTCCAGGGCCTGCTCGAACCCATGCGCCACCCGCTGCTCTCGCAGCAAGGGCAGCGCAGCGATGCGCCCGCGCATGCCAGCTCGCAGTGCGGCCAGCTCGTCGATACGTGTCGACCAATGCCGGGCCATCTCGACCAACTGCTGCGGGCTGTCGGCGATGAAGCCCGACAAACCGGTGTGGTGCAACACCGCAGCGCTCTGGCGCCCGGGCATCGTGGCGCCGGCCAGCGTCAGCACCGGCACACCCATCCACAAGGCGATCGCGGTGGTCGTGCCACCTGAGAATGTGCAAGCGTCGAGCACCAGGTCCACCTCGTGGTGCAGCGCCAGAAAATCGGCCAGCGGCAAGCGCGGCCTGAAGCTGAGCCGGGCCGGATCGACGCCGCCGGCGGCGATCCGGGTGCGAATCGAGCTGGCCAGCGCCGCGTCGTCGCAATGCCCGATCACCAAGGTCGACTCCGGCACCGCACGCAACACATCGGCCCACAGCCGCAAGGTGTTGTCGCCCAGCTTGGCCACTCGATGGAAACTGCCGAACACCAGCCGCCCGCTGGCCAAGCCTGGCAGTGGCTTGACTGCAGGCGCGTCGATCGGCGGCTCGAAAGTGACTGCTGCGGGCAGACGAACCAATTTCTCGACAAACTGCTCGTCGCAAGCCCCGGACGGCGCCATCACCTCGTCGGTGAGGAAATAGTCCATCGCCGAAAGCCCGGTGGTGCAGGGGTAACCGATCCAGCTGGCCTGAACCGGTGCAGCGCGGCGCGCGAACACACCCAGCCGATTGCCAGCAGTGTGTCCCGACAAGTCGATCAACAGGTCGATGGCATCGGCACGGATGCGCTCGGTCAGCGCCTCGTCGCTCAGGCCGTGCACATCGGTCCAGCGCTGGCACAGCGGACGCAGAGACTGCGTGACCGCATCGGCAGGCATCGCGTCGTTGGCGTAGACATGGATCTCAAAGCGCCAGCGGTCGAGATGGCGCCAGACTGGGTTGATGAAATAAGCCAGCGCGTGGTCACGCAGGTCGGCCGACACGAAGCCTATGCGCAAGCGCGCCTTGCCGGGCTCGCGCAGTGCCGCGAAAGTCGGCGCTTCGGCCCCATGCTCGAAGGCCAAGCCTTGCTCGCGATGTCGCGCATAGAGCGCGTCGGCCGACAGCTCTTCAAGGTGGGTCAGCGAAAACAGCAGGTTGCTGCGCAGCACCAGGTTGGCCGGCTCGATCGCCAGCGCCTGTTCGTACTCGCGCACCGCCGCAGCGAACTCGCCGCCGTCGCGCAGCGTACTCGCCAGGTTGCTGCGGGCGCTGACCAGCGCCGGGTCGAGTTCGATCGCTCGTCGAAAACAGGCTCGCGCCGCCGCGAGCTGGCCTGATCGCTTGAGCGCAGCCCCCAGGTTGTTGTGGTGTGATGCGACATCGGGCTCGAGCTCGATGGCCCGGCGCAACGCCGGCTCGGCGTCGCGCGGACGGCGCAGCAGCAGCCACATCTGACCCACCTCGCCAAGGGTCTGGCCATCGGGACTGCAGTCCACCGTGCGCTGCAAGCGCTCGATCGCCAGGTCAGGTCGACCGCCCAGCAGCGCCAGCCTGGCGAGTTCGAACCAGACCTGCCCCTGGCGCGGATCGCGAGCCAGCAACTGCCGGCCCAGCGCCTCGGCATCGGCAAAGCGGCTCGTGGCCGACAGGGCTCGCAACTGCGCCAACGGGGCATCGGCCCAACCCTGCGGCAAAGGCATCAAATCAGACATGAGATTGGCAAAACCCTGGTGAAAGCAAGCACAAAGATAACAAAGTTGGCCAGCTCGATATCGGCCTGGCGAGCGAGGCCGTCAAATCACCAGACTCTCCTCCCAGTAATCAAAGTTGTCAGCACCAACGGGCTGCAGACCCGAGCTGCACGGCTGCAGCGCCTTGGCGCCGAGCAAGTAAGCCTTGGCCAATCGTTCAGCGAGACCATAGGACTGGGGCAACAGCATGTCCGAAGCGCTGAGCGAAATGCCCGAGACAGTCATCGCCGCGTCATAGCCCAGATGGTCGAGGTAGTCAGCCGTATTGCCGTGCACAGGCACAGCAGCAGACAGCACCGACTGCGAGAATTTTGCCGCACCCAGCAGGCCAGCGCCACGCTGCAAGGCCGACAACCAGGCGGCGAACTCACTCGCATTCGAGCTCATTTGATGGATCGCGGTAGGCGTCGAGGTTTCGCGCAGCGCTGGACCCTTGACGACGAGTTCCTGGCGCACCGTCGAGCCGTCGACCATGTTGAACACCGAAGATCCATCTGTGCCACCGTCGCGCATCACCACGCCATGGCCCGCATCCACGTTCACACGCTGGGCCTCCACCTCAATCACTGCGGCCTGCGAACCCGCCTGGTAGAGCGGGCCATCGCCGCGCATCACCACCGCGCCAGCATAGATGTTGACGCTGCTGTCGAGGTCGGCATCGCTGATAACACCCGACTGGCTGCTGAGCGTGGCCGTGCCGCTGCGGTCGCTTGCGCGCAGGTCCAGCGCAGTCACCGCGACATTGCCACGAGCCTGCAGTGTCAGATCGACTCCCGGCGCCCTCAGCCCGGACCCGGCATTCATCGTGATGCTGCCCGCTGCATCGAGCCCAACAAACGCGCTCTGATGCAGCGTCGACACCGGGCCGCTGAGCTCGATGTTGCCGCCGAACACCGCCAGCGAACCCGCCACCACATGCGACAGCGCCGCGCTGTTGAGTGTCACCGGTCCGGCGTTGACCGCAGCGTGGCCATCGGCCGCCACCGTGCCGA
>JBILYN010000371.1:0-4626 GCA_044377715.1 Aquabacterium sp.
CCGTAGCCGAACAGAAAGGCGCCCGACACCTGCCCGGTGGCGCGCGGCCGCCGGGCGTAGATCCACAGCAGCACAAACAACAGCAAGCCCTCGAGCGCGAATTGGTAAAGCTGCGACGGGTGGCGCGGCAGGCTGCTGCCCGACTGCGGAAACACCATCGCCCACGGCAGCGTTGGGTCGGCGGCACGACCCCACAGCTCGCCATTGATGAAGTTGCCGACGCGCCCCGAGGCGAGTCCGGTGGGTACGCAGGGCGCGATCAGGTCGGTCACCTCGAGCCAGCTGCGGCCACGGCTGCGGGCATAGGCAGCCATCGCGACGATCACGCCCAGCATGCCGCCGTGAAACGACATCCCGCCTTTCCACACCGCCAGGATCTCGAGCGGGTTGCCTCCGTAATAGCCCGGCTTGTAGAACAGCGCATAGCCCAGCCGCCCGCCCAGCACCACGCCCAGCACGCCCCAGAAGAGCAAGTCCTCGACCTCGCGCCGGGTCCAGCCGGCATGGGCGAATGAGGGCTGGCGGGCGCGCGCGTTGGCCAGCGCCATGAACAGCGCAAATGCCAACAAGTAGGTCAAACCGTACCAGTGGATCTGCACCGGACCCAGCGCCAGTGCCACCGGGTTGAACTGGGGATGCACGAGCATCGTGGAGACTCCGTTGGATGGGGCGGCCATGCGCTGCCGCCGACCGCGGATTGTCGCTGCTGGACGCCTGACGCTCGCGGCCGGTCCGGCATGCCGCCTACACGACAGAAACTGCGCCGCCCACAGTAATAATCAGGCACCAAGCCCGGCACCCAGCGATGACTGCGTCGGGCTCGTCTGACCGCCCTCCTCCCAAGAAACCTACGAGACCACCCATGAGCATCAACCGCCGCTCCAAGAACATCACCGAAGGCGTTGCCCGCGCGCCCAACCGATCGATGTACTACGCCATGGGCTATACCGAAGGCGACTTCGTCAAGCCGATGATCGGCGTGGCCAACGGTCACTCGACGATCACGCCCTGCAATTCGGGCCTGCAAAAGCTTGCCGACGCCGCAGTCGAAGGCCTGAAGGCCGCCGGCGCAAACCCGCAGATCTTCGGTACGCCGACGATCTCGGACGGCATGGCGATGGGCACCGAGGGCATGAAGTACAGCCTGGTCTCGCGCGAGGTGATCAGCGACTGCGTCGAGACCTGCGTCGGCGGCCAGTGGATGGACGGCGTGCTGGTGATCGGCGGCTGCGACAAGAACATGCCCGGCGGCATGATGGGCATGCTGCGTGCCAACGTGCCGGCGATCTATGTCTACGGCGGCACCATCCTGCCGGGCAAATACAAAGGCCAGGACCTGAACATCGTCAGTGTGTTCGAGGCGGTCGGCCAGTTCTCGGCAGGCAACATGTCGGAAGAAGACTTCTGCCAGATCGAGCGCCGCGCGATCCCTGGACCCGGCAGCTGCGGCGGTATGTACACCGCCAACACCATGAGTTCGTCCTTCGAGGCGCTGGGCATGAGCCTGCCCTACGCCAGCACCCAGGCCAATGTCGAGGACGAGATCGTCGAGACCACCCGCCACGCCGCCAAGGTGCTGGTCGAGGCTGTCAAGGCCGATCTGAAGCCGCGCGACATCGTCACCAAGAAGGCGATCGAGAACGCCGTGGCGGTGATCATGGCCACCGGCGGCTCGACCAACGCGGTGCTGCACTTCCTGGCCATCGCCCACGCGGCCGAGGTCGAATGGACGATCGACGACTTCGAGCGCATCCGCCGCAAGGTACCAGTGTTGTGCGACTTGAAGCCCAGCGGCCAGTACCTGGCGATCGACTTGCACCATGCCGGCGGCATCCCGCAAGTGATGAAGATTCTGCTCAAGGCCGGCCTGCTGCACGGCGACTGCATCACCATCACCGGCAAGACAGTGGCCGAGAACCTGGCCGACGTGCCCGATGCGCCGCGCGCCGACCAGCATGTGATCCGCACGATAGACAAGCCGATGTACGAGCAAGGCCACCTGGCGATCCTGCGCGGCAACCTGTCACCCGAGGGCTGCGTGGCCAAGATCACCGGCCTGAAGAGCCCGGTGATGACAGGCCCGGCGCGGGTGTTTGAGGACGAGCAAACGGCGCTGGCCGCGATCATGGCCAAGCAAATCGTCGCAGGCGACGTGATGGTGTTGCGCTACCTTGGCCCCAAGGGTGGGCCGGGCATGCCCGAGATGCTGGCACCCACCGGCGCATTGATCGGCCAGGGCTTGGGCGAGAGCGTGGGGCTGGTCACCGATGGGCGCTTCT
This sequence comes from Aquabacterium sp., assembly GCA_044377715.1. Classification (GTDB taxonomy): domain Bacteria; phylum Pseudomonadota; class Gammaproteobacteria; order Burkholderiales; family Burkholderiaceae_C; genus Pseudaquabacterium. The sequence goes on from JBILYN010000371.1 coordinate 2,280, forward strand.
CAGGTGGCACCTGGGGCATGGTGGTCGGCCATGTCGCGCCAGAAGCCTATGCCGGCGGCAACATCGCGCTGGTGCAAGAGGGCGACTCGATCACGATCGACGCGCACCGCTTGCTGCTGCAGCTCAATGTGGACGACGCCGAGCTGGCGCGCCGCCGCACGCTGTGGGTCCAACCCGCGCCGCGCTACACCCGTGGCGTGCTGGCCAAGTTCGCCCACAACGCGGCCAGTGCCAGCTTTGGCGCCGTGCTCGACAAGTTCGACTGAGGATCGCGGCACCGCATCGACAACCGGCTCTTAGCGCCAATGCCCCGGAGGCTTGCCAGGGCATTGAACGGCCCCGAGCGCGCGCAGCCCCGTGTATCGGCACACAGTGGCGGCGTCGCGTCAACCGTCGAGGCTGAAATCCGTTGAACAAGCTGTCGTCCAATTTTTTCCATTGAAGCCAACCTCCGCTCGAAAGTTCAACATGAAGAAAATCGCCCTGATCGCCATTCTTGCCGCTGCAGTGGCCATGCCGGTTTTTGCAGCCGACCCGGCGGCGAAGGCGCCGGCCGAGAAAGAAATGGCTGAGAAGATGGCCAAGATGAAGGACCTGGCAACGAAGAAAAATTGCATGGCCTGCCACGCTGTAGACAAGAAACTGGTGGGCCCCGCTTACAAGGAGGTCGCTGCCAAGTACAAGGATCAGAAAGACGCTGGCGCCAAGCTGGCCGAAAAGATCCAGAAAGGCGGCGTGGGCGCCTGGGGCCAGATCCCTATGCCCGCGAACCCGCAGGTCAACCCGGAAGAAGCCAAGCAGCTCGCCAACTGGGTGCTGTCGCTGAAGTGATCTGACCGAGTGGCACGCAAAAGGCCCCGCACTGCGGGGCCTTTTGCTTGGCGTGCTTCGCGCCGCCTGGTTCAGTAATTCTCGCCCAACTGATCCTGCGGTCGCCGGGTTCTGGCTTCGCCGGAGCCCGGCTGGTCGCCTTGCGGCGCCCTCGGCGCTGGCGCGCCGCCTGCATCAGCAGGGCTCTCAAGCAAATGTGGCTTTGCCACTTTGCTTGACCCCCATGGGGGCGGCCGGCTGCGGCCGGCCTAGGGGCGCCTAATAATTCTCGCCCAACTGATCCAGGATTGCCGGGTTCTGGCTCCGCCGGAGCCCGGCTGGTCGCCTTGCGGCGCCCCCGGCGCTGGCGCGCCGCCTGCATCAGCAGGGCTCAGTAATTCTCGCCCAACTGATCCAGGATCGCCGGGTTCTCCAAGGTGCTGGTGTCTTGGGTGATGAGCTCGCCCTTGGCCACCGAGCGCAGCAGACGGCGCATGATCTTGCCGCTGCGGGTCTTGGGCAGGTTGTCGCCGAAACGGATGTCCTTGGGCTTGGCGATCGGGCCGATCTCCTTGCCAACCCAGTCGCGCAAGCGCTTGGCGATCGCCTTGGCTTCGTCGCCGACCGGGCGCGAGCGCTTGAGCACCACGAAGGCGCAGATCGCCTCACCCGTGGTGTCGTCCGGCCGGCCCACCACCGCGGCTTCGGCCACCAGTTCGGTACAGCTGACCAACGCGGACTCGATCTCCATCGTGCCCATGCGGTGACCCGAGACGTTGAGCACATCGTCGATGCGTCCGGTGATCGTGAAGTAGCCGGTCTTGGCGTCGCGGATCGCACCGTCTCCCGCCAGGTAGTACTTGCCTTGGAAATCGTCGGGGTAGTAGCTTTTCTTGAAGCGCTCCGGATCGCCCCAGATGTTGCGGATCATGCTGGGCCAGGGTTTCTTGACGACAAGGATGCCGCCTTGGCCCCAAGGCACTTCCTTGCCGGTCTCGTCGACCACCGCAGCGATGATGCCGGGGAAGGGCAGCGTGCAAGATCCCGGCACCATCGGCGTGGCACCAGGCAGCGGCGTGATCATGTGGCCGCCGGTCTCCGTCTGCCAGAAGGTGTCGACGATCGGGCAGCGTCCGCCGCCCACATGCTGGTGATACCACTCCCAGGCTGCGGGGTTGATCGGCTCACCGACCGAGCCCAGGATTCGCAGCGATGACAAGTTGTAGCTCTTCGGGTGCACTGCGGCATTGGCTTCGGCAGCCTTGATCAGCGAACGGATCGCGGTGGGTGCGGTGTAGAAGATCGAGACCTTGTGGTCCTGGATCATCTTCCAGAAGCGGCCGGCATCGGGGTAAGTGGGCACGCCCTCGAACACCACCTCGGTGCCACCCAACGCCAGCGGGCCATAAGCGATGTAGGTGTGACCGGTGACCCAGCCGATGTCGGCGGTGCACCAGAACACGTCATCGGGCTTCAGGTCGAAGGTCAGCTTGGTTGTCAGCGCTGCATGCAGCAAATAGCCGCCGGTCGAATGCTG
>JBILYN010000372.1:0-4608 GCA_044377715.1 Aquabacterium sp.
GACTAGGGAATTCCTGGTGTTGCCCGAAGCCTTCAGGCGTGACTTGTGCGCCGGCTTCGACCTAAAGGTGGCGACGCAGTGTTTGCTGGCGCAGGGCTGGATCGTGACCGGCGGCGATGGCCGGCCGACACAGAAGCCCCGCTTGCCTGGCATCGGCCTGGCGCGGGTGTACGTCTTCACGAACAAGTGGGCCGACGCCGAATGAGGGTCGATTCGTCGACCCTCGTGCAATCTGCTGAAAACTGCCGGGGACAACTAGGGACAGAGCGGCCGGTGGGGTTGTGCAAGTTCCTGGGATTTGTCCCCATCTGTCCCCAGCATGTCCCCAGTTAGTGACGCCGAAAAGTTCAATGTTGGCGCGGTGTCCCCAATGTCCCCAGTGTCCCCATCGAAACGGGGAGGTTTCGACGGCACAGCGTGAGGGGCAAGAGCCGACTGGCGATCCAACGGGCGCGAGTGTGGGCACCTGCGCCGAATGCCAGTACCTGCCGCGGCGAGGCACTGCGATGAGTCGCAGTTCGCTGTGGCTTGCAAAAGGACAGGGCAAAGCGTCCCCAGCTTTCACCAGCAGGATGACTACCGACGCCAGTGCGCCGGCTTCGACCTGAAGGTGGCGACGCAGTGTTTGCTGGCGCAGGGCTGGATCGTGCCCGGCGGCGATGGCCGGCCGACACAGAAGCCTCGCTTGCCTGGCATCGGCCTGGCGCGGGTGTACGTCTTCACGAACAAGTGGGCCGACGCCGAATGAGGGTCGATTCGTCGACCCTCGTGCAATCTGCTGAAAACTGCGGGGACAACTAGTGTGGTGCGCCGCTCTGTTCTTTAATTATCGACCGACGTGCTCAAATGTCGCCGGCGAGCCCGGGGCGTCTGCTTTCGAGCTTCATGCCGGACGACCCTTCGCGACCCAAAACAGCCGGTCGTGCGCTCGACAAGCCGTCCTACAACTAATCAGGCCAAAGAGGCAGCCCCTCCTGTCGCTGCGCAGTGGCAGGGGTAGGCTGATCGCCCCGACCTGACTTGCCTGCCGCGAAGCCGGGCAAAGGAGTCCAGGACGCTGCGCTTAATCAGAAGCGCACCTGCAAAGTGACGCGGGCCGACCTCGGCTCGGCAGCGTGCACATGCCGGTCGGCCACCGAGGCGGCCTCTCCAGGTAGTTGCGACTCGTAGAAGTATTGAATGTCGTTGGCCTTCTTGTTCGTCAAGTTGAAGATGTCCAGTGTGGCCTCGACTCGTGGGCTGAATTTGTAGCCCATGCGCAGATTGGTCAGCGTCGACGGAAAGGAGCGCATGCTGTTGTCCTCGATCAGCGGACCCGGACCGAGATGGCGCAACTGCAGGCTGGCCGACCAAGGCCCAAAGTCGCGCAAGGTCACCGCGACCGAAGCCACACGGTCGAGCGCGTTCGGGATGCGATCTCCATTCTTGAAGCGCGCGTGTGTCCAGGCCAGGTCAGCATCGAAGAGCAACCAGGACACCGGGATCCAGCGGTTGTTCCACTCGATTCCCCTGCGCTTGGAGCCGCCGCTGGCCTCTGTGGCACCGGCATCGCCGACATACAGCAGCTCGGAGTCGAAGTCGAGTCGCCACAGGGCGAGTGAACTCTGCAGGCCCGGAATCACCTCAGTGCGGGCGCCGAACTCAAATCCGCGCGAGGCCACCAGCGGCGGCACCTTGTCGACTGGATCGCCGGTCTTCGGATCTACCGTTGCGGTGGTTCCGCGTGCGTCGTTGCTGTGCAAGCCGCGCCCGGCGTTGAAGAAGAACTCGGTTTTTGCGAAAGGCCCGGCGATCAGCGACAGCTTGGGTGAGACCTGCGTGGCGCTGGACCGACCGCCGTTGACCGCGAGCGTCAGCGCGTCGACGTGGTTGCGCACAAGGTCGGCGCGCAGCCCCCCAATGGCGCGAAGCCACGGGGTTAGCTCGACCGAGCTCTGCGCGTACGCGCCGACCAGGGTTTCGCGCAGCTGGTCGTCGCGCGTGGTGGAGGTAATGCGGCGCGCGACGCTGTCGAACAGCCCCACGCGTACCCGGTCATGGCGCAGCGAGGCCCCGACCTCGCTGCGGGCGTCAAAGCTGCCAAGGGCGTGACTGATGACGTGGCGGGCGTCAAGACCGTAGACGTTGCGCTTGTCGTTTTGCTTGAACTGATCTCCGTCGGCCGGCCGCTCCAACGCGTAGGTAAAGTTAGAGTTGAGATCGAGCTCGTAGCGGATTGCGTAGGCCGACAGGTGTGTCCGACCGGCGGTGCTGTCGCGGTGCCATTCGCCAGACACGCTGTAGCGCGAGGTGTCGCCGCCGGTTGTCGGATCGAGCGAGTCGAAGCGGCCAAGGGCACCGCTGTCGATCAGGCGCTGCGGCACTTGGTCGGTGCCGTTCCACTTCGACGCATAGCCCATCAGGCTGGCGCTCCAGCCATCGGCCGCACTGCCTCCAGACATCGTGAGCACGCCGTTGTGCTTGCGCACGCGCTCGGGCACGGTCCACGGCCCGTCGTTACGGCCGATCTCGAAGGCGCCGAGGAGCTTGACGCCCGGGGTGAGTTCAAACGAGGTGCCGGCGACGCCTCGTTGGTAGCCGTTGGGGCCCAGTGTGATCTGGCCGAACGGGGCGTCGAACTGTTTCAGGTAAACGATGTCGGCCGAGCCAGCCGACGAGAAGTCACCGTTGCCTGCGAAGTACGGACCCTTGCGGTATTCGATGCGCGAAACCAACTCGGGCAGCAGGAAGTTGAGGTCCGTGTAGCCCTGACCGTGGCCGTGCGAGGGCATGTTTACCGGCATGCCGTTGATGCGCGTGGCGAAGTCGGTGCCGTGGTCGAGGTTGAAACCGCGCAGGAAATACTGGTTGGCCTTGCCGTCGCCCGAGTGCTGGGTGACGATCAGGCCGGGCACAAACTCCAGCACTTCGCCGGGGCGCAGGGCCGGCCGGCTCTTGAGCAGCTCGCGCTGGATCACGCCCTGGGATGCGGCGTCGGAACTGCCGACGGCGTTGTCGTAGTTGCCGGTGATTGTGATGGACTGGGCAGAGGGCGCCGGGGGCGTGGGGGTCTGGGCTTGGGCTGGGGTATTGGCAAGGGCGGCGACGCACACGAGCGCGGGTGCCACCCGCCGAAAGGGCGAGTGCATACAGGGCTTCCTGAAGTTGAGGGCAGACATGCGCCGGCACATGGCGCGCGGCGCGGGCACGGTGCGCCGAAGCGCACAGCCGTTCAGCCCCCGTTCGGCGGCCTCAGCAGTGCTGCTGGAATGACATGGCGCCAGGCCCACGGCGCCGTGGGGCGCCAGACATGGCGGCGCGTGTCTGGCCGGCTGCGCAGCAGCGCGCCCAGCAGCATCAGCGCCATCGCGGCGGTCAGCGCGAAGGCGGCGCCGTCAATCGCATCAGGGTCCGCGGCCAGCCGCAGCACAGTGGGGTCACCCGCCTCGTGCAAATGGCGCTCGGCGTGGTCGTGGTGATGATAGTGATCGTGGATCGGTTCTGTAAGGCCAACCAAGGCCGCCACCTCGAGATGGTGGTGCAGCGGCCCCTCGCCCAGGGCCTGCGCGGCGGCCACGCCCTGCATGAACACGATCACGGCCAGCCATGCCGCAAGCAGCCGCAGCAAGTTGGCCAGAGCAGAGCTCGGGCTGGGCGAAAGCAGCATCGTGGTCACCAATCATGATACGGGCCGCTTGGCGACATGGATGTGTCTGCCGGGGCCGGCTCGGGCTCAGGTGCTGCGTGCTTTGGAGTGGGAACTGCATGCCCTTGGGGCAGCCTGCCCAGTGCCGCGTGCAGCAGCAGACCGTGATGCTGGAGGCAGTTGACCACGCGGGTGCGAGGCCGCTGGCGGCTTCCACGCACCACGTCCACGCGGCTCACTGAGCAAAGCTGAACCAAAGTCTTGAACCGTGCGACGCGAGTTTCGCACCCCACCACCGCGACAAACTGTCGGGTGACAGGTTACGGGTGTGAGTGCGTCAGACTGCTTGTGGCCGAGCCAGGTCAAAATTGATCCCAAACTCGACGCCGGAAACTTGTCCTTCAGGTGCTCGCCGAGGCCACGACTGGGCGCGCGGGGCGAGCGTCCGGTAATGGCCGACAGGGTAAGTTCGATTTGGGGCGAAGCTGACCCTAGCCAGACCGGATAGGTACAGGGACTTCGAGCGCACCACACTAGGAACAGACGGTGGGATTGTGCAAGTTCCTGGGATTTGTCCCCATCTGTCCCCAGCATGTCCCCAGTTGGTAAACGCCGAAAAGTTCAATATTGGCGCGGTGTCCCCATTGTCCCCAGTGTCCCCAGTGTCCCCATCGAAACGACGCAGGTGCGCGGGTTCTTCGAGACGCACGGCGCCAGTCGCTTCGAGGACGTGGGCGCGAGCATCGATCAACGCGTCATCAACCGCGCCGGGTTCTACCGAGCCGGCATGGATGGGACAAGGGAATTCCTGGTACTGCCCGAAGCCTTAAGGCGTGACGTGTGCGCCGGCTTCGACCTAAAGGTGGCGACGCAGTGTTTGCTGGCGCAGGGCTGGATCGTGCCCGGCGGCGATGGCCGGCCGACACAGAAGCCCCGCTTGCCTGGCATCGGCCTGGCGCGGGTGTACGTCTTCACGAACAAGT
>JBILYN010000102.1:0-13494 GCA_044377715.1 Aquabacterium sp.
CTGCACAGCGCCGACGTCATCGTCGCCGCGCCGGCCACCACGATCGCCTTCACGCCCGAAGCGGTGGGCCGGCTCAGCCCGGCCACCCGGCAGCTGTTCGACAGCGCTTTCATAGGCGTGTTGGTGCGTAGGCTGCATGCCGCACACGAGGCCTTGGCGCACCCGCGGCGAATCCTCTGAGCGCCCCAAGGCCGGCCGAAGCCGGCCGCCCCCCGTGGGGATCAAGCAAAGTGGCAAAGCCCCATTTGCTTGAGAGCAAGCGGCGACGCGCCGAATCGGGGGTGATTGCGCATTGCCGGCCACCCGCAGCTCTGCTCAAATTGCGCCGGGCCCGCCGGGCCGCAACGTCAGCCAAGGACTCCTCCATGATCAAACAGCTCTCCATCCTTGTCGTCGCGGTAGGCCTGATGGCCGCTGCAGCCCATGCCAAGAACGAAGCACCTGCCGCGCCCGACTGCGAGAAACAAGCCACCGAGAAAAAGCTCGCCGGCGCTGCCAAGAACAGTTTCATCAAGAAGTGCTCGGGCGGCGACGCTGCTGCCCCTGCCGCCGCCGCGACCGCCAAGCCGTCACCAGCTGCGGATTGCGACAAGCAGGCCGCCGAGAAAAAGCTCGCTGGCGCTGCCAAGAACAGCTTCATCAAGAAGTGCTCGGGCGGCGACGCTGCTGCCCCTGCCGCGACCGCCAAGCCGTCGCCAGCTGAGGATTGCGACAAGCAGGCCGCCGAGAAAAAGCTCGCTGGCGCTGCCAAGAACAGCTTCGTGAAGAAATGCGTCACCGACGCCAAGTGATGTTCTGGCGCTGACCGCCGTCGGCGCCGCAGGCTTTCAGGCCGCTGCGGTGCGCCAGTAAGCCGAATCGCCGTAGTGGTGCTTGAGAAAGTCAATCCACAGCCTCACCCGCAGCGGCAAGTGTTTGCGCTGTGGCACCAGCGCGTAGATGCCGTTAGGCGGCGCCGCGAACGACTCAAGCACTGGCACCAACGCGCCGCTGGCGATGTCACCCTCGACCTCCCAGATGCTGCGCCAAGCGATCCCCATGCCCTGCCGACACCAGGCATGCAGCACCTGACCGTCGCTGCAATCGATGCGCCCACTTGGGCGCAGATGGCTGACCTGACCGTCGACACTGAAGACCCAGCCGCGGGCCTGGCTGGCGTCGGACGATAACGTCAAGCATTCATGCCGTCCCAGGTCGCCCGGCTGCTGCGGCACGCCGGCACGCTTGAGGTAGGCCGGCGCCGCCACGCACAGCCGCCGGTTGTCGGCCAGGCGGACGCTGACCAAGCTGGAGTCGGGCATGTCGCCGACCCGCACCGCGCAGTCGAAACCCTCGTTGACGATGTCGAGCACCCGGTCGCTGAGCATCAAGGACAGCTTGACGTCCGGATGCCGGGCCAGGAACCCCGGGACCAGCGGGGCGACATGGCGGCGACCGAAACCCGCCGGTGCTGTCACCCGCAGGAAGCCGCTGGCCTTGACCCCGCCGGCCGACACGCTGGCCTCGGCGTTGCCGATGTCGGCCAGGATGCGCTGGCAGTCCTCCAAGAACGCGCTGCCCTCGTGGGTCAAGGTGATGCGCCTTGTGGTGCGCAACAGCAGCTTGACGCCGAGCCGCTCTTCAAGCGCGTCGATGCGCCGACCCACCACCGCAGGGGCCACGCCCTCGGCCAGCGCGGCGGCGGTCAAGCTGCCCTTGGCGGCCACCGCCGCAAACGATTCGATCTGCTTCAACCGGTCCATGCCGGCAGATTACAGGCAGATCAGTGATCCATCAACCGGCAGTTCCGGCCTGTGTTACATCTATTTTTGTCATGAATCTACGTCGAACCTGTTGCTTAATGCCGGGTGGCATTCGTAATACAGTCCGGGTTCATCATGGAAAAAACCGCTCCCGCCCAGCCTGAAGCAGTGTTGTTCGACGCCTACGGCACCTTGTTCGACGTCTACAGCGTCGGTCTGCTGGCCGAGCAGCTGTTCAACGGCAAAGGTGAGGCGCTGGCCCTGCTGTGGCGCGACAAGCAGATCGACTACACAAGACTGGTCTCGATGAGCGGTCGCTACCGACCGTTTTGGGATCTGACCCGCGCCGGGCTGCGTTTTGCGGCGCAAAAGCTGGTCTTGGTGCTGGACTCGGTGGCCGAGGACAGGCTGATGAACCAGTACCGCCATCTCTCGGCCTTCCCCGAGAACCGCACGGTGCTGCAGGCCTTGCGCGACCGCGGCATACGCGCGGGCATCCTGAGCAACGGCGACCCCGAGATGCTGGCCGTGGCGATCAAGAGCGCCGGCCTGGCCGACCTCATCAACCCGGTGCTCAGCGCCCACTCGGTGCGGCGCTTCAAGACCGATCCGGCCGTCTACCAGCTCGGCCCCGACGCGCTGGCCTTGCCGGCGCGCAAGATCCTGTTCGTCTCGAGCAACGGCTGGGACGCCGTCGGCGCCACCTGGTTCGGCTACACCACGCTGTGGGTGAACCGCGCAGGCGCGCCGCTAGAACAACTCGACACCCCGCCCACACGCACCGGCAGCAGCCTGCGCGATGTGCTGGAATTCTTTCCTTCCACCTGACCTGAACCGACCTGAGCTCAAAGGCCCAACATGACCGAACGCACCATCCACCACCGTCTGCAGGTTGCCACGCCGCTGGCGCAATTCATCGATGCCCGTGTGCTGCCAGGCACCGGCGTCGCACCGGCCACTTTCTGGGCCGGCTTCGACGCGATCGTGCGCGACCTGGCGCCCAAGAACATCGCGTTGCTGGCTGAGCGTGACCGGCTGCAGACCGAAATCGATGCCTGGCATCTCGCCCATCCCGGTCCGATCGCCGACATGCCGGCCTACCGTGGCTTTCTGACCAAGATCGGTTACCTGCAGCCTGTGCCGGCCAACGTTCAGGCCACGGCTTCCAAGGTTGACGCCGAATTGGCGCTACAGGCCGGGCCGCAGCTGGTGGTACCCATCCTCAACGCGCGTTATTCGCTGAACGCCGCCAACGCGCGCTGGGGCTCGCTGTACGACGCGCTCTACGGCACCGACGTGATTTCGGAAGCCGACGGCGCCGAACGCGCTGGGGGCTACAACCCAGTGCGCGGCGCCAAGGTGATCGCCCATGCGCGCGCAGTGCTCGATCAGGCTGCGCCGCTGCAGGCCGGCTCGCATGCCGACGCCACAGGCTACAGCGTGCAAGCAGGCAAGCTGTCTGTGGCGTTGAAGGACGGCCGCCACACAGGCCTGACGGATGCCGCACAGTTTGTTGGTTACCAAGGCGAAGCGCCAGCGCCGTCTTCTGTGCTGCTGGTCCACAACGGCCTGCACCTCGACATCCAGATCGACCGCAGCACAGCGATCGGCAGCGCTGACGCCGCCGGTGTCGCTGACCTGGTGATCGAAGCCGCGCTGTCGACCATCCTCGACCTCGAAGACTCGATCGCCGCGGTCGACGCCGAGGACAAGTTGCTGGCCTACGCCAACTGGCTGGGCATCCTGCAGGCCACGCTGACCGAAGAGGTGTCCAAGGGCGGCAAGACCTTCACGCGGGGCCTGAACCCGGACCGCCGCTACAAAGCGCCGGCGGGCCCGGGCGAGGTGGTGCTGCACGGCCGCTCGCTGATGTTCCTGCGCAATGTCGGCCACCTGATGACGAACCCGGCGGTGCTCTACACCGACGCCGCCGGCACCTTGCGCGAGATTCCCGAAGGCATCCTCGATGCGGTGGTCACCACGACGATCGCGCTGCATGACCTCAAGCCCGCCGCCGGCCAAACGATTCGCAACTCGCGCCAGGGTTCGGTCTACATCGTCAAGCCCAAGATGCACGGCCCCGCCGAAGTGGCTTTCGCAGGCGAGTTGTTCGGGCGCGTCGAAAAACTGCTGGGCCTGCCCGATGCCACCGTCAAGCTCGGCATCATGGACGAGGAGCGCCGCACCAGCGTCAACCTCAAGGCCTGCATCGCCGCGGCCGCCAGCCGCGTGGCTTTCATCAACACCGGTTTCCTCGACCGCACTGGCGACGAGATGCACACCGCGATGCTGGCCGGGCCGATGCTGCGCAAGGGCGACATGAAGTCCAGCGCCTGGATCGTCGCCTACGAGCGCAGCAACGTGCTGGTCGGCCTGCAATGCGGCCTGCGCGGCCGGGCCCAGATCGGCAAAGGCATGTGGGCCATGCCCGACCTGATGGCCGCGATGCTCGAGCAGAAGATCGGCCACCCGAAGGCCGGCGCCAACACCGCCTGGGTGCCCAGCCCGACCGCCGCCACGCTGCATGCGCTGCACTACCACCAGGTCAATGTGAGCCAGGTGCAGCAGGGCTTGGAAGCGGCGGATGCAGCGAGCGATCGCGAGGCGGTGCGCAACGAGATCCTAGACAAGCTGCTGGCCGTTCCGGTCGTCGCCAAAGCCGACTGGAGCCAGGAGGATCGCCAGCAAGAGATTGCCAACAACGCCCAGGGCATCCTGGGCTATGTGGTGCGCTGGATCGACCAGGGCGTGGGCTGCTCCAAGGTGCCCGACATCAACGGCATCGGCCTGATGGAAGACCGCGCCACGCTGCGCATCTCGAGCCAGCACATCGCCAACTGGCTGCACCACGGCGTCGTCAGCGAGGCCCAGGTGCGCGCCACCTTCGAGCGCATGGCCGGGGTCGTCGACGGGCAGAACAAGGGCGACCCGGCTTACCGCAACATGGCCGGCAACCCGCAGAGCGCGGCCTATCAGGCGGCGTTGGATCTGGTGTTCAAGGGCAAGGAGCAGCCTTCGGGTTACACCGAGCCGCTGCTGCACGCCTGGCGGCTGAAAGTCAAGGCCGCAGCGCGCTGACCGGCCGCTTCAACCCGGCGTCGGCAGGCCGGCCATGCGGTCGAACCTGACGAAGTACTTGCGTGCCAGCACCAGCAGCTGACGCTCGCTCGGGTGGTCTACCGTCTCGTAGCCCGCGATCAGCGCGGCCACCTGGGGCTGGTGTTTCTCGACGAAGTGCTTGAAGTCAACCTGCACGGTGTGGGAACCTGTGACGAGCACTTCGCGAACGCCCACCAGCGAATCGCAGACCTCGCCGAAGAACTCGTGCTCGGTGCGAACCAAGCTGCCGTGCTGGCGCGTGTGGTGGGTGTGGGTCTTGATCTTTTGCGACTGCACATGCGCGGCATCGAACTGCAGCACTTGCGCGCTCTGGTGGTCAAGCCAGACCACGGCGTGAAAAAGCGGCATCTAGACACTCCTGGATCAGCGCCCGTGGTTCGGGTGCGCTGGGGGTTGCTGAACTCAAGGGCCTGCCGCGTTGGCGGCGGCCGGTAGGCTGAGGGGCTATTGAGCAGCGCTCCGCGAAGCGCCGCGCTCCAGCCGCGACCCGCAGGCCACGCAGCGCAGGGCTTGCGGCGAGAGTTGCAAGCGCTCGGCGGGGATCTCGGCGCCGCAATCGGCACACAAACCGTAGCGGCCCTCAGCCAACCGCGCCAAGGCCTGGTCAATCTCCCGCAACTCCACCGCATCACGGTCGGTGAGAGCGAAATCCAGTTCGCGCTCAGCGTCGCGCTGCTCGGCATCATCGTTGTCTTGCAGCAGCAGTTCGCGGGCATGCTCGGCGCGACTCTGGCCTTCGAGATGGGCGCTGCGCTGGCTGTCCAACGCGGCCCTGCGCTGCTGCAAAACCGCTTGCAATTGCAGTTTCTGCGCCTGGCTCAGAATGCTCATGGCAAATCTCCTTCGAAACAATCGTGGCACGGGCACCCGCGCTGGGTGTTGATTGATGTCAAGCCCCGCCACCTGCCGACTGCCGGTGCAGCCGTCGCGCCGCCCTCATCACGACATGTTTCACGCCATCGCCTTCGGCATGCCGCCCTGCGACCCGCAAGTCTTGGCGAACAGGCCGCAGGTCCTCAGCGCCTGGCCAGCGCGCCAGGCAACAGACACAGCAGCAAGCACAGCAACATGAACCGAGGCGCGTCGACCAAGGTGTCTATCAGACCGACCGTCCCAAACGCGGCCATTGCTGCAAGCAGCGCTGCGCCGTCGGCCTGACCCTGCGCTGCAGCGCTGGCGGCGCGCCAGGCGCCTGCCAGCAGCAAGGCCAGCAAGGCGCTGACACCGAACAATCCCAACTCGACATACACCCCCAACAGCAGCGACTTGGTATGCCAGGACAGATGGTTGTCTGAGGTCGCCGTCCAGCCGTCCATGCCGGCCTGAAAGTCGCCATTGCGGACCTTTTCCACACCGTCGGCGCCGACCAAGGACACCCAACTCAGATCGACCGGGACGCGGCCCGCGTTGTTCAAGCTCAGCCTGACCGGACGCGGCAAGCGGCCCGGTCCGGCTTCGGGCGCGACGATGCGCAGCGAAAACTCTTGCCAAGCTGTCGTCTTGGGACAGTCCTGCGGCGAACAGCCTGGCGCAGTGGCAGCCGTCGCAGCGGCCGTTTGAACGGGCTGGCCGGCGCTGCACTCGGCGGAGCTGAGCAGCCACTTCTGGCACAGCGCGACGCTGAGCGCGGCCCGCGCATCAGCTGTTCGCAGCCGGTACTTCAGGCTGTAGCTTGCGCCTGGCTGCAAGGCCACGATCTGGTCGACGAAATAGGCATGGCCCGCGCCCAAGCGCAACGCCTGGCGCGCGCCGTCGACTGGCACCAAACGGTGGCTGCCGGGGCGTTCGGCAACAGGCGTATGCCAGAGTTTGACTTCTGCAAAGCGCCCCAGTCCTATGCCCAGTGCGATGCTGACCGGGTCGCTGCCCATCATCTGCAAGACATCGGCCCAGTGCTTCTCCCGGGTGCCGAGATCGGCGGCCAGGGTCTGCAGACGGCTTTGCGCAAAGCTGCCGCTCAGCACCGGATAGGCCACCCCCGCGACCAAGATCGACGAGGCAAGCCCGAGCGCCAGGCTTCGCCGACGTCGCTGCTTCGCCATCAAATTGGCACCTGCGAACACCAGCACCGCCAGCGCCATCGCAGCGTAGCCGCCGCGCGAAAAAGTGACCATCAGCGCGTAGGCAGTGCTGATCAGCAGACCCGTGCAAGCCAGCGAGCGCCAAAGCGCGCCGGGCCGCACCCATTGGGCCAACAGAAAAGGCGTGGCCACAGCGATGAAGCACTCGATGTAAGCGCCGCCCAGACTCATCGCAGAAATGGGCCCTGCAACGCGGTAGCTGCCGGCGAACTCCAACAAGTAACTGAAGGCCAAGCGCTCAGCGACGACAGCCGCCACCGTGCCCGCCAGGCCCAATACCAGTCCGAGCCCGAAGGAGTTGACGACATCGGCGCCGGCAGTCTGCAGGCGGGTGGCCAGGCGCCACAAGCACAGTGCCCACAGCGCGCTCTTGCCCAAGCGCAGCGCATTGAACGGGCTCATGGGTTGGCTGAAGGCGTCGAGCGGCAAGCCCGGCCAAGGCGACAGCGCGCGGACCAAGCCGATCAACAGGCTGACCAGCAACAGCGTGAAGGCCCAGTTCAGCGCCGACGGCTGCCGCCTAGCAGGCAAGGCCGGCGGCAGCCTGGCCCACGCGACAGCCGTGCCCAGCAACAGCAAAGCGTCGAACTCATCCAGGTAGGTTCGGCCGCTCCAGGGCGCGAGATCGAGCAGCGGCAAAGCCGCCGCGACCAAGGTGAACAGCAAGTGCGGGCGCCAGGCCACCAGCGCGCTGGCCAGCAACAAGCCCAAGCCCAACATGACGGGCTGCACCGGAAACGACACCAACCAGGCCGCAACAGCGCCTCCCGCCAAGGCCGGCACGGCCCAGCGCGGGTTCGGCGCCATGCCGACCAGCACCGGCGTCAACGCAAGCCTCGGGCGGCTGGCCGGCTCTCAAGCAAATGTGGCTTTGCCACTTTGCTTGATCCCCACGGGGGGCGGCCGGCTTCGGCCGGCCTTGGGGCGCTCACCAAGCTCAGCAGCCGGCCCAAACCCCAGACGCCGATCCACGCGATCACGACGTTGCTCGGGTCCGGCTTGCCGCCGGCCATCAGTCGCCCGGCCTCCACCATGGCCGCCAGCAAGGCCGCCAACGCGCCGGCCAACCAGGCGTCGATGTTCCAGACCCAGCAAATGAGACTGACCGGGGCATAGCCGGCGATCACCATGGCCATGCTGGTCACCGCATGGGCTTCGGTGCTGTAGTAGTGGTAGTACAGCGGCAAGAAGCGCACATCGTCGTGCAGTCGGCGCAACGCAGGCTGCAGGCCCAACCAGGGGCCGCGCCACCAGCCGTGGACCTCGGTCAACAAGCCGAGGTACAGGAGCACGGCGGGCGGCGTCAGCCGGCGCAACGCAGCGCGCGCAGATTCGACGCGCAATGCTGTGGTGCCATGCCAGGCTGCGGCACCCAGCGCAAAGCCTGTCGATCGGGTCAGCAATGAAACGCCCTGGCTCAACCCCGAGGCGATCGCCAGCTGCGCTGCTTCGATCAGCAAACCGATCAAAGCGCCTACGACGCTGGCGCGCAGCAAGGTCGATGCCAGGCCGACCCTGCCGCTCATGCCGCTCATGCCGTCTTGGCGGGGTGATGGCCACGCCGCCCAAAGCGCACCCAAAGGCAAAACCACCAAGGTCTCGAGCGCGAGTTTGGCAGCGGTGCGGATCGTCTCTTGCTCAACGCTGGCGCCAGCCAGCCAGGCTCCTAGCAGCGGGCCGCCGAGCTTTTCCTGCCACTCCTGCGCGGTCAACAGCAAGTCAAACGGGAACAATGCCCATGCGCCGTAGCCCAACGCATAGACCCGACCCAGCGCTTTGAGCAGCGGCGCCCCACCCTGACCCAGGCCACGCAAAAGCAGGTGGAAGCGCGCCGCACCGACCTGCGCCAACAGCATGCCCAGCGCGCTGCCGATCGCCTCAGAGGCCAAGTCGTTGCGTGAAACAGTGCGCGGCGGGAATGCCGTTTGCGCAAACTCCAGCGCCAGTGCCAGCAGCGTCGCTGCGGCCAAAGCTACCGCGCCGGCCAGCAACCTGCGCCAGAGGCTTGGGGTTTCGGGCTGGCGGCCCAGCAGCACGACGCATCCCAGAAAACCCACCGGCAGATAGAGCACGCCGTTGGCGATCCAGTCGGCACGGCCTTGCACGCCAACCGCCAACATCGGCGCGTCCAGCAGTATTTGCCAGGCCTGCAACAAGGTGATGGGGTGGAAATCCAGTGGCACCAGGCTGCCATAGATGACAAACCCTACCCAGGCCGCCCACAGCGGCCAAACGCCGACCGGTGCGCGATGGCTTGCGGCCTGCGCTCGGGCGACGGCCGAAGGGGCTGGACTGGAAGGCAGGCAATCTCTCCGGCGGGGCAATGCGACTTCTGGCGCTCGACAAACCAAACCACTCTAGCCATCGCAATGGTTCGCCGCAACGAGCCTCGGCCTGCGAGGCGGCGCGCATTGCGCAACACGCCACGGATTGACCCATCAGCTGCTGCACCGTTCGCACTGGTTCGGCTGCACCGGCTTCGCCGCTAGCTGGAGCCAGGCTCTGCGACACTGCGCCGTGGTCATCCAGCGGCCTATCCGGCCGGCCCGTCATGCCCCAAGCCGCACCGCTGCCTGTCCCCCCGCTTCGATACCTTCTATCGCCACGCTGAGCTGACGCGCTTGCTGCAGGCGTACGCAGCTGCGCGGCCAGCCCTGGTGCAGCTGCGCTCGATCGGCAAGAGCTTCGAAGGCCACGCGCCGAAGTCCTCACTGCAAGCCTTTGCGCCCAACCGAGAGGTCACCGCTGACCGCGCGGTGGTCGAGTGGGTGGTCAGCGCGCCGCGCGGCACCCGGGTGGCGATGACGGCCACCGCTGATCGCGCCGGAACGGTTCGCGCCGAGGTGACACTGGGCTGAATGCCCAGGCGCGCGGCAGCTTGCCGCGCTGTCAAGGCTCCAGGATCGCGAACATCGGCGCGAAGCTGTCGAGCGTGTCGAACAGCGCCGCCACGGCTTCGCGCTGACCGGTCACGCCAATCACACCATCGGCCAGCGCCTGCGAAAACGACTGTCCGGCCACCATGATGGCGGCGAGCCCCTTGCGATCCATCTCAACCCGCGCCTGCGCGCGTGCCCCGTGCGAGCCGGGACCATGGCTGAGCGCGCAATGGCTCAGCGTGAGCCGATGGTTGCCTTCGTCGC
This sequence comes from Aquabacterium sp., assembly GCA_044377715.1. Lineage (GTDB taxonomy): Bacteria > Pseudomonadota > Gammaproteobacteria > Burkholderiales > Burkholderiaceae_C > Pseudaquabacterium. Next base: position 10,087 of record JBILYN010000102.1, read on the forward strand.
CGGCCATCACCCAGTCGATGCGCAAAGCCAGTCCAGCCGCTTTTTGCCCATTCACGCGAATCGCCAGATAGTCGAAGAACATCGGCATCGGCAGCATCGCCACCACCCGCGGCGCGACACCGCCTTGCGCCCCCGGCGGCGATTTGGGGGCGCCAAAACGCAATTCCTTCGCCCCCAGCAAGTAGGCGTTGCGCCAGGTCGATGATTCGCTCTGGTAGCCCAGTTGTTCCAGCGCGTCTGCGCCCAGTTCACGGGCTGCCCGGTGGCTGGGATCGGCGAAGACGACATGGTGCGTGACCTGTGCCACCCATCGGTAGTCGCCCGCATCGAAGTCCTTGCGCGCGCGATCGAGCACCGCATCGGCCCCGCCCATGTACTCCAGATACTTGATCGCCTCGCCCTGCGGTGTCAGCGGATTGAGGTTGACCGGATTGCCGTCGTAAGGCCCCAGGTAGTGCGCGTACACCGCCCGGACATTGTGTGCGAGGGCCCCGTAATATGGCCGCGCGTGCCAACTGCCCTGCAGCGAGGCCGGCATCGTGAAGTCTTCAGCGATCTCGTGCGGTGTCAGGCCATGGCTCATCAGCCGCAAGGTCTGGTCGTGCAGGTAGCGGTACATGTCGCGCTGCTCTTCGATGAAGCGTCTGACCTTGCCCTGATCCCAGGTCGGCCAGTGGTGCTGTGCGATGCAGACGTCGGTGCGGTCGATGAAAGCGTCGAGTGCCTGGTCCAGGTACTTCGACCAGGCCAGCGAGTCACGGGTCTTGGCGCCACGGATCGGGCACAGGTTGTGCATCGTGTGACAGCCGTTTTCCGCCAGGTTCAGCACCCGCAATTGCGGAAAGAAGAAATTCATCTCGGCAGGCGCTTCGGTCTCCGGCGTGAGCTGGAAGACGATCTCGATGCCGTCGATGAAGAGGGTCTCGGTCGGCTCGGTGATGATGCGGTTGGGCGCGATCAGGCTCATCGATCCGCGCCCGGTGACCTTGCCCAGACCGCTGTCGACATGACCGCGCGCACCACGCTCGAGCGTCGGGCCAAACTGGAACATCGCGCGCCGTCGCATCGGCACGCCGGCCAGGATGTTCTCCGAGATCACCTCCTTCATGAAACCGTCGGGGGCGATCACGGCCACCTCGCCACTGGCCGCTTGCTCGGGCGTGATCACCCCTTCGACCCCACCGTAGTGGTCGGCATGGCTGTGCGAATAGATCACTGCCCGCACCGGGCGGTCGCCGCGGTGGGCCCGGTACAGCGCCAGCGCCGCGCTCGCACTCTCGGTGAAGGTCAGCGGGTCGATGATGACGATGCCGCTGTCGCCCTCGATGATCGTCATGTTGGCGAGGTCGAAGCCGCGCACCTGGTACAGACGATCGGTGACTTTGAACAGACCGTGCAGCCGATTCAGGCGCGCCTGGCGCCACAGGCTCGGATTGACTGAATCGGGAGAGCTCTCGTCATCGAGAAAGCTGAACGAGGACATGTCCCAGACGACCTGCCCCTTCGCGCCGAGGATGCGCGCATCCGGGATGCTGCCGATCAGGCCGCGCGCCGCGTCGTCGAACGAAGCCTGGTCCGAAAAATCCAGCGCAGAGAAGATCGCGCGATTCATGCCACAGGTGTGGCCAGAGGCCGGCTTCATGATCGAACCGAGTTCCGAGGAGTTGCTCATGCTGGTGTTCCAGGACAAAGAAGTGAACGATAGCCCGGCAGGCCAGCCCTGCCGGCCGAAACCGCAAGGCTTTGGCGCCCCGTCAGGCAGCGAACACCGGGTCGATCGGCCCCGCGCAGGGATAACGGGCCTCGAGCACCTCGGCGGCATCAAGCAAGATGTCTTCGCGGAATCGCGCGCCGGTGAGCTGCACACCGATCGGCAGCCCGTTCACCGAGCCGGCCGGCGCACAGATCGCTGGCAACCCGAGCAGCGGCACGCTGAACTGCGGCAGCTGAGCGCGCAGTATGCGGTCCATGCTCTCGGGCGATTCGACGTCCAGCCCCCAGGCAAACGGCGGCTCGGCACTGAGCGGCCCCAGCACCAACGGGTATTCCTGCAGAAACGCGTTCCAGCGCCGGATCAGCGTGGTGCGCCTGGCAAATGCGCGGAAGTAGCCCTCGGCATCGAGCACCGGCGAGTGTCGCGTCATCGCGCGGAAGGCCACCTTGATCGCGTCGTCGCCCAGACGCTCGACCAGCGGCCCCATCGAAAGCCGCGCCTCGTTGTCTGCGATCAGCGACCACAGGCTGGCGGCCTCAGTGATGTCGGGCGGCTCGACGGCCTCGACCTGGTAGCCAGCGTCCGACAGCCAGCGAGCAGCGCGTTCGACCGCCTCAGCCACCGCAGGGTGCACCGTGACACCGGGTATCGCGGCGCTGTAAGCCACCCGGATCGGCCGCGGCAACGGCGGCCCCTGAAGCGGCACCGGCACCCAGGCCGGGTCGCGCAGGTCTGCCGCCGACATCGCTTGCAGCCCGAGGCGCACGTCGGCCACGGTACGTGCCAGCGGCCCCTGAACCGACATCATCGCCATCCCCGGTGGGCGCTCCTCGGTAGCACTCGGGTTGAAATTGGGAATTCGACCGACCGAGGGACGCAGCCCATAGATGCCGGTGCAATAGGCCGGATAGCGCACCGAGCCTGCGATGTCGTTGCCATGCGCGATCGGCCCCATGCCCGAGGCGACCGCCGAAGACGCGCCGCCGCTCGATCCGCCGGGGGTGTGGTCGCGCGACCAGGGGTTGAGCGTGCGGCCATGCAGGTCGTTGTCGGTGAACCAGCGAAACGAGAAAGCCGGTGTGTTGGTACGGCCGAAGATCACCGCACCGGCGCGCCGCAGGTTGGCGACGACCGGGCTGTCGTCGGTCGCGATCGCATCGCGCAGCGCCACGAGGCCGTTGGTGGTCGCGCAGCCGCGCTGGTCGACGTTGACCTTGGTCGTCACCGGCACGCCGTGCAACACGCCGAGCGCGTCACCTCGGGCGACCGCTAGATCGGCCGCGTCGGCGGCAGCGAACGCGCTGTCGTGCAGAAGCTCGACGATCGCATTGAGCCGCGGGTTGACCTCGGCCACACGCGCCAGACATGACGCCGTGGCCTCGCGGCTAGAAATGCGGCGGGTGCGGATGGCATGCGCCAGATCGGTGGCCGACCAGCGCCAAAGCGGTTCGTTCATTGGACGGCCTCTCTAGTGCTCAGATTTTGGCGTCGGCCACCATCTTGCGCCACACCGGCAGCTCGCGCTGGATCTGCGCGGCAAACTCTTCGGCGCTCTTGGTCATCGGCGTCGGTGTGTTTTGCTTTTCGGCGAAGAAGCTGCGGGTCTCGGGCAGCAGCAGCCACTTGTTGAGCAAGGCATTGAGACGGTTCACCAGGTCGGCAGGCATGCTGGCCGGCCCGAACAACCCATACCA
>JBILYN010000373.1:0-4590 GCA_044377715.1 Aquabacterium sp.
CCCGGCGGCACCGGCAGCACGTTGGGCACCGCGAACACGAACAGCAAGGCGGCCAGCGCACGATCACCCAGCGCAGCCAGCAGGTCGCCTACGGCGATGCGCTCGCGGCTGTCGTCGTGTGCCAGGGCGTGAAGCATCGCCGACAAAGGCAGGCGGCCCTCAGGATTCCCTCTCGGCCCAGTCATGCGGAGGGCACCTCCGGCCTGCCGCAGCGCACTTCGAGATGCGTGAGCAAAGCCCGAGCGCGGACCGTGTCGGACCAGCGCCGGGTCTCCAGGGCCGTCACGGCCTGTGTCTCGCTGCCGGCCTTCGGCACGAGCCGGATCGCGGAGATACCTTCGACCGAGCGGGTGGTGATCGTGGTACCTTTGAGCTCCACGCGGCGGCGACTTGCATCGCCGTCGCGCACCGAAATCTCCAGTTCACAGCCAGCGTGCATGACGTAGCGCCAACGCTTGCCTAGCTGCGGCTCCTTGCCCATGGCGTTGAGCGCCGCCAGAAGTTGCGCCTGCGTCATGCGTGTCGGGTCGGCCTGAGGGACGTCATCGGTCGGGTAGCCATCGGAACACGCCACCAGCACCAGCGCGCAAAGCGCCCCCAATGCGGTGCGCGAGGCCTGGGACAGCCAGCCCAGCATGCCCACCGTCAAGGCCTCGCTGGGTCTGCGCCGTCCTCACCCGATATTGATTCGGGCAGGCGGCTGGCCAGCACCTTGTCGATCGTCTTGCCGTCAATGTCGACGATCTCGAGGAGCCAGCCTTCCCAGCTCACGGCGTCGGCTACCTTGGGCAGGCGCCCGGACAGCAGCATCAACATGCCGCTGAGGGTGTGGTATCGGCCGCGCTCTTCGTCGGGTACGCTGGCAAGTTGGAGCCGGTCCTTCAGCTCGGGCACGGGAATGTGGCCGTCGAGCAGCCAGCTGCCATCGTCTCGCTGGACTGCCCACGATGTCTTCGGGTCCCGCGGGCGGAACTCTCCGGTGATGGCCTCGATCAAGTCCTGCAGCGTCACGATGCCTTGCACCTGGCCGTACTCGTCGATCACGAAGGCCATGTGCACGTCGGAACTGCGGAAGTTGTCCAGCAATTCCATGCCCGTCAGGGTCTCGGGCACGTACAGCGGCTGTTGCAGCGGCTGGCTAGCCAAGGTCCGGTCGTCGCCGCGCAAAGCGTGGGACAGCCACTGCCGCGCATTGATTAAGCCGAGAATGTTGTCCAGGCCGCCCGCGACCACCGGAAAGCGCGCATGGTCGCTCTTCTCGATGCGCGCGAGGTTCTCCTCAAACGGCAGGTGGGTGTCGAGCATCACCATGTCGCCACGGGGCACCATCAACGAGCCGATCTGCCGGTCATCAAGGCGGAACACGTTGCGCACCATGGCGTGCTCGTGGGACTCGATCACACCGGCGGTGGTGCCTTCCGCCAGCATGGCGTGGATCTCTTCCTCGGTGACGGCGTTGGCGCCGTTGTCCTTGACACCCAGCAGTCGCAGCAGCGCGTGGGTCGAGAGGGAGAGCAGCTTCACGAACGGCTTGGTGGCGATGGCCAGCCAATTGATGGGCCGAGCCACCAGGCGAGCCAGGGTCTCGGGATGAGTCTGGCCGATGCGTTTAGGCACGAGCTCGCCAACCACGATCGAGAAATAGGTGATCGTGACCACAACGAGGCCGGTGGCCCCGTAGTTGGCGTACTGGTGCGGCACACCAAGCGCTTCGAGCCAGATCGCCAGCGGCGCTGCGAGCGCAGCCTCGCCGACGATGCCGTTGAGCACGCCGATCGAAGTGATCCCGATCTGGATGGTCGAGAGGAACCGGGTCGGATCTTCGCCGAGCTTCACGGCCGCCGTGGCGGCGCCGTCGCCTTCGTCGACGAGCTTCTGCAGCCGCGCCTTGCGCGCCGTCACGAGCGAGATCTCGGACATGGCGAACAGGCCGTTGAGGACGATGAGCGCAAAAAGTATCGCGATTTCCATGGCGGGTCCGAACGAAAGACGGCGCTGCTCAGGCGCTCACAGCGCGCTGAGGACACCAGCCTGCAGCAGCGCCAGCACGACGAGGCCGAGCGCGATGCGATAGAACACGAAGGGCAGATAGCTGCGCGTGGTGACGAACTTCATGAAAGCGACGATGACGACATAGCCGACCCCGAAGGCCACCACCGTGGCCAGCGCCGTCGGCCCGGCGGCGATGGGACTGCCCACCTCGGCGCTGCGCCAGAGCTGATAGAACCCCGACGCCAGCACGGCAGGCACCGCCAGCAGGAAGGAGTAGCGGGCGGCGGCCTCGCGCGTGTAGCCCATCAGCAGGCCCGCGGTGATGGTGCCGCCCGAGCGCGACACGCCCGGGATCAATGCAAGCGCCTGCGCCAGGCCGAACAGCAGGCCGTCGCGCCAGCCCAGGTCCTTCAGCGTGCGGCGCTGCGCGCCGAAGCGGTCGGCCGCCCAAAGCAGCAGGGCGAAGCCGATGAGCATGGCCGCCGTGATGTGCAGGTTGCGCAGCGAGGTCTCGATGGCATCCTTGAACAGCAGTCCCAGCACCGCGATCGGCAGCGTGCCGATCAGGATCAGCCAGCCCATGCGCGAATCGGCGTCGGCATGCCGGCCGGCGCTGGCGACGTACTGCCACCACGACCCCGCGATGGCGGACAACTCGCGCCGGAAGTACAGCAGCACGGCGGCCTCGGTGCCGATCTGCGTGATCGCCGTGAACGCGGCGCCGGGATCGCCGCCCGAGGGCAGCAACGGCCCGACGATGCGCAGGTGTGCACTCGACGAAACTGGCAGGAATTCGGTCAAGCCCTGCAGCAGTCCCAGAAAGGCGGCCTCGGCCCACGCGGTGCCGCTCACGCGGCCCCCGCGAGGGGCCGCCTACTCGCCGGGTCCTTCATTCGTCGCGGCCACCGGCGATGCCCAGCAGCGCGAGCAGCGCCTGGAACACGTTGTAAAGGCTCAGGTAGACGCCCAGCGTGGCGGTGATGTAGTTCGTCTCCAGACCATCCTGCACGCGCTTCAGGTCATACAGGATGAAGGCCGAGAAGATGCCGATCACCAGCACCGACAGCGTGATCATCAGTGCGCTTGACTGGATGAAGAAGTTGGCGATGCCCGCCACCAGCACCATGATCGCGCCGATGAACAGCCACTTGCCCATCGCCGACAGGTCACGCTTGATGATCGTCGACAGCGTCGCCATGCCCAGGAAGATGGCGCCGGTACCGGCAAAAGCGGTCATGATCAGCGATGCGCCATTGGCCAGGCCGAGCACCGCACCGACCAGACGCGACAGCATCAGGCCCATGAAGAAGGTGAAGGCCAACAGCAACGGCACGCCGGCGGCGCTGTTCTTGTTCTTCTCGATCGCGAACATGAAGCCGAACGCGCCGACAAGGAAGACGATGAGGCCGATGCCGGGCGACATCGCGCGGGCGATGCCCGTGCTGACGCCGATCCAGGCGCCCAGCACGGTGGGCACCATCGACAGCGCGAGCAGCCAGTACGTGTTGCGCAGGACGCGGTTGCGTTCGCCAACGCTGGAAGTACCAGCGTTGGTCGAGTCGTAGGTGGTGGTCTGGTTCATGGGATGTCCTGTGAAGAGATGAGATGGAGGTGCCGGACCGCAACTTGCGTCCAGATGGGTGTGGCCAGGCCAGGCAGGTTCGTGGGTCGGACGATGCCGTCGGCATCGTCGCGGGCGTCCCCGCAGCCCAACACCGCGCAGCAGTGCGATGGTGGCGCGCCGCCCCGAAGCGGCCTGTCAGGCCGTCAGGCCGGCGCCGCAGGGTGGTCGCAGGGGACCGGCAAGGAATGGCGTGTGGATGTCGCTCAGCTTGAACGCCGGCCCCCGCCTCATGGCCAGCGCTGGAATGCGGGCCTCGAGCCGAGCCAGGAGGAGTCCGGGCGTCTCCGTCGTCGGGTCGCCTTGCGCCTGTGAGGGAAGATCGTCCAGATGGTGATCTTCGACCGATCCGTCATCGAGCGCGGCAGGTCCACCGCCAGGGGCGAAGGCAGCCTGCTGCTCGGCCGACGAAGGCGCAACGAGGCGCAACGGCTCGAAGGTGCTGAGACCGGACCAGAGCAGGACGACGGCAAGTAGGAGGCAAAGAACCCGCGTGGGCATTGAGGAATTGTAGCGACCTGGGTCCTGCTGCGCCGCCTCGGCGCAGCGTTCATCGAACTCGGTCGTCAAGGATCGCCTGCGTCACATCGGATTGATTGATGCGCCAGCGCGCCAGGGCGTGGTCGTACACAAGCCGCTCGTCGTGCGTCACTCTTCCATCCGCGGTGATGACCGCCGCGGCCAGGCGGCAGACGAGCATCCTGTCATTGGTACCCGGAACCGCATCGAGCAGTGCGTCGATGTAGGTCAGATGGTCAGCGCAGAGCCACGAGCGATCACAAAGATGCGCCCCGACATCGACCACGCAGGAGCGGGCGATGTCGACGAAGCGTTCGCGGCTCACGCCGACACGCCGGAACGCATGGAGTTCGTCGAGCGCGCTCAGTTCTCGCACGTCGATTCGTCCGTTGGCAGCCACGATCATCGCCAGTGCGTGAGCCAAGGCTTCGTCAGGTGCCGGCACAGAATGCGTCATC
>JBILYN010000374.1:0-4579 GCA_044377715.1 Aquabacterium sp.
CCGAGGCCTCGCCAGTGTCCTGGCAGGGACACGGCCACGCCAAGGTGCCGGGCACCCACACCGCGGCACAGATCGCCGGCTGGCGCTTGGTCACCGATGCGGTGCACGCCAAGGGTGGCGTGATCTATCTGCAGCTGTGGCATACCGGACGGGTCTCGCATTCGAGCTTCCAGGCCGATGGTGGTGCACCGGTCGGGCCATCGGCGATTGCCGCGCAAGGCATGACGACCGCGCGCGACGGGACACCGTCGCCTTTCGAGGTGCCGCGCGCGCTCGACAGCGCCGAGATGCCGGGGCTGGTCGAGAGCTGGCGCCAGGCAGCGGCGAATGCGATCAGCGCCGGCTTCGACGGCGTCGAGATCCACGGCGCCAACGGCTACCTGCTCGAGCAGTTCTTGCAGTCGCGCAGCAACCATCGCAGCGACCGCTATGGCGGCAGCATCGAGAACCGCAGTCGTCTGCACCTGGAGATCGCCCAGGCCGTCGCCAACGAGATCGGCGCCGACCGTACCGGCATCAGGCTGTCGCCCTGGGGCGTGGCCAATGACAGCGGCGAGACCGATCCACTGCCGCTGTACTCGTACCTGGTGCGCGAGCTCGCCAAGATCGGCCTGGTGTACCTGCACCTGATCGAGCCGCGCGCCAGCGGCACCGGCAAGGCTGACATCGTTCGTGAAGGCCAGCCCTCGACGGCCGAGATCTTCCGCCCGATGTGGCCAAACGTGCTGATCGATGCCGGCGGCTACGACCGCGACGGCGCGCTGCAAACAGTTCGCGAAGGACGTGCCGACGCGGTGGCATTCGGCCGCTTCTTCATCTCGAACCCCGACCTGCCGAAGCGCGTCGAGCTCGGCGCAGCCTTCACGCCCTACCAGCGAGCGACCTTCTACGGCGGTGGGGCGGCAGGCTACACCGACTATCCGGTGCTGACGCCAGCGGCATAGCCCGACGAACCGCGGTCTGAGGGCGAGCGCGATGCCTGGGCATCAGGGCCGCGAGCTCAGCCACCCAAGCTCTCAAGCAAATGTGGCTTTGCCACTTTGCTTGATCCCCACGGGGGGCGGCCGGCTTCGGCCGGCCTTGGGGCGCTCAGGAGTCGGCGGTACGCGAGGTGAGTCCGATGGGCCGCTCCGTCAAGTTTCCCGCTCTACTGCGCTTGCGAACGAGCTTGACTTCCAGCTTGCACCCGAGCGCTTCCGCATACTTGGAGAGGGTTGCGAGCGAGGGGGAGTGTTTGCCACGGCCAGACTCCATGCGGGCCACGGCAGATTGCGTGGTGCCGATTCTCTCTGCGACTTGCGCCTGCGTGAGTCCTTGGTCTGATCGTGCTTTCAGGAATTCGTCTAGCAGTGCGTACTCATCGCCCTGCTCCTCGTATTGGGACTTTACTTCCGCGCGTCCGAGTGCCTTGGCGCGCAACTGCTCATGCGTCAGCATCTTTGCACTCCTTCATGCGCTTGCGCGCGACAGCCATTTCTTTGGCAGGTGTCTTGTCGGTTTTCTTGACAAACTGATGCAGCATGACGATACGCCCCGCAAGCAAGGTGCAATAAAAGACCCGTCCAGACTTCAGGCGCATTTCGAAGAGCCCCGTGCCCATTGCGCGGGTGTGAGGCATGCCCAGATCTGGACCGTACTGCAGCATTCGATCCGTCAGATGCAGATACCGAGCCAGCAGCCCGGCAGGAAGTGCGAGCACCGCCTCCTGGAGCTTCTCATCGTGGTATGTGATATCCCAATTCAACAGAATAATTATAGCATATACGCTATCTTCAGAAGGCAACTTCTGAGTCAAACCCATTGACGGCCGAGATCTTCCGCCCGCTGTGGCCGAAGGTGCTGATCGATGCCAGTGGCATAGCCCGACGAACCGCCGTCTCCGGGCGAGCGTGGGTGCTGGGCATCAGGGCCGCTTCATTTCTTGGGCAAGGCGATCTTCCAGTCTCGGTACAGGTCGAGGTCGACGCCGTCGGGGTAGTTTAGGTAACCCGGCGCATGGCCTTTGACGCCGAGCACGCCGTAGGTCCAGGTGATCGCACGCTGCTCGCAGTCGACGATGTGGACGATGTGGACGTTGGGTGGCTTGGAGGCAGGCTTGGCGACCGCGCGCCAGGCTGGCCGCCAGCAGCGCGATGAGGGCAAGGGCCAAGCGGGCATGTGTCGCGCCCTTGAAGAACTTTCGACGCAGCATGGTGGGGCCGGGCGGTGAGAGAAGCCGCACGATGCCGGTTTGACGCGACAACCGAAGCCCAGGCCGATCACCCGCACGCCCGACGCCGATGAAGCCCAAGGCGCAAGAACTTGCACAGCCGCAAGCCTGCTGCGGGCGTCGACGTCAAGGTCTTCTGGCCAAGCCCTGTGTCTAGAGGTCTAGACCCGGCGCTTGACCGCTGCGGGCATGCCGGCCGGGTCGATGACCTGGCCGAATTCCTGCATGTTGTGGGCGTGGCACAAGTGGTGCAGCGCGAAAGCCTGGTCGATCGAGCTTTGCTGGCCCATGATGTCCAGCGTCTGGTTGACCGCTTTCTTGACCATCTGCAGCGCGAAAGCCGGTTTCGCAGCGATGCGCAGTGCGAGCTTGAGCACCTCGGCTTCCAGGTCGGCGCGTGGCACGACCCGGTTGACCATGCCGAGACGGTGCGCCTCCTGTGCGCTCCAGTCGTCTGCGGTGAACAAGAACTCTTTGGCCTTGCGCGCGCCCAGTTCCCAGGGGTGGACAAACCATTCGACGCCGCACACGCCCATCGTCACCACCGGGTCGCAGAAAGTCGCGTCGTCGCTGGCGACGATCAGGTCGCAAGCCCATGCCAGCATCAGGCCACCGGCGATGCAACGGCCCTGCACCGCAGCGATCGTCGGCTTGGCCAGGTTGCGCCAACGCCGGGTGTTCTGCAGGTAGATCTCTTGCTCGCGGGCAAAGCGGCCGTGCGCGCCGGGTTGCTTGAAACCACCCCAGCTCGAGACGATGGGTCGGTCACCCAGCACCACGCCGCCGTCTCCACGCAAGTCATGGCCAGACGAGAAATGCGGGTCGGCGGCAGCCAGCACGATGACCTTGACGCTGTCGTCCAGCACCGCGCGATCGAATGCCGCATTCAACTCATACCCCATCTCGAGGTTCTGCGCATTGCGCGCCTCGGGACGGTTGATGACGATTCGCGCCACACCGGGCGCGGGCTGCTCGTACAACAGCGTGGTGTAGTCGCTCATGGTCGTGGAGTGGGTTCTAAGGTTGGACGGAATGAACAGGGTAGGCGCTGACTCATCATGGCATCCGCTGTCACAGCGGCGTTGTCGCGTCTGGGACTAGCCGACAGCGGGCGACCCAGGTCATTCGTCGTCAGCGCGAGAACGCAAGCACGGAATTACGCAACCACGGGAATACGCGATCACGGGATTACGCGATTGACGTCTGCAGCAGATCCCGTTTAGCCTTCGGTCCTTCGGGCGCTAGACCCGCAAGGAGATGCTGACTTGGGACCGATGATCGCGCGAAGGCTTTTGGTGTCACTGCCTGTGCTGGTCGGCATCCTGTTCCTGTGCTTCTGCCTGATGCAGGTCGCCCCTGCCGACCCGGCGCTGATCATCGCCGGCGCTGACGCCAGCCCCGAGATCGTCGCGGCCATTCGGCTCGACCTCGGTCTCGACCGGCCGCTGATGATCCAGTTCGCCGAGTACATCGGTCGCGTCGCCCAAGGCGACCTGGGTCGATCGATCATCTCCAACAAATCCGTCCTCGAGGAGCTCGAGGCCACCATCGGCCCGACCACCGAGCTGATGGTCGGGGCCATGCTGCTGGCCGTGCCACTGGGCCTGCTGCTGGGCACGATCGCCGCGGTGCGGCGCGGCACGCTGCTCGACCGCGCGATCGTCGCGCTGTCGGTCGCGGGGGTGTCGATGCCGGTGTTCTTCGTCGGCTTGCTGCTGATCCAGTACGTCGGCTACCTGTGGGACTTTCTGCCGTTCACCGGGCGCACCGGCCCGGTCTGGGACGGCGGCCTGCCCAGCCTGATCCTGCCCTGCCTGACCTTGGGCAGCGTGCTGATCGGACCTATTGCACGACTGACGCGTACAGCGGTGCTCGAGGTGCTGGGCGCGGACTTCGTCCGCACCGCCCGCGCCAAGGGTTTGCGCGAGTCGGCGGTCGTGATCCACCACGCGCTGCGCAACGCGCTGATCCCGGTCGTCACGCTGGTCGGTCTGCAAGCAGCTTTTCTGCTGGGTGGCGCGGTCGTCACCGAGACGATGTTCTCCTGGCCTGGCGTCGGGCGGCTGGCAGTGGGTGCGATCGTCAGCAGCGATTTTCCCACCGCCCAGGGCGCGATCATGATCCTGGCGCTGGCTTTCTTGCTGATCAACCTGAGCGTCGACATCCTGTACGTCGTGCTCGATCCCCGGGTGCAGCGCACATGAGTGCCGCCACGCCGATCACCGCGCTGCCGTCCAAGCGCCGCAGCGGTCTGCTGGCCCGGCTGATGCGCGACCGCGTCGCCTTGGTCGCTGCGCTGGTGCTGGGTCTGATGGTGCTCGCGGCGCTGCTCGCGCCCTGGGTCGCGCCTTACGACCCGTACTTCACCGA
>JBILYN010000104.1:0-13361 GCA_044377715.1 Aquabacterium sp.
TCGTCGGGATTGAGCTGCGGCGAGTAAGGTGGCAAGAAGATGAGTTCCAATTCGCCGTTGGTGGAGGCGACGTAATCTTGAACAATTTTGGCTTTGTGAATTGAATGACCGTCTACGACCAAGAATATTGGCTGAGTTGCGCCGAGCATCAACTGCCTGAGGAAGCCGCAAAAGACTTCGGCGTTGCCGCGCCCGTCATGGATCATGAACTGCAGTTGGCCATTGGTTCCGATGGCCGACAGCATCTGCACAGACACGCGTTGGCCGGTGGCACGGACCACAGGGGTGCGGCCTCTGGGCCCCCAAGTGGTACCGGCGTGGTAGTCGCTTCGCATCCCTGCTTCGTCGGCGAACATGATCAACGCTCCCCGGGCTTTGGCGCGCGCCTGGAGTCTTGGGAACTCATCGGTGTGCCAACGCTGCACAAGGCTAGCGTCCTGCTCGTAGGCGCGGTACAGCGGGCGTTGAGGCGTGAAGCCCAACCGCTTCATCACCTTGCCCAGCGTCGGCAAACTCAACGTCATGTTGAACTGGCGTTCAATAAGTTGGCCGATGATGCGAAGCGTCCACAAGCCGAACTCGAATCTAAGTTGGTCGGGGGTTTGATCGCGCACGGTATCGGCGATCCACTGCAGTTGCTCAGCTGTGACTTTGGGCGGTCGGCCGGCGCCTTCCTTGGCAAGCAGGGCATTTTGGCCACCCTCGGAAAAAGCGGCGACCCATTTAAAAACGACCCGCGCGGACACGGAGAATTGCTCAGCCACAACGCGCGCCGGAATGCCTGCCCGTACCATTTTGACGCCTTGCATTCGCTGCCATTGCTGCTCCATGCGGCGTGATGTAAAAATAGGTTTTGAAGAATTTTCGAGGCTCATATGGCCAATTATACTAGAATTCACTCGATAAGTGAACCAATTTCATTTATTTCTTAGTAACACTTTAGCTCATTTAAAATATTTTCACCATTCAAATGGATTTTTACGAAACAATTTTATTATTAAAATAACTATATTGAGTTAAGTGATTAAACTTCTTCATTCGACGCTTTAGGGCTGCCCAAGACCTGCGCCAAGCAGTCCAGCAGTCGCCCGATCTCCGCGCGAGCTACGGTGCCGGAGGCCGTGAACAGCGCGACCTTGAGATCCAGGCCCAGCCGCTCGGCATGTGCCGCCGCCACGATGCGCACCAGCCCCAGCGCTTGCAGGTAATCGGCCTGGCGCCTTGCGGTGAGCGCCAGCACCTTGCCCGCAGCGACGAGGCCGATGGTCAAGTCCATCATCGACGAGTCGATCACCTGGCTCGGCATGGCCATGCCCTGGTCGCGCGTCGATGGCCAGGCCCCTGAGCAGCGCGAAGCCGCGCCCTTGCATCAGCTCTGCGGCCAGATCCTTGAACAGCGCTGCCAGCGTCGGCAGCGGAAAGTCCTACCGCTGCAGCGCCGGAATCTCGGCGTTGCGGGACTTTGCAAACGCCAGCGCTTCATTCAACTCGCGGTTGTGCGCCGGCGTCAGGTGAACAACCCAGTCGTCGCGCTGCTGCATCTGCGCGCCCTGCCAGGCGCTTGGGTGGGGGGCAGCATGGGACATGGTGTTCATCGTGGCGTCCCGGTGGAGGGTGAAGGATTTCAGCGCAGGTCGAAGCCCTGGGCCCGAACAAAGCGGCCCCAGTCGTCGCGCTGCGATGCGCTGTACTGGTGCAGCCGTTCCGTCGACCAGGCCCTGGGCGGCGCGGCGCCGCCAGACTGCTCGGCGCGAGCGGCGATGTAGCGCGCATCGAAGTCGTCGACGGCCGCATCGTCATCGACGGCGCCGATGCGGTCGGTGTGGAAGGTGGCTGCCAGACACAACCTGGGGTTCAAGGCTGTTGGCGCCGCCGGGTAGCCTATGCACAGGCCGGCGACCGGGACGACCCGCTCAGGCAAGGCCAGGATCTGCGCCAGCTTGTCGGCCTGGTTGCGCAGCAGGCTGATGGGGCAGCTCACCAGGCCTATTGCGGCCGCGGCGTTGATGAAGTTCATCATCACAAGCGACGCATCGACCGTGGGGTTGAAGAAGCTGTCGAGGTGGTCGTTCGAGAAGGCTTGACCCGCGCGCTCGAACAAACGCTTGAAGCGCCGGCCGTTGCCGCAGAACACCAGCAACGCCGGCGCATCGGCGAGCCAGGGCATGCTGGGCGTCAGCGCCGTCAGCGCGGCGCGCTGCGCGGGGTCGCGAACGTCAACGATGTCGGCTTGCTGCAGATAACTCTTGGTCGGCGCGCACAGCGCGCAAGCCGCCAGCAGACGCGTCAATTCGGGCGGCACGGCGGTGGCCGCCCAGCGCCGCTGCGACGATTGCTCGACCATGCGCAGCAGGCTGTCCAAGCCGGGCAGATCGGCCGGCACGTCAACAGCGCTGCCGAAGCGCTTGGCGAGCACGTCCTGCAGCTGGGTCTCAAGGTTGTTCATGGTGTCTCGACTGAAAAAGGCGTGGAGCTGCAGTGCTTTGTTTCATTGCGGATCAGCCAGGGATTCGAACTTGCAGGTCGGTGAAGCCGCGGACGAAATTCGATCGGACCCGCTTGGGCGGCCCGACGACCTCGATCACTGGGAAGCGCTTCAGGATCTCTTGCCACAGGATCGCCAGCTGCATCTCCGCCAGCCTGTTGCCGACACAGCGGTGGATGCCGAAGCCAAACGACAAGTGCTGGCGCGGCCGCGCGCGGTCGATGATGAAGCGGTCGGGGTCCTGGATCACGCGCTCGTCGCGGTTGCCCGACAGGTACCACATGACGACCTTGTCGCCCTTGCTGATGCGCTTGCCGCCCAGCTCGGCATCGGCCACCGCGGTGCGGCGCATGTGGGCCAGCGGCGTCTGCCAGCGGATGATCTCGGGCACCAGCGAGTCCACCAGCGCCGGGTTGGCACGCAGCTTGGCGTACTGATCGGGGTGGTCGTGCAGCGCCAGCAGCCCACCGGTCATCGAGTTGCGCGTGGTGTCGTTGCCGCCGACGATCAACAGCCCGAAGTTGCCCAGCAGTTGATTGGGCGGCGAATAGCGCGTGGCCGGGTTGTGCGCCAGCATCGAGATCAAGTCGTTGCGCGGCGGCGCGTTGACGCGCTCGTTCCACAGGCGCGTGAAGTATTCCAGCATCTTCAGCACCTCGGCATGGCGCGCCTCCTCGGTGCTGAACATGCCGCCCTCCTCGGGCAAGGTGGTGATCACGTCCGACCACCAGGTCAGCAGCTTGCGGTCCTCGAGCGGGAAGTCGAACAATGTGGCGAGCATCAGCGTCGTGAGCTCGATCGAGACCTTTTCCACCCAGTTGAAATTCTGGTTGCGCGGCAGGCTGTCGAGCACCTTGGCGGTGCGCTCGCGGATCAGCGACTCCATGCCGGCCAGATTGCCCGGCGCGACGATGGGGCTGACCGCCTTGCGCTGCTCGTCGTGCTCGGGCGGGTCAGCGGCGATGAACGACTTGCCGCGGTTGGCGATCGGCCGCTCGATCAACGAAATACCGCCCAGCATGACATCGGACGAGTACACGGCGTGGTTGATGTCGACCGCCATGATGTCTTCGTAGCGGGTGACAGACCAGAAGTCGCCGAAGCGCGGGCTGTGCGAGCGGTGCACCGGGTCGTCGCGGCGCAGTCGATCGAAATAGTGGCCGACCGTGTCTTGCTCGAACAGGTTCAGGTCGCTGGGGTCGATCTGGTCCAGCGGCAGGTTGAAGGCCCGGTCGCGGGCGGCAGCGTCCAAGGCTTGGGCATGGGTCATGAGGGGACTCCTGGTTCCTGACTGGCGCCGACAACGGCGTGACCGTCACCGGCGAGCATGACAGTGGCTTCGGGTGTGCGTGGCATCACTGCCATTTCAACAGGGTTTTCTCAAGCCGCGTCATAGCGCAAGTCACCGCCATGCCCAGCATCGACAACAGCGCCAGCAGCGCCAACGCAAAGCGCGGCATCGCGTTGACCACCATCAAGTAGGGGTCCATCGCCCGCTCGACCTTGGGAGACATCACGAAGACCAAGCCCAGCAGCAGCGCCGAGACACTGCCCAACACGAAGGACACCAGCGTGCCCGTCACCGTGTAGCCCAGCTCCAGCCAGAGCTTGCGGCCGATGACAAAGCCGTCCCACAGGTACAGCGCGATGCCAGAGGGCGTGCCGAAATTGTCCAGCCCCAGGGTCCAGTTGTTGGCCAAGGTCGACGCGCGCTGCTGCGCGCTCAGCGAAACGACAGCCCGTCGAAACGCCCCGACCTGCGCCATTCGGCCAGGTACTTGAAGTAAGCGGTGGCGCCTGCGGGATAGCCGACATTGAGCCGCGCTGCCGGCCCCGGGTCCTGGCCCTCGTTGTTGTAGTAACCCGGCGTGCAGTCGGGTGAGCTGGTCATCCGGCCCGGACTGGCCCGCAGCAGGTCGACCCAGGCGTTCTCGGCAGCTTCGGTGACTTCGACCGCAGCGCAGGCTTTGTCGCGTGCGTGAGCGACCACCGTGGCGATCGTGGTCGCGGCCTCGGTCAGGTTGTGCGGCACGTTTGAGATCAGGTTGGCGCCCTGGGTCGGCTGGACAAAGAACGCGTTCGGGAAGCCGTGCACATGGATACCGTGCTGGCTGCGCATGCCCTGCGCCCAATGCTCCGACAGGCGCCGGCCGCCTTGGCCGATCAAGTCGAAGCCTGCGCGGCGCTGCAGCGGCGTGCCAACCTCGAAGCCCGAGGCATAGATGATGCAGTCGACCGGGTATTCGCGACCGGCGACGACGACACCGGTGGCGGTGATGCGCTCGACGCCTCGGCCCTCGGTATCGACGAGATGCACCCCGGGTTGGTTGAAAGCCTGCAGGTAAGCGTCGTGAAAACAGGGGCGCTTGCACAACTGCCGGTACCAGGCCTTGAGCTTGTCGGCAGTGTCGCGGTCCTGCACGATCGCGTCGGTCCTGGCGCGGATCTCGGTCATCTTCTCGAAGTCGGCGTCCTCGTAGGCGGCCAGCATCTTGGGCACGCTGCGCTCGGCAGGCGCCAGCTTGCTGATCTGAGCGCGTATCCGTCCGGCCAGGTCGGTCCAGCCGTCCTGAACCAGGTCGACCTTGGCGTTGCCGCCGGCCTGGTTGGCGGTGAAGTTCTCGAGCCAGCGCTGCTGCCATCCAGGTGTGGCGATGCCTGCAAACCATTCGTGGTCTATCGGCGCGTTGTTGCGCGCATCGACCGACGAAGGCGTTCGCTGGAAAACATACAGCGCCTGGCAGGCGCGCGCCAGGTGCGGCACACACTGCACCGAGGTCGCACCGGTGCCGATGATCGCGACCCGCTTGCCGGTCAGCTTGTCTAGCGGCGCGCCCGAGGGGTCGCCGCCGGTGTAGCCATAGTCCCAACGGCTGGTGTGGAATGAATGGCCTTGAAAGGATTCGATCCCCGGGATGCCCGGCAGCTTAGGAACATGCAGCGGGCCGGTGCCCAGGCCGATGTGCTGCGCGGTGAATGCGTCGCCGCGGTCGGTCTCGATCAGCCAGCACGACCTCGCTTCGTCCCAGCTCAGCGCGCGAACCTGGGTGTGCAGCAGCGCGTTGTCGTAGAGCCCGTAATGCCTGCCAATGCGCTGGCAATGCGCCAGGATCTCGCTCGCATGGGCGTACTTCTCGGTCGGCATGTGGCCGGTCTCTTCGAGCAGTGGCATGTAGACCATCGACGCGGTGTCGCACTGCGCGCCGGGGTAGCGGTTCCAGTACCAGGTGCCGCCGAAATCACCGCCTTTGTCGATGACGCGAACGTCGGTGATGCCGGCTTCGACCAAGCGCGCCGCCGTCGCCAGACCGGCGAAACCGCCCCCGATGAACGCGAAGCTGACGTGATCGGTCTTGGCCTGGCGCGGCTTGACCGGCAGGTAGGGGTCGTCCAGGTAATGGGCGAAGCCCGCCTTGATCTCCAGGTACTGCTGGTTGCCGTCGGGGCGAAGTCGCTTGTTGCGCT
The DNA here is from genome assembly GCA_044377715.1 of Aquabacterium sp. Taxonomy (GTDB): domain Bacteria; phylum Pseudomonadota; class Gammaproteobacteria; order Burkholderiales; family Burkholderiaceae_C; genus Pseudaquabacterium. The sequence goes on from JBILYN010000104.1 coordinate 5,951, forward strand.
CCTCGAGGTACTTGCGTCGCAAGCCCTCTTTGTCGATGACTGGTCGATTCAAGGCCCGACTCCCTGGGTTGAAGGTTCGCCCGCGCGCCCGGGGCGCGCAGGGCTGGATGCTCGCGCCTCAGTCCGCCAAGTGGACGATCATCTTGCCGGTGTTGGCGCCGCTGAACAGTCCGATGAAAGCCTGCGGCGCTTGGGCCAGGCCTTCGTAGCGGGTCTCGCGGTACTTCACCTGGCCAGAGGTCACCCAAGCGCTCATGTCTCGCATGAAATCGGCGCGCAGGTCCTCGTGCCGGCTGACGATGAAGCCGCGCAGCGTCAGGCTCTGGCCGATCGCCAGCATCAGGTTGTTCGGCCCGGGGACGGGCGCGGTGGCGTTGTAATTGGCGATCGCGCCGCACAGCGCCAGGCGGCCGTTGACCCGCATCGCGCCGAGCGCTGCCTGCAGATGGTCACCGCCGACGTTGTCGAAATAGACATCCAAGCCCTCGGGCGCGGCGCGGCGCAACTGCCCCGGCAGGTCGCCGGCGTGGTAGTCGAAGACATGGTCGAAACCGATCCCGCGGCAGTACTCGATCTTGTCAGCCGATCCGACCGAGCCCACCACGGTGCAGCCGCGGATCTTGGCGATCTGGCCCACCAGGCTGCCGACGGCGCCCGCCGCACCCGAGACAAACACCGTCTCGCCGGCTTTGAGCGCGGCAATGTGCAGCAGACCGACATAAGCCGTCATGCCCGGCATGCCGAGCACGCCGAGGTAGGCCGAGGGCGGCGCCACCGGGTCGGCGATGCGCGAGATGCCGGCGCCATCGCTGACGAAGGCCTCGCGCCATCCGAGGTTGCTCGAAACCAGATCACCCGCCGCGAAACCCGGGTGCCGGCTCTCGAGCACCCGGCCGACCGCACCACCTTGCATCACTTCGCCGATTTGCCAGGGCGCCGAGTACGACTTCACATCGCGCATGCGTCCGCGCATGTAAGGGTCGACGCTCATCGCCAGGTTCTGTACCAGCAACTGCCCTTGACCGGGTTTTGCCAGCGTGACCTCGGCGAGTTCGAAGTCGGCGGCGCTAGGGGTGCCGGTCGGGCGGTTCTTCAGGCGTAGTTCACGGGAGTTCATGGCGGATAGGCTTTCGTTCAAGAAGGGACAGTGAGAGCGAATGACGTCGCGGCCTGCTGCGACGTCGGGCTGATCGAAAAGCCCTCGTCACGCCGCCGCGCCGCCGCGACGCGACAGCCTGTCAGCCTAGGGCTCGCGGCAACGCGACACTGTCAACCAGCGGACAGCTTGATCACCCTGCCGAAGGCCAGCAGCGCGCAAGGACCTCGGTCGGCCAGGGCAACGATCGCTTGTCTCGGCGGTCGAACCAGACATGGACCGACCGGCCGCGCCCAGCCAGACGCGGCGGGTCTGCGCCGCCGACCCCGAGGTCCTCGACCGTGATCGAATGCTCCATGCTGGAGCGTCCGACGCGGGTGACCTCGATGCTGCACAGCAGCGTGGCCGGTGGCTTGACTTCGCCGAGGAAGTCGTATTCCAGGTGCGCCATCATCGCGCCCTGAACGAGCTTGCCGTCGCGTATGCCCATCGCCACGTACCAGCCGTGGAAGGTCTGGTTGATGAAAGCGAAATAGCGCGCGTTGTTGACATGGTCGCTGAAGCGGTCGTCCGGCAGGTCGTGATCGCCGGTCAGGATGCGAAGGGAATGGCTCAGCAGGGGCGGCATGTGGCGAGGGCAGTGGGGGTTGGCCGCGCGGATGATAGGTCCGGTGGCACTGTCAGCCGGCGACACCGCCGCCCGGCGCCCGACTCAGGTTGCCGGCAAGTAGCGAACCGCCAGCACGCCGCCGATCGCGGCGATGCCGGCCTGCACCTCGGGCGTGACGGGGCTGTCGACATCGACCAAGGTGTAGGCCATGCCGCCGCGCGACTTGTTGACCATGTTGTGGATGTTCAGCCCGGCCTGAGCCATCGCGGTCGAGATCTGGCCCAGCATGTTGGGCACGTTGGCGTTGGCGATCGCGACCCGGAACGCCGATTCGCGCGGCATGCTGACCTGCGGGAAATTCACCGCGTTGACGACGTTGCCGTTCTCCAGGTAGTCGCGCAGTTGGTCGACCACCATCACCGCGCAGTTCTCCTCGGCCTCGCGGGTCGATGCGCCCAGGTGCGGCAGCGCCACCACGCCGGGCTTGCCGTGCAGCGCAGCACCGGGGAAGTCGCAGACGTATTGGCCTAGGTGTCTGGCCTCGATCGAGTCGAGCACCGCGCTGTCGCTGACCACGCCTTCGCGGCTGAAGTTCAGCAACACCGCACCGGCACGCATCAGGCCGATGTTGGCATCGTTGACCAGGTGCCGGGTGGCATCGACCAGCGGCACATGCAGCGTGACGAACTGCGAGTTCTTCAGCACATCGTTGACGCTGGCAGCGCGCCGCACCTGCGAGGGCAGGCTCCAGGCCGCGTCGACCGTGATCTCCGGGTCGAAACCCAGCACGTTCATGCCGAGCTTGATCGCCGCCTCGGCAACCAGGCAGCCGATCTTGCCCAAGCCGATCACGCCCAGGGTCTGGCCCGCGAGCTCGTAGCCCGCGAAAGCCTTCTTGCCGTCCTCGACCGCCTTGTCCAGGTCGGGCGCGGCGGTATCGAGCGCAGCGACAAAGCGCAGCGCCGGCGCGATCTGGCGCGCGGCCATCAACATGCCCAGCAGCACCAGCTCCTTGACCGCGTTGGCGTTGGCGCCAGGCGCGTTGAACACCGGCACGCCGCGCTGGCTCATCGCCTCGACCGGGATGTTGTTGGTGCCGGCGCCGGCACGGCCGATCGCCCGCACGCTGGCCGGGATTGCCACGCTGTGCAGGTCGGCCGATCGCAGCAGAATCGCCGCCGGGTCAGCCAGGTCCTTGCCGACGCGGAAGTTCTCTGCAGGCAGCCTGGACAGGCCGCTGGCCGAGATCTGGTTGAGCACCAGAACGCCGATCCGGTCAGCCATGCTGGGCCTCGAATTCCTTCATGTAGGCCACCAGCGCCTGAACGCCTTCGACCGGCATCGCGTTGTAGATCGAAGCCCGCATCCCGCCCACCGAGCGGTGGCCTTTGAGCTGGACCATGCCGCGCGCGACAGCGCCCTTTAGGAACGCGTCGTCCAGGCTCTCGTCGCGCAGCTTGAAAGGCACGTTCATCAGCGAGCGGTCAGCGAGCGCCACCGGGTTGCTGTAGAAAGCGCTGGCGTCGAGGTAGTCGTACAGCAGCGCGGCTTTGGCGCGGTTGTGCGCCTCCATCGCCACCAGACCGCCGCGCGACTTGATCCAGTTGAACACCAGCCCGGCGATGTAGACCGCGTAGGTCGGCGGGGTGTTGAGCATCGAGTCGTTGTCGGCCTGCTGCTTGTAGTCGAAGGCAGATGGCGTGCAGGCCAGCGCCTGGCCGATCAGGTCGTCGCGGACGATGACGATCGTCAGCCCGGCCGGGCCGATGTTTTTCTGCGCGCCGCCGTAGATCAACCCGTACTTGGCGACATCGACCGGGCGCGACAGGATGCTGCTCGACATGTCGGCCACCAGCGGCACGCTGCCGACGTCGGGCGTGAAGTGGTACTCGACGCCGCCGATGGTCTCGTTCGAGCAGATGTGCACATAAGCCGCATCGGGGTCGAGCTGCCAGTCGGCGCGCGCCGGCACGCAGCTGAAGTTGCTGGCCTCGGCGCTGGCCGCGACGTTGACCTTGCAGTATTTCTTGGCTTCCTTGATCGACTTCTTAGACCATTCGCCGGTGTTGATGTAGTCGGCGCCGGCCTTGCCGCGCAGCAGGTTCATCGGCACGATCGCGTTCTCGGCCATCGCCCCACCCTGCATGAACAGCACCTTGTAGTTGGCGGGAATCGCCATCAGCTCGCGCAGCAGCGATTCGGCCTCGGCGTGGATCGCGATGAACTCCTTGCCGCGGTGGCTCATCTCCATCACCGACATGCCGCTGCCGTGCCAGTCGAGCATCTCGTCAGCGGCTTGGCGCAGCACGGATTCGGGCAGCGCGGCCGGGCCGGCGCTGAAGTTGAAGACTCGGGTCATCGAAAGAAACTCCACAGAAAATGGGGACGGGCAGCGCGGGCTCGCGCCAGGCCAACCCGAAAGCATACAGCCAGTGGCAAGCGGGCGGCGAGCTCCAAGGTCAAGGCGGCGTGGCCGGCGGCAACACCAGGCCGCGACGCGCCATCTCGGCGCGAACCCGGTCGGGCCGGTCGCTGATCAGACCGTCCACGCCCAGGTCCATCAGCCTTGCGATCTGCGCTCGGTCGTTGACGGTCCAGGCCAGCACCTGCAAGCCCAGCGCCTGCGCCTGTTTGACCAGACCGGCGTCGAGATCGCCGAAATAGGCCGCCCAGATTCGCCCGCCCGCGGCCTGCACCAGCTTGGGCACCGAGCCGTGGTCGCGGTAGCGCAAGCCCGCGGTCCAGGGTGAATCGGTGGCCGCGCGAGCGCCGATGTTGTCGAGCCAGTGCTGCTGCGCGCTGAGGTAGACGGTGGAAATTTCAGGCGCCTCGCGCTGCACCAGTTGCAGCGTACGCCAGTCGAAGGACTGGATGCTGCTGCGCGAAGCCATGCCGGCGTCGCGGATCGCGGCGATCAATGCCCGCGCGAAAGGCTCGGGCGCCAGCGTGTCCTCAGGGGCCAGCGGCGAGACCTTGGTCTCGATGTCGAAGCGAACGGTCTCGTTGCCCGACCGACGCACCAGCGCGAACAACTCGGCCAGTGTGGGCAGGCGGGTGCCGTCGACCGCCACCTGGTCTGGGAACTGCGCCGCGTAGCGCGAACCGGGCTTGATCCGTCCCAGTTCGAATCGGCGCAGCTCGGCCAGGCTGTGGTGGCGGATCAGCGGGCCAGGCGCTGGCAGGAATTGACCGTCGGGGCCACGGGTGATCTCTGGGTTGAGCGCCGGATCGTGCGAAATCACCAGCACGCCGTCGCGGGTGATCGCCACGTCGAGCTCTAGCGTCGTCACGCCGATCGCCAGCGCTCGCTCGAAGGCGGGCAAGGTGTTCTCGGGCGCCAGGCCGCGCGCACCGCGGTGGCCTTGCAGGTCGAAGGCTGCCGCGCTTTGCAGCGTCAGCCAGGCGCACAGCGCGGCGGCAAGCAGCGGTTTGATGCGATCTCCTTTCATGCGATCTCCTTTCATGCGATGTCCTGCGGCTCCGGATGGGTCCCTCATCGGCCGATTCTGACCTCTCTGCCAACTGATCCAACGCAACGGCCTGACCGCCGTCGACCGGCAGCATGAACCGCCTTGCGCAGCAAGCTGCGCCGACTCTCTCGGCCACCGCGCAGCCGCCTGATCGGGTTGGCATTGCCACAGATCAACCGGCATCGACAGCGTTGTCGATGACTTCTCTTGATACGCCATAGGGTATGTAGTAGCATACGGTAATGGGTATCTACAGACTCCGCGATTTACAGCCTGCAGCGGCAGGCTTTCGTGCTTCGGTGTTGTTGGGCATCGGTTTGCTCGCCGCCGGCGGCTCACTGCAGGCGGCCCCCGTGGCCACCGCGCTGGCGCGTGCCGGCGCCGTCGACGGCTGGTTGTCGATCGACGGCACGCTGCAACCCGTTCGCCAGGCCACGCTGGCCGCGCAAGTGGGCGGCAACGTGCTGGTGCTCGCGGTCAAGCCCGGCGACCGGGTGCGCAGCGGCCAGCTGGTGGCACGGGTCGATGAGCGAGAAACCCAGGCCGCTGTCCAGCGCAGCGAGGCCGGCGTTGCGCAGGCCGAAGCCGAGACGCGCAATGCGCGGCTGGGTGCCGAACGCAGCCGCGATCTGCGCGCCCAGGGCTTTCTGAGCCAGGCCGCGCTCGACCAGGCCGAGACCCAGTTCAAGGCCGCCCAGGCCGGCTTGCAACAAGCCCAGGCCGGGCGCAACCAGGCCACGCTGGTGCGCGGCTTTGCCAGCATCACCGCACCCTTCGACGGCGTCGTGCTCGACACCCACTTGCAGGCCGGCGACCTGGCTGCGCCGGGCCGCGCGATCGCCACGGTCTACGCCCCCGGCGCACTGCGCGCGGTGGTGCAACTGCCCTCATCGATGGCCGCAGCAGCGCGCAAGGCCGCAGAGGTGCAGGTCGAACTGGCCGACGGCAGGCGCATCGCCCCGAGCAGCCGCAGCCTGCTGCCGACCGCCGACGCGGTATCTCAGACTGTCGAGTGGCGGCTCGAGTTGCCCGCTGCGACGGCAGACGCCGGGCTGCCCGGCCAGGCCTTGCGGGTGTTGTTCCAGGGCCGCGCCGGCGCGCAGCCCAGCACGGCGCCGCTGGTGCTGCCAGCGTCCGCAGTGCTGCGGCGTGGCGAACTGACCGCCGTCTATGTGGTGCAGGACCAGCGCTTCGTGCTGCGTGCGGTGCGCACCGGCGCAGACCGCGGCGCTGCCGGCATCGAGGTGCTGGCCGGCCTGAAAGCCGGTGAGCGCCATGCGCTCGACGCGGTGCAGGCCGGCCTGGCCGGCGCGGTGCCCACAGCCCCGACAACAGCCCCGACGGTAGCCCCGACGGCAGCGCCATGAGCGACAACTTGCGCAAGACTTCAGACCCGACGCCGTCGGCGGCAGTTATGGGTGTTGCAGGCCGCTTGGCACGCAGCTTCCAGTCGCATGCGCTGACCCCGCTGCTCGCGCTGGTGGCGATGCTGCTGGGCTTGTTCGCGGTGCTGGTGACGCCACGCGAGGAAGAGCCGCAGATCAACGTGACGATGGCCAACGTGCTGATCCCGTTCCCGGGCGCGAGCAGCGCCGATGTGCAAGCGCTGGTGGCGCGGCCGGCCGAGCAGGTGCTGGGCCAGATCGCTGGCGTCGAGCACAGCTACTCGGTCGCCAGGCCTGGCGTCGCGGTGCTGACGGTGCAGTTCAAGGTTGGCGTGCCACGCACCGAGGCGCTGGTGCGGCTCTACGACGTGCTCAACGCGAACCAGGATTGGCTGCCCGCCGGGCTGGGCACGCTCACGCCGATCGTCAGGCCCAAGGGCATAGACGACGTGCCGGTGCTGGGCATCACGCTGTGGGCGCAAGACCAGCGCAGCGCGGTCGAGATCGAGCGCGTCGCGCACACGCTGGAGGCCGAGCTCAAGCGCGTGCCCGGCAGCCGCGAGGTCAACACCATCGGCGGCCCCGGCCGGGTGGTGCAGGTCACGCTCGACCCGACCCGGTTGCGCGATCGCGGCGTCGACCTGCTGCGGCTCAAGAGCACGCTGGCCGCGGCCAACTTCGCGATGCCGGCCGGGTCGGTGATCGACACGCCCGCGGGATCGTCACGAGCGCCGCAGATGCTGGCGGTGCAGACCGGCGAGTTCCTGCGCTCGGCCGACGATGTCGCTGACCTGGTGGTCGGCGTCCACCAGGGCAAGCCGGTCTACCTGCGCGAGGTCGCCGAGGTCCA
>JBILYN010000105.1:0-13336 GCA_044377715.1 Aquabacterium sp.
GTCGATGATGCGGAAGTAGCCGCGCTCGTCCATCACGCCGATGTCGCCGGTGCGGAAGAACCCGTCAGCCGTCATCGCCTTGGCGGTTTCATCGGGGCGCTGCCAATAGCCAGCCATCACCTGCGGGCCGCGGATCGCGATCTCGCCTGCGCTGCCTTGCGGCGTTTCGGCGCCCTCGTCGTCGAGCAGCACGAGTTCGGTGCTGGGCATCGGCAAGCCGATGCTGCCGTTGAAAGCAATGCTGTCGACCGGGTTGCAGGTGGCCGAGGGGCTGGTCTCAGACAGGCCGTAGCCTTCGCAGATCGGGCAACCGGTCTTGTCCAACCAAAGCCGCGCAGTGCCCTGGGTCATGGCCATGCCACCGCCGACCGAGATCTTCAGCGCGCTCCAGTCGACCTTGTCAAAGTCCGGGTGGTTGGCGATCGCCGCGAACAAGGTGTTGACCGCGGGAAAGCTGTGGAAAGGCTGGGCCGCCAGGTCCTTGAGCAGCGCTGGAATGTCGCGCGGGTTAGCGATCAGGATGTTGCAGCCGCCCATGCGCAGGCCCAGCATCATGTTGGCGTTGAAACCGAAGATGTGGTAGAGCGGCAGCGCGCAGACGGTGACGATCTGCTGGTCGGCCGGTATCTTCTTGAGCGCAGGCTGATACCAGGCTTCGGCCTGCAGGATGTTGGCAACCAGGTTGCGGTGCAACAGCACCGCGCCTTTGCTCACGCCAGTGGTGCCGCCGGTGTATTGCAGCACCGCGATGTCGTCGGGTCCGAGCACGACAGGTGCGAAGCGCAGGCGCCGGCCTCGCGCCAGCGCCTCGTTGAAGCGCGTGCTGCTCACGCTAGCTGGCAGCGTGAAGGCCGGCACCAGCTTCTTGACCCGCCGCACAACCTGGTTGACCAGCGTGCCTTTGAACCAGCCCAGCATGTCGCCCATCGCCGCGACCAGCACGGTCTTGATCGGCAATGGCTCGACCACCTGGGCCAGCACGCCAGCGAAGTTCTCCAGCACGACGATCGCCTTGGCGCCCGAATCCTTGAGCTGGTGTTCGAGCTCGCGCGGCGTGTACAGCGGGTTGACATTGACCACCACCAGACCGGCGCGCAGCACCGCGGCCACCGCCACCGGGTATTGCGGCACGTTGGGCAGCATGATCGCCACCCGATCGCCGCGCACCAGGCCCTGCGCTTGCAGCCAGGCGGCCAGCGCGTGCGACGCCTCGTCGATCTCGCCGAAGCGAAAGGAGTGGCCCATGAACTTGTAGGCAGCCAGATCGCGGTATCGCTGCAGGCTCTCGTCGATCAACGCCACCAAGGACGGGTAGGGGTCGGTCTTGACCTCTGCCGGCACCCCGGCAGGGTATTGCTTGAGCCAAATCTTGTGCATCGGATCCCTCCAGGGCATGGTCGATTCTGGCTCAGGGCTGAAGCGCGCGGTCTCAGGGCATTCGCTAGCCGCGAAGGGGACGATGCAAGAAAACAAATGGCCGGCGATGCCGGCCTTCGTCACGGGGTCAGGCGCTGTCGCGCCGATCCAGCCACTACTCGATCGCCTTGACCATGTCCTCGACCACCTTCTTGGCGTCGCCGAAGACCATCATCGTCTTGTCCATGTAGAACAGCTCGTTGTCCAGCCCGGCGTAGCCCGCAGCCATCGAACGCTTGTTGACGATGATGGTTTTGGCCTTGTAAGCCTCCAGGATCGGCATGCCGTAGATCGCGCTGCCCTTGATATGGGCCGCAGGGTTGACCACGTCGTTGGCGCCCAGGATGATCGCGACGTCGGCCTGGCCGAACTCGCCGTTGATGTCCTCCATCTCGAACACCTGGTCGTAAGGCACTTCGGCCTCGGCCAGCAGCACGTTCATGTGGCCTGGCATCCGTCCGGCCACCGGGTGGATGGCGTACTTCACCGTGATGCCTTTCTCGGTGAGCTTGGCCGCGAGCTCTTTGACGGCATGCTGTGCGCGGGCGACCGCCAAGCCGTAGCCTGGCACGATCACCACGGTCTCGGCATTGCCGAGCACGAAAGCCGCGTCGTCGGCGCTGCCAGTCTTGACCGGCCGCGCCACCGCCGTGCCGCTGGCTGCAGCGCTGGCCTCGCCGCCGAAACCGCCGCCGATCACGTTGAAGAACGAGCGGTTCATGGCCTTGCACATGATGTAGCTCAGGATCGCGCCCGAACTGCCCACCAAGCTGCCGGCAACGATCAGCATCGCGTTGTTCAGCGAGAAGCCGATCCCGGCCGCCGCCCAGCCCGAATAGCTGTTGAGCATCGACACCACCACCGGCATGTCGGCGCCACCGATCGGGATGATCAAGGTCACGCCCAGCACGAAGGCCAGCACCAGCATCGCGAAGAAGAAGCTGTTGCTGCTGGCACTGTCGCCGCTGAGCATGAACGCCAGACCCAGACCCAGCGTGCCCAGGCCGAGCAACAAGTTGAGCTTGTGCTGGCCGGCGAACTGCACCGGCGCACCCTGGAACAGCCTGAACTTGTAGGTGCCGCTGAGCTTGCCGAAAGCGATCACCGAGCCGCTGAAGGTGACGGCACCGATCGCCGCGCCGAGGAACAACTCGAGCCGGTTGCCGGCTGGAATCGCAACGCCTTTGGCGACCATGCCGAAGGCATGGGGCTCGACCACCGCAGCCACCGCGATGAACACCGCGGCCATGCCGATCATGCTGTGGAAGAAAGCTACCAACTCGGGCATCTTGGTCATCTCGACCGTCTTGGCGCGCCAGGCGCCGTAGGCGCCGCCGGCCACCAGCCCGAGCAGCACCCAGCCCATGCCGGACGCGCTACCCGGCGAGAGCTTGACGATCAGCGCGGCCGTGGTCAGCACCGCGATCGTCATGCCGATCATGCCGAACAGGTTGCCGCGGATCGAACTGGTGGGGTGCGACAAGCCTTTGAGCGCCTGGATGAAGCAGACGCTGGCGACCAAGTACAGCAGCGTGACGAGGTTCATGCTCATGGTTTGTTCTCCCGCTGCGCCAGCCGCGACTGTGCGAAGGCGGTGGCGAGGCCGCCGACCACGATCGCGATCCACAGGCGGTATTCACCGCCGATTTGCAGATGCTGGAGCACCAGCACCGTGGGGACTGAGGTGGCCAGGAAGACGAGCACCGGGGCCCAGAGCGAGGCCTTCATTTCGGGCCCCCTTTCTTGTCCTTTTTGCGAAACATCTCAAGCATGCGACGCGTGACCAGAAAACCGCCGAAGACATTGACCGCGGCCAGCGCGACGGCCAGCACGCCCATGGTCTTGCCCAGCGTGGTCTCGGTCAAGGCCGCGGCGAGCATCGCACCGACGATGACGATCGCGCTGATGGCGTTGGTCACCGCCATCAGCGGTGTGTGCAGCGCGGGGGTGACAGTCCAGACCACGTGGTAGCCGACGTAGATGGCCAACACAAAGATGATCAGGTTGGTGATGGTGGGGTTGAGGATGTCCATGATGGTTTACTTTCTCTTGACTTCACCGGACTGCGTCATCAAGCAGGCGGCGACGATGTCGTCGTCCATCGGCACTTGAAAACCGCCGTCCTTGGTGAGCACCAGCTTGAGGAAATCGAGCACATTGCGGGCGTACAGTGCCGACGCGTCGGCCGCCACCAGCGCGGCCAGGTTGGTCTCGCCGACGATCGTCACGCCGTGCTTGACCACCGTCTTGCCAGCCTCGGACAGCGGGCAGTTGCCGCCTGTCATCCCACCACTCGAGTCGGCGCCCTTGCCGGCAGCGATGTCGATGATCACCGAACCCGGCTTCATCGACTTGACCATGTCCTCGGTCACCAGTGTCGGCGCGGCACGGCCCGGGATCAGCGCGGTCGAGATCACGATGTCGGCTGCGGCCACCCGCTTGGCGACCTCGATCTGCTGGCGCGCCAGCCAACTCGGCGGCATCGGCCTGGCATAGCCGCCGACACCGACAGCGGCCTCCTTCTCTTCGGCCGTGTCGTAGGACACCTCAATGAACTTGCCGCCCAGCGACTCAACCTGCTCCTTGACCGAGGGCCGCACGTCGCTCGCCTCGATCACCGCGCCCAGCCGTTTGGCGGTGGCGATGGCCTGCAAGCCCGCGACGCCCACGCCCAGGATCACGACACGCGCGGCCTTGACCGTGCCGGCTGCGGTCATCAGCATCGGGAAGAAGCGCTGGTACTTGTCGGCGGCGATCATCACCGCTTTGTAGCCGGCGATGTTGGCCTGGCTCGACAGCACATCCATGCTCTGGGCACGGGTGGTTCGCGGCGCAGCCTCAAGCGCGAAGCTGGTCAAGCCGGCGGCGGCCAAGGCCTGCAGCCCGGCCGCGTCGAAGGGGTTGAGCATGCCCACCAGCGCGGCGCCTGGCTTCATCAGGCCGAGCTCATTGGCCCGCGGTGCGCGAACCTTGAGCACCAAGTCTGCGCCCAGCGCGCCCGCACGGTCGGTGATCTCGGCGCCGGCGGCGATGTATGCCTCGTCGGTGACGCTGGCTGCCACGCCTGCGCCGGATTCGATGTGCAGTTCGTGGCCCTGGGCCTTGAGCTTCTTGGCCGTCTCGGGGGTCACGGCAACGCGGCTTTCACCCGCCACCGTTTCGAGCGGTACGCCTATATGCATGCAATTCTCCTCACGTGCCCGCCAGGGGAAGGGGGCACCTCCTGCTGGAAGCTTAACTGACTTCATTCAAGCGGCTTTGTGGGACGTCATACAGCGCCTTGCCGCTACCATCAATCGATGACCGACACCCGATGGAAACCCAGCGTCACCGTGGCGGCAGTCGCTGAACACGAAGGCCGCTACCTGCTGATCGAGGAACACACGGCCGAAGGCCTGAAGCTCAACAACCCGGCCGGCCACCTCGACCCCGGTGAATCGCCGCTGCAAGCCGTGGTTCGCGAGTGCCTCGAAGAGACGGCCTGCGAGTTTGTTCCGCTGGCGCTGCTAGGCGTGTACCTGTCTCGCTTTGTTCGCGAGAGCAGCGAAGGTCGGCCGGCCGAGGATGTGACCTACCTGCGGATCGCCTATGCCGGGCGCGTGGGCCTGCCCGACCCCGGTCGCTCGCTAGACACAGGCATCGTGCGCCGCCTTTGGCTCACGCCCGACGAGGTTCGCGCCAGCGCTGCGCGCCACCGCAGCCCGCTGGTGCTGCGCTGCATCGAGGACCACTTGGCAGGGCGGCGCTACCCGCTGGATGCGGTCGGCGCCGATGCTTCGGTGTACGCGCCCAGGTCGCTCAGCTGAACCGGGCTGGGCGCTTCTCGCGGAACGCCGCGATGCCTTCGAGGTGCTCGGACGAGCCGATCAGGCCCACCTGCATGTCGCGTTCGAGCAGGATGTGGGCGCCGATCGGCATCTCCGACGCGGCATCGACCAAGCGGCGCGTGCGCGCCACTGCTGCCTGCGGCCCGTCGGCCAGGCGTCGGCAAATAGCCATCGCCTCGGCCTGCAACTGCGCGTCGTCCACCAGGCGCGCCACCATGCCCCAGCGCTCGGCGTCTTGAGCGCTGATCGCGTCGCCCAGCAAGCTTGCGGCCAGCGTCCGGGCGCGCCCAACCATGCGGGTCATCAGCCAGGTGGCGCCGACATCGGGCACCAGGCCCAGTTTGGGCACAAAGGTCAGCACGAAGCGCGCGCCGCTGGCCATCAAGATCACATCGCCGGCCAGCGCGATGCCGACCCCGCCACCGGCGGCCACGCCGTTGATCGCACAGACGACCGGCATCGGCGCTTCGTTGATCGCTCGCACGAGCGTGATCACGCGCTCAAATCCCGCCCGGTTGACGGCTTCGCGCTGAGCTTCCGAGGTCGTGGGCGCAAAGCCACGCCCGACCAGATCGGCACCTGAACAGAATCCGCGGCCCGCGCCGGTGATCAGCAGGGCCCGTGCGCCCGCCAGCGTGGCTTGCGCGACGGCGAGTGGAATCTCGCGGAACATGGCGTCGTTGAGTGCGTTCAGCGATGCCGGACGGTTCAGCGTGAGTTGCGCGATGCCGTCGTTCACCGACAGCGTGATGGCCTCGAAGGGGGTGGAAGTTTCGGTCACGGGGTCTCCTGGGATGGTCGACGGCCGGTCGGGGATGGACAGGTCACGCCGTGACCGGAGTCTAGCCAGCCGGCTGGGTTGCGCCAATTTTCAGTGCATGATGCGGGCTCAACCTTGTTGGAGCATCGCCATGACCCAAGCCACGATCGCCCAGAAATCACCCTACGCCATGGCCGTCGAAGCCGGCAAGGACTACTGGTGGTGCTCCTGCGGCAACAGCAAGAACCAGCCGCTGTGCGACGGTTCGCACAAAGGTGGTCCGTTCGTGCCGGTCAAGTACAGCGCAGCCGAGTCCAAGACCGTGCACTTTTGCGGCTGCAAGCAAAGCGCCAACGTGCCACTGTGCGACGGCGCGCACAAGAAGCTCTGACGCTACCAGCAGGCCGGGTGCCCCGCGCCGCTGTCGCGGGCAGTGACAATCGATGCCCATGAAACCCGCCCTGGTGGTCGTTGGTCTGTCCGGCGGCGTCGACTCGGCTGTCACCGCCTGGCTGCTCAAGCAGCAAGGCCACGAGGTGGTCGGCATCTTCATGAAGAACTGGGAGGACGACGACGACAGCGAATACTGTTCGTCGAACGTCGACTTCGTCGATGCCGCGGCGGTGGCCGATGTGATCGGCATCGAGATCGAGCATGTCAATTTCGCTGCCGACTACAAGGACCGGGTTTTTGCCGAATTCCTGCGCGAGTACCAGGCCGGCCGCACCCCCAACCCCGACGTGCTGTGCAACGCCGAGATCAAGTTCAAGGCTTTTCTGGACCACGCGATGCGGCTCGGCGCCGACAAGATCGCCACCGGACACTATGCGCGGGTGCGCGAGCGCGCTGGTGCTTTCGAGCTGCTCAAGGGCCTGGACCCGCTCAAAGACCAGAGCTATTTCCTGCACAGGCTTGACCAGGCCCAGCTGAGCAAGACCTTGTTCCCGATCGGCGAATGGCCCAAGACCGAGGTGCGGCGCATCGCTGACGAGATCGGCCTGCCGAACGCGAAGAAAAAGGACTCGACCGGCATCTGCTTCATCGGCGAGCGACCGTTTCGAGAATTTCTCAACCGCTACCTCAGCCACCAACCCGGGCCCATCGTCGACGACCGAGGCCGCACCTTGGGCCAGCATCTGGGCTTGAGCTTCTACACGCTGGGCCAGCGCCAGGGACTCGGCATCGGCGGCGTCAAGGAGCGCGGCGCGGCACGCGGCGCCGGTGACCATGCGCCTTGGTTTGTCGCCCGCAAAGACCTGTCACGCAACACGCTGTTCGTCGTGCAAGGCCATCAACACCCTTGGCTGTTGTCGAGCGCGCTGCGCTTCGAGGATGCCAGCTGGGTCGCAGGTGTCGCGCCGGCCGATGGTGCGCTTGCCGCCAAGGCGCGCTACCGCCAAGCCGACGCCGATTGCATGCTGAGCGCTTCTGGCCACGACTTCGCGCTGGACTTCAGCACACCGCAGTGGGCGGTGACGCCGGGCCAGTCGGCCGTTCTCTACGATGGCGAGGTCTGTCTGGGTGGCGGGGTGATCGCCAGCATGTCGTGATGCGCAGGCCCATCCGCTCAAGGCTGAACGGACAGGGTTCCCAGCAACAGGCCTCGTCGTTCAGCGGATGATCAGCAGCGGTGTTGTGCAGCGCGCCAGCACCTTGGCCGTGACCGAGCCCATCACCAGACTGCCCAGCACCCCGTGGCCGTGCGAACCCATGATCAGCAGGTCGAACTGATCGGCCAGATGGGCAATCGTGTCGGCCGCCGGCCCCACCTTTGCGACAAAGCTGGCGTCTATCTTCTGCTTGGTGAAAAAGGTGCGCAGCGGTTTGAACACCCTCTCGCTCTCCTCAGCGTAGTGACCTTGCAGAATGGCTTTGTCGAGCACAGCGGCCGCGCGCGGCGGCACGGCTGGTGCCACATGCAGCAAGGTGTACTGGTGGGCACCGCCCAGCCATTCGTCGTGGGCGGCCAAGTAGGCCAGCATGCGCTTGGTAAATGGACTGCCGTCCACGGGGACCAGAATCTTCATCGACGTTGCTCCGGTTGCGAAGCACACAGTCTCGCCGCCAGGCGAAATCTCAACTTGTCCGATGTCAAGCCGAGGCTTGGACCTGCAGCAGTTTGAACGGATCGAATCCGACGCTCTCACCCTTGCGCGGCATGCCCCGCGCCTGCGACACCACTCTGGTTGGCGGCAAGCCGGGGCGCGCCACCGCATAGTCGAGACGGCAGTGCAGATGGCCGTGCAGCCAAAGATCGGCCAGCCCGATCAGGTCGTCGTCGGCGTTGCAGAAGCTGGCGGTGCCGGGCTGCTTGCCGAAGCGCGGGTCGGCACTGCGCAGGCTTGGCGCGAAATGGGTCACCACCACGGTGGCCTGCCAGCCACCGACCGGGCTGGGCAGGCGCAACTCAGCCGCCAGCCAGTCGCGGCAGGACAGGGATTCGTCGCGCATCTGTTCCGGGCCGATCGGCTCGTCACCGCGCCTGGCTGCCATCAGCTTGAGAAAGTACGCTGCAGCGCGCATCGCCCGGTCACGCCCGGCGAACCCGAAGAGGTCGAAATCCGACCAGCGCACCGTGCCGACGAAGCGCACGCGCAGCCCCACTGCGCTGGTCAGGACCAGGCTTTCGCGTTCGATCAGCTGGATGCCGAAGCGATCGCAGCGCTCGCGCAGCGCCGGCCAAGCCGCGCGCAGGTCTCGGCCGTCGAATTCGTGGTTGCCCGCGACCATCAGCACCGGCACCGGCCAGCCGGCAAAGCGCTCCAGGGCGGTCCAGTTGGCGTCGATGTCGCCGGCCAACACCAAGACCTCGGCTCCCGCAGCAGGCTGGGGGTCGAAGGTCTCGGTCTCGAGGTGGAGGTCTGAAAAAAGTTGCAGTCGCATGGGTCCGCCAAGTCGCCAAGGGCTGGCGCGGCGCGCCTGGGGTGCTGGTCAGCGGCTGCAGTGCAGGACGGCGCAGGAGCTCTTGCCCCCTCAGGCGATCAGGCCGCTTCGAGTTGTTGCTCGATGCGGGCCTTGGTCGCCAGCAGCTGCGATGGCAGCCGGCCGGCGAGCTGCTGGAACAGCTCACCGTGCAGCACCAGCTCGGACCGCCAGGCCGCGCGGTCGATCGAGCTGACCGACTGGTACTGCTCGCGGCTGAAGTCCAGCCCTGACCAGTTCAGGTCTTCGTAGCGCGGGCTGACGCCAAACAGGCTCTCTTGCCCGCCGCCCCCGCCTTCGACGCGCTCGAGCATCCACTTGAGCACGCGCATGTTGTCGCCGTAGCCTGGCCAGACGAACTTGCCGTCCTCACCCTTGCGGAACCAGTTGACGCAGTAGATGCGCGGCAGCGTCGCGCCACCCGCGGCCAGTTTGGCACCGAGTGCCAGCCAGTGCGCGAAGTGGTCGCCCATGTGGTACCCCATGAAGGGCAGCATTGCGAACGGGTCGCGCCGCACCTGGCCGACCGCGCCGGCCGCTGCCGCGGTGGTCTCCGAGCCCATCGTCGCCGCCATGTAAACGCCCTCAGCCCAGTTGCGGGCCTCGGTGACCAGCGGCACGGTGGTCGAACGTCGGCCGCCGAACATGAAAGCGTCGATCGGCACGCCCTCGGCGTTGTCCCAGTCGACGTCGAGTGCCGGGTTGTTGGTGGCGGCGACCGTGAAGCGCGAGTTCGGGTGCGCGGCTTTGGCACCGGTCTCCTTGGCGATCGCTGGCGTCCAGTCCTTGCCTTGCCAGTCGATCAGGTGCGCAGGCACCGGGCCGTCGATGCCTTCCCACCAGATGTCGCCGTCGTCGGTCAGCGCGACGTTGGTGAAGATCACA
This sequence comes from Aquabacterium sp., assembly GCA_044377715.1. Lineage (GTDB taxonomy): Bacteria > Pseudomonadota > Gammaproteobacteria > Burkholderiales > Burkholderiaceae_C > Pseudaquabacterium. Next base: position 9,811 of record JBILYN010000105.1, read on the forward strand.
TCCGACTTGAGCGAATCCATGCAGTTCGGGTTCGTCTTGTAGTTGGTGCCTGGCGCGACGCCGAAGTAGCCCGACTCAGGGTTGATCGCGTGCAGCTTGCCGTCGGCATTGGGCTTGATCCAGGCGATGTCGTCGCCGATGGTCGTGACCTTCCAGCCTTCGAGGCTCTTGGGTGGCACCAGCATCGCGAAGTTGGTCTTGCCGCAGGCGCTGGGAAAGGCCGCCGCGACGTGGTACTTCTTGCCCGCTGGCGAGGTCACACCCAGGATCAGCATGTGCTCAGCCAGCCAGCCCTGGGCCCGGCCCATGTTGGAAGCGATGCGCAGCGCGAAGCACTTCTTGCCCAGCAGCGCGTTGCCGCCGTAGCCTGAGCCGTAGCTCCAGATCTCGCGTGTGGCGGGGTAGTGGACGATGTACTTGGTCTTGTTGCAAGGCCAGGCTGCACTGTTCTCACCCGGCTGCAGTGGCGCGCCGACGCTGTGCATGCAGGGCACGAATTCCCCGTCCTCGCCCAGCAGGTCTAGCACCGCACGGCCCATGCGCGTCATGATTCGCATGTTGACCGCCACATAAGCGCTGTCGCTGAGTTCGACGCCGATGTGCGAGATGTGCGAGCCCAGCGGTCCCATCGAGAACGGCACCACGTACATCGTGCGACCGCGCATGCAGCCTGCGAACAGCGGCGGCTTGCCGTCGGCCTGGCCGGTCTGCAGCAAGGCGCGCATCTCGGCCGGGGCCATCCAGTTGTTGGTCGGGCCGGCGTCGTCTTTTTCTTCGCTGCAGATGAAGGTGCGGTCCTCGACACGCGCCACGTCGCTGGGGTCGCTGCAAGCCAGGTAGCTGTTGGGTCGCAGCACCGGGTTCAAACGCTTGAAGGTGCCGGCGTCGACCAACTCGCCGCACAAGCGGTCGTACTCGGCTTGCGAGCCATCGCACCAGTAGACCGCAGCGGCCTCGGTCAGCGCGGCCATCTCGGCGACCCAAGCCACCAAACGGGCATGTTTCACCGAAGGTGGGACGTTCAGGCGCAAGCCTTCCATCACGGGTTGGTTCATCAAAACTCCAATCATCTAAGAAATGTCAGGAAACGAGATTGCACGAGGCTCGGCCGCCAGATGGGTCGGGGCTCGTGCAATGCCGCGTTGAAACCAGGACTTGCCGAACGGAGGGGTCGTTGCGGGGTCGCGGCAGGTGACGGCGGGTTGCGCCGACACCAGAGTCGCGCTCACCGACGATAGCCGGGAGCGCATTGTCAAATAAGTGTAATAGTCCGGTCTTCACCAGACTTCGGGGGGTTATGCAAATTATGTATGACTTGATGCCGTCAGGCGCGTAGCTTCCGCCAGTGCGTGCCACGCTCCGCGTCAGAATTCCGGTTTCAGCACTCCGACCCGAAGCCTGTTCTCGTCGGCCGTGAATCCACCTTCGGCACCGCCGGTGCCCAGCCCCATGAAAATCATCAGCGTCAGCACCGGCCGCAGCGAAATCCGAATGATCGACGGCCGCGCTGTGCCGACCGCGATCGGCAAATCCCCGCGGGTCGGGCAGGTGGCCGTGTCGGCGCTGGGTTTGGCGGGTGACGAGCAGGCCGACCAGAGCGTGCACGGTGGGCAATCCAAAGCGATCTACGCTTACCCGGTGGACCATTACCCGTTCTGGCAAGGTGTTCGCGCGCAGGCCAGCGTCGCTGCAGCCGACGTCGTGCTGACGCATGGTTTCATGGGCGAGAACCTGACGATCGAAGGCCTGGTCGAACAGCAGCTGTGGATCGGCGACCGGCTGCGCCTGCCGGGCTGCGTGCTGACAGTCAGCGAGCCGCGCCAACCCTGCTACAAATTCAACCATGCGATGGGTTTTCCACAGGCCAGCAAGCTGATGGCCCAGTCGGGCTACAGCGGTGTCTACTTGGCCGTCCTCGAGCCCGGCGCGTTGTGCGCGGGCGATGAGATCGAGTTGATTCCAGGCCCGCGCGATGTCAATCTGCGTGAACTGTTTATGGCCAGGATGCGCCGCCGCGTCTGAGTGCCCCATGGGATCAAGCAAAGTGGCAAAGCCACATTTGCTTGAGAGCGCCCCAAGGCCGGCCGAAGCCGGCCGCCCCCCGTGGGGACCAAGCAAAGCGGCAAAGCCACAGTTGCTTGAGAGCGCCGCGCCCCCCGACCGTGAAAGCCGTCAGGCCCGCGCGGGGTAGTCGGTATAGCCGGCGGCACCGCCGCCGTACAGCGTGGCCTGCACCAGCGGGCTGAGCGGCGCGTCGTCGCGCAGCCTGCGCACCAGGTCCGGGTTGCTGATGAAGGGCTTGCCGAAGGCCACCGCATCGGCAGCGCCGCTGGCCACCGCGTCGATCGCCATCTGCCGGCTGTAGCCGTTGTTGACCAGCCAGGGCCCGCCGTAGATCGCGCGCAGCGCAGCGTAGTCGAAGGGTTTGACACCCTTGTCGCTGAGGTCGCGCGCGCCGCCGGTCTGGCCTTCGATGAGGTGAAGGAAAGCCAGCTTGAGCGGCGCGAGTTCGCGCACCACATGCTCGTATAGCGTCTGGGCATCGCTGTCCTGCGCCGCGTCGTTGACCGGCGTGATCGGCGACAGGCGCAGCCCGGTGCGGCCGCCACCGATCTCGGCCACCACCGCCCGCATCACCTCGACCAGCAGCCTGGCCCGGTTGGCGACCGAGCCGCCATAGGCGTCGCTGCGGTCGTTGATGCTGTCGCGCAAGAACTGCTCAAGCAAGTAGCCATTGGCGCCGTGCACCTCGACACCGTCAAAACCGGCGTCGACCGCGCAGCGCGCGGCGTGGCGGTAGGCTTCGATCACGCCGGGTATCTCGTCGGTGCGCAGCGCGCGCGGGGTGGAGCAATCGACAAAGCCATCGGTCGTGAAGGTCTTGCCCTTGGCCGGCCGCGCGGTGCTCGAGACCGGCGCAGCGCCGCCCGCTTGCAGGCTGACATGCGAGATCCGGCCCACATGCCAGAGCTGCACCACGATCCGCCCGCCTGCGGCATGCACCGCATCGGTGATCATGCGCCAGCCGGCGACCTGCGCCGGTGTGTACAAGCCCGGGGTGTCGAGATATCCCTGGCCCTGGGCGCAGACCTGGGTCGCCTCGGTGACGATCAGCCCGGCGCTGGCGCGCTGGGTGTAGTACTCACGCATCAAATCATTGGGCAGTTGGCCCGGCGCGCGGTTGCGCGTCAGTGGCGCCATCACGATGCGGTTGGCCAGCGCGATGTCGCCGAAGCGGATGGGGTCGAAGAGAGATGTCATGCGACTTAGCCTAAGGCCGGCGGCACGGCGGTGGCTGTCACCTGGGTTCATGCCATGGGGTCACGCCAGGCGGTCGGATCTGCAGCCGGCGACAACAGCTCAGGGTTGCAGCACCTTGGCCCAATAGCGCCGGGTCAGCAGCATCGCCAGCAAACCCTGGACGGCGATGGCCACGGTGGCTATCGGGGGTGTCAGCGCATCGGCCAGAAAACCCAGGTACAGAAAGCCGATCGGGCCGGTTCCGATGCAGGCCGACAGCACGCCC
>JBILYN010000375.1:0-4541 GCA_044377715.1 Aquabacterium sp.
GATGAACACCATGTTGAACCCAAGCCTCAAGACCCAATTGAAGGACTACCTCGAGCGGCTGCAACGGCCGATCGAGCTGGTGGCGTCTGTCGACGACAGCGCCAAGTCGCAGGAGCTGATGTCCTTGCTGCGCGACATCGTCTCGCTCAGTCCGCTGGTCAGCTTGGTGCAGCGCGACGACGGCGAACGCTCGCCCTCGTTCACGATCGGCCAAGTCGGACAAGCGGCACGCATCCGCTTCGCCGGCATCCCGCTCGGCCATGAATTCAGCTCGCTGGTGCTCGCGCTGCTGCAGACCGGCGGCCACCCGCCCAAGGTCGACGCGGCCTTGATCGAGCAGATCCAAGCGATAGCCGGGCCGGCCCACTTCGAGGTCTACATGTCGCTGAGCTGCCACAACTGCCCAGACGTGGTGCAAGCGCTCAACCTGCTGGCTGTGCTGAACCCGAACATCAGCGCGGTAACGATAGACGGCGCGCTGTTTGCCGACGAAATCGCCCAGCGCAAGATCATGGCGGTGCCGACGGTCTTCTTGAACGGCCAGGTCTTCGGCCAGGGTCGGATGACGGTCGAAGAGATCATCGCCAAGCTTGACAGCGGCAGCGCCAAGCGCGACGCCGCCAGATTGGCGGCCGAGGCACCCTATGACATGCTGATCGTCGGCGGCGGCCCGGCCGGCGCGGCAGCGGCGGTCTACGCCGCCCGCAAAGGCATACGCACAGGGGTGCTGGCCGAGCGTTTCGGCGGCCAGACCCTAGACACGTTGGCGATCGAGAACTTCGTCTCGGTGCAAGCCACCGACGGCCCGAGTTTCGCCATCGCGCTAGAGCAGCATGTGCGCCAGTACGAGGTCGACGTGATGAACGGCCAACGGGCCGAGAAACTGATCCCGGCCACCGAGCCCGGCGGCCTGGTCGGCGTGCAACTGGCCAACGGCGCCGTGTTGCACAGCCGCAGCGTGCTGATCGCCACCGGCGCGCGCTGGCGCGAGGTCAACGTGCCCGGCGAGAAGCAGTACCGCAACCGCGGCGTCGCCTATTGCCCGCACTGCGACGGCCCGCTGTTCAAGGGCAAGCGGGTGGCAGTGATCGGCGGCGGCAACTCGGGCGTCGAGGCCGCGATCGACCTGGCCGGGCTGGTGGCCCATGTCACCTTGATCGAGTTCGCCGACGCGCTGCGCGCTGACGCGGTGCTGGTCAACAAGTTGAAGAGCCTGCCCAACGTGGCGATCCGCACCGGTGCCCAGACCACCGAGATCAGCGGTGACGGCGAGAAGGTCAAGGCGCTGCACTACACCGACCGCGCCAGCGGCACGGCCCACCAGGTGGCGCTGGAAGGCGTGTTCGTGCAGATCGGCCTGGTGCCCAACACCGAGTGGCTCAAGGGCACGCTGGGCTTGAGCCGGCATGGCGAGATCGTCGTCGATGCCAAGGGCGCGACCGACCTGCCCGGCGTCTACGCCGCTGGCGACGTCACGACGGTACCGTTCAAGCAAATCGTGATCGCAGTGGGCGACGGCGCCAAGGCCGCGCTGGGGGCTTTCGATCACCTGATGCGCTCGCCCGCGCCCGCGCTGGTCGCCGCCTGAACCGGGGCTTGAGCTCGGGCGCCAGCCGGGCCGCAGGCACAATCGCGCCTTTTTGCGCTCAGCCATCGGCTGCCGCGAAGGGCTAGCATGTTCAAGAACCTGATGGTGTACCGCCTGGGGCCCGATTGGTCGGCGACTGTGGCGCAGATAGACCAGGCCCTGGCGCCGGCCGGCTTTGCCGAATGCGGCGCCACCCAGGCCCGCTCGGCGGGCTGGGTCGCACCTCGCGGCGAGGAGCATGGCGCACTGATAGAGACCATCAACGGCCAGTGGCTGCTGCAGTTGATGGTCGAGCAAAAAGTGGTGCCAGGCTCGGTGATCAAGCGCCAAGTCGACGCGCTCGCGGCCCAGGTCGAAAAGCAGACCGGCCGCAAACCCGGCAAGAAGCAGCGCAACGAGCTCAAGGACCAGGCCTTGCTCGACTTGTTGCCGATGGCGTTCACCAAGCGCGCCAGCGTCAAGGTCTGGATCGCGCCCGACGATCGGCTGCTGGTGATAGACGCGGGCAGCCAATCGCGCGCCGACGAGGTGCTGACCGCGCTGACCCAGGCCTTGCCGGGCCTGAGCGCCCAGCTCGTCAACACCGCGTTGTCCCCAGCTGCCTGCATGGCCGAATGGCTGGTCAGCGGCGAGGCCCCGGCAGGCTTCACGATAGACCGCGACTGCGAGCTGAAAGCTGCCGACGGCGAAAAGCCTGTGGTGCGCTACGCCCGCCATGCACTCGACATCGCTGAGATCCGCGAGCACATCCTCGCCGGCAAGCAGCCAACCCGGCTCGCGCTGACCTGGCAAGGCCGGGTCTCGTTCATGCTGACCGATGCGCTGCTGGTCAAGAAGATCGCCTTCCTCGACGGCGTGTTCGAGTCCGGCGGCAAGAAGGAAGACAACTTCGAAGCCGACGCGGCGATCGCCACCGGCGAGCTGGCGCCGATGATCGGCGACTTGCTGGACGCGCTGGGCGGCGAGCAGGTGTTCGGCGACCCCGCAACGACAGTGGCGCCCGAGGCCGTGGTTCAAGCCGCAAGCCACAGCCTGCCGCCCTGGGAATCGGCCCCCGGCTGACACCTGACAATACGGCGGCGCAGCTCGCGCCGCAGACTGCGCAGTCATGCGCAGCCCTGCTGATCCACCGAACAGGCCAACCGGCACCGGTCAAGACCATGCGCCGGCCGAGCGGCCAGCAGCATGAGCGGCCCGACGACCACGCCGCCGCCCCATCGCTGGCACGCGATGCCCAGCGCCGAGGTGCTGGCGCTGACCGGCACTGAGGTCACCCGAGGCCTGGACCGCGCCGAATGCCAGGCCCGGCTGCACCGGCATGGCGCCAACATGCTGCCCGAGCCGCCATCGAATCCACTGTGGCGGCGCTTCGTGCGCCAGTTCTGGAGCCCGCTGATTGGCATGCTGTTCCTCGCTGCCGTGCTGGCGGTGGCACTGGGACATTTCGGCGATGCGGCGGTGATCCAGGTGGTGGTGTTCGTCAACGCCTTGATAGGCACCTTGCAAGAAGGTCGCGCCGAGCGATCGATGGCAGCACTGCGCCGGCTCTCGACGCTGCGGGTGCGGGTGCTGCGAGAAGGCCAGCCCGCCAGCATCGAAGCGCGCGACCTGGTGCCTGGCGACCTGCTGTTGCTGACCGCCGGCGACGCAGTGGCGGCCGACGCCAGGTTGGTCGACTGTGCGCAGTTGCAGCTGGCCGAGGCCGCGCTGACCGGTGAATCGGTGCCGGTCGCCAAGCGGGTGGCGCCGGTGGCCGACGACACAGGTCTGGCCGACCGCCACAACATGGTCTATTCGGGCACCCATGTCAGCGCCGGTCGGGCCGTTGCGGTGGTGGTGGCCACCGGCGTGCACACCGAGGTCGGCCGCATCGCCTGCCTGACCGAGGCCACGACCGAGGCACCGACCCCGCTGGAGTTGCGCATCACCCGCTTCGGCCAAGCGCTGGTGGTTGCGGCGGTGGCGCTGTTCGCGCTGGTCGTGTTGCTGGGGCTGTGGCGCCGGCTGCCGCTGGCCGAGTTGCTGATGGTGGCGATCAGCCAGATGGTGTCGATGGTGCCCGAGGGCCTGCCGGTGGCGATGTCGATCGCGCTGGCCGTGGGCATGCAGCGCATGGCCGGGCGCGGCGCGATCATCCGCCGCTTGTCAGCGGTCGAGACGCTGGGCTCGACGACGGTGATCTGCAGCGACAAGACTGGCACGCTGACGCGCAACGAGATGACGGTCACCGCGCTGTGGCTGCCCGGTCCGGCGAGCGGCCGCAGCCTGGCCGTCAGCGGCGTGGGTGAGGCCGCTGTGGGCACGATCACCGAGTCAGCGCAGCCCTTGACAGTGACTGCCGACCCGGCGCTGCACCAGCTGGTGCTGGCCGGCGCGCTGTGCAACGACGCGCAGTTGCTGCCACCGCAAGACAGCCAAGCCCGCTGGTCGGCGCTGGGCGACCCCACCGAAGCCGCGCTGCTGGTGCTCGCCGTCAAGGCGGGCCTGGACCTGGCCGCGCTGGCAAAGGCTGCGCCGCGCGAGGCCGAGCTGGCTTTCGACGCCGACCGCCAGATGATGGGCACGCAGCACTGCCTGGCCGGCGGGCGTCGCGTCATCTACCTCAAGGGCTCACCCGAGGCGGTGCTGCGGCTGTGTGCTGCCAACCCGGCCAATCCGCCCGAGACGCTACAAGCGGCCCGCAGCGCGGCTGAAGCAATGGCCGCCAACGCGCTGCGAGTGCTGGCCATCGCGGTCGTCGACGACGGGTCGTCGGACCTGCAAGCCGGTTTCGACGCAATGGCTGGCCGCCTCAGGCTGCTGGGCCTGGCCGGACAGATCGACCCACCGCGCGAGACCGCACGCGATGCGGTCGCCGATTGCCGCGCTGCCGGCATCCGGGTCGTGATGGTCACCGGCGATCACCCGCTCACCGGCATGGCGATCGCCCGCGAACTCGGCATCGCCAAGCCAG
>JBILYN010000376.1:0-4536 GCA_044377715.1 Aquabacterium sp.
CGACCCGGGTCTGCGCCGACCCACTGGCCGAGGCGCGGGCGATGGCGCAGGCGATATCGCAGCGCAACCCGCACGCGATGCGCGCCGACAAGCGGCTGATGAACCTGGCCAACCAGACGCTGGGCGCAAGCTCGGCTGAGCTGCTGATGGCCGAATCGGTCGAGCAGGTCGCACTGATGGGTCAGCCCAACCAGCTTGAAGCGGTGCGCGCCAATCTCGAGAAGCGCGCTCCTGTGTTCCACGACTGACCGACCCGGCACATCCGATGCAAAGAGACGAGGCCTTGCGCCAACAAGTCAGCGAACGGCTGGCCGCCTGGCCGCTGCACGCGCCTGACGAGACCGGTTTGAAGCGCGCCGCGGTTGCGCTGGTGATTGCCGACGAGGGTCCGGGCTCGGGTCTGTGGGGCCTGACCAAATCCGGCCATTGGAGCACCGAGGCTGCATTGATCCTGACCCGGCGTGCCAAGCACCTGCGCCGCCATGCTGGCCAATGGGCTCTGCCTGGGGGCAGGATAGACGACGGTGAGACACCCGAGCAGACCGCGCTGCGCGAGTTGTCCGAGGAGGTCGGCCTGCAGCTGACCGAGGCCGACGTGATGGGGCGGCTCGACACCTTCATCACCCGCTCGGGTTTCGCGATGATCCCGGTGGTGATGTGGGCCGGCGAGGCACGCAAGCTCAAGCCCGACCCTGCCGAGGTGGCGAGCATCCACCGCATTCCGATCAACGAGTTCCTGCGAGCCGACGCGCCTGTGCTCGAGCCGCTAGAAGGCAGCGAGCACCCGGTGCTCAAGATGCCGGTGGGCGACAACTGGATTGCCGCGCCGACCGCTGCGCTGATCTACCAATTCCGAGAGGTCTGTGTGCTGGGCCGCCCGACCCGGGTCGCGCACTACGAGCAGCCGGTGTTCGCCTGGAAGTAGCGCGGCGCTTGGGCGTCGCGGGTCAATGGCAGGTCTGCGACTGCAGCAAGCCTTTGAGAAAGCCGCGCCGCACCATGCCGGCGCCGATGGCCGCGGCCACGGCCTTGGACGCACGCTCGGCGCCGCTGAGTTTGCGGACCCAACTGCGGTAGGGGATCAGGCCTTCGGCCGCACCCTTGATCGCGTCCAATGCCGCGTTGCCTGCCAGCACGCCGCCGCGCTCGACCAGGCTTTTGTCGTTGGCCGAGGCTGGCACATCGAGGTCGGGGCCCAGCGCTTCATCGAGTGCGTGGATCTCGGTTGCCAGCGCAATGCAGTCATGGATGACGGGCACTGCGTAGACCTGTTTACGTGCTTCCACCAGCACTGGCGGCACGGCGACTTGCATCAGGTTGAGGTCACTCAGCGGGCTGGTTGCCGCGTCGGTAATTCGTTGGGTCGGTGGCGCTGCGCAGCCAGTCATGGCGGTCATTGTGGCCAGGCACCCAAGTGCCAATCCTGTGGTCAGCGCCTGGGCCATCGCCCCGCTGCGACAGCGCCGCGCGCTGCCAATCGTCGTTGTCGCTTGTTCGGCCGGTTCGGCCGGTTCGGCCGAGTTGGTCGGATTGGTCGGTTTGGTCGGTTTGGCCGCGCCGCTCATCGCATCAACCCCAGCCGGCGCGCGATCGCCACCGCCTGCGTGCGGCTGCGAGCATCGAGCTTGAGGTTGATGTTGCGCAGATGGGTGCGCACGGTGCTGTCGCTGACGAACAGTTTTTCGGCCATCGCGCTGTTGCTATAGCCCTCGGCCAGCAGCTGCAACACGCGGATCTCCTTGCGCGTCAGCGCTTCGGCCAGCGCCGGGTGCACGCCCGCCAGTGCGGCAGCGCCGGCCTGGTCCGCCAGGGCCTCGTCGCTCTCGGGTCCGATGATCTGCAGCAGTCGTTGCAGGTAGTCGTCGAAGATGGGGTCTGGCCTGGCGCCCGAGGCTTCGTGCAAGGCTGCATGGACGCGCCGCAGCAAGGCCCCCACCGGCGGCCCTTCGTCCAGCAGCAGCCGCACAAAGCCCTCGACGCAGGCCTGCTTGAGCACCACGCCCATCAAGGCCATGGCCGCTGCGGCGTCGCCCGCGCGCTGCAGCGCCACCGCTTGCAACACCTGCAGCTTGAGCGCGCGACGCAGGCGCATCGCGTCGCGCGCCTGTTGCACCGCGGCCGCTGCGTCCTGGGCTGCTTTGGCAGCGTCGCCGAACAGCGCGCGCCAGCGCAGCCGGCCGATCACCAGGTCGTCGACATCGTGCGCGGTGAGCTGTCGCTTGGCCACGCGCTGCCACACCGGGGCGTCGTCGGCGCGGTCCAGCGCCTGGCTGGCGGCCTCGGGTTGGCCTTGCAGCACCAGCATGCGGGCGCGCTCGAGCCTGGCGCTGGCGACGACGCGTGGCAGCTGGCGGTGGTGGCCAAGGTATTCGAGCTCGGTGATCGCGGCCAGCGCGGCGTCGATATCGCCGCGCTGAAAGGCGATACGCGAGCGCATCGTGTGGCTCAGGATCATGTGGTCAGGCAGCCCGACATCGCGCGCCAGTGGCAGGTAGACGTTGAGCAGGTGTTCGGCCTGGTCGAGCTGGTGAAGCTCGTAGACCGCACCGGCATAGAGCACGCCAGCCCAGGCGTTGCCGTGGCTGGGCGGATAGCTCGCATCGGGCAGCGCGGTTTGGCCACCGGCCAGGCCGACGGCGAGCCGGAAGCGCGCAGTGGCCTGACGCAGCCGGCCTTGCTGCAGATCGAGCAGGCCTTCGACCGACTCGCTGTACATGCGGTTGAAGCCCGGACCCTGCTGACCGCGCCGCGCCGCATCGAGCAGGCGCTGGGCCTGCTCGTGCTCGCCCAGCACGCCCATCACATGGGCCATCGCGTTGCACAGCACGCTGTCGGCAAAGGGCTGGCCGCTAGGCACCCGGGCCAGGTGCTCGCGGCCGATGTCGTGGGCCTCCTCCATCCGGTCCATCATCGCCAGCAACATCGGCTGCAGCGCGTTGACATGGGCGAGCACCACCGGGTCGTCGCTGTGCTCGCAGCCCGATTGGCGCAGCAGCGCCATCGCCTCCCAGGGCCCGCGCGTGAGCATGCAGGCCCACAGCGACACCACTTGCAGCACCGGTTGTTCGCGCAGCAGTGCCGAGGGCAGGGCGGCAAACCATCGCGCCAGCAGCCGCATCCGGCCTTGCTCTAGAAACACCAGCGCATGCTGTGCCAGCAGGTCGATCGCGTAAGGCATGTCGCCGCCCTCGATCGCGTGGTCGATCGCCGGGACTGGCCGGCCTTGCGACTCGTACCAACCCGATGCCGCCAGGTGCAGCCTGGCCAGTTGCTCGGGTTGCTCGCGCAGCAGTTGAGTACGCAGGAAATCGGCAAACAAGCTGTGGTAACGCCATTCGCGCTCCTGGGTTTGGCGCGGCTGTGCCGGGTCGGGATCGGCGTTGTCGATCGGGGTGATGAACAGGTTGGCGGCGTCGAGCTGCTCAAGGATGCGGCGGCTGTCGCTGCGCGGGTTCAAGGCCTGGCACAGCGGTGCATTGAGGTGGCGCAGCAAGCTGGTGCGCAGCAGGAAATCTCGGATCTCGGGGCTTTGCCTGTCGAGCACGTCCTCGGCCAGGAAGTCGGCAACGGCGCGGTTGCTGCCCGAGAACTGGGTGACGAAACCCGCCACCGATCCGTGCCGGGCATGCAGGTCGTCCAGCGCCATCGAGGCCAGCCAGAGCGCGGCGATCCAGCCCTCAGTCTTGCGGTGCAGGTCGGGCAAGTGATGCTGCAGTTCGGCCGCTGCGGCACCGGGCTGGCCGCCAGTCTGGCGCAACGCGAAGAAGCGCTGGGTTTCGGCCAGCGAAAAGCGCAGGTGCTCGGTGTCGATCTCGAGCAACTGACCGGCCGCGCGCAGTCGGCCCAGCCCCAGGTCGGGCAGGCTGCGCGAGCCCAGCACCAGTTGGCCGCGGCGCGGCAAGTGGTCGATGATTTCGCGCAGCAGGCCCAGCACGGCGGGATCGGTGATGAGTTCGAAGTCGTCCAAGAACAGCGCGAACGGCGCGCCGTGCCGCCCCAGCGTGTCCATCAGCACCAGCGGCGAGGCACCTGGCGGCAGGTCGACGACGAACTGCGCCAGCGCTTGGCGCAGGCAGGCCAGGAAGCGCGGCACGTCGTTGTCGGCCCGGTCCAGCGTCAGCCATGCGGTGTCAAGGCCGCGCTCTGCCATGCGCTCGCGCGCTTGGACCATTGCGGTGGTCTTGCCGAAGCCGGCGGGCGCGCGCACCAGCACCAGCTTGACCGCGCCGGCGGCCACGATCCCTTGGCAGACGGCATCGCGAGGCACTTGGGTCGCGGTGACGCTGGGCGGACTGAGCTTGGACGACAGGGGTCCCGATGCGGACGACCCGGATGACGCGGGCGAGGGCATCGGGCGGGCTGGGGGCGGCGTCGAGAGCATGAGCTGTCATTCTGGCCCGGCGTGGCGATGGCGGCTCGGCACAATGGGGACACGATGAGCCAAAACCACGAGCCCCAAACCCAGCACGCAGCGCAAGCTGCGCCCGACAACACCCGCCAGGCCTTGAGCGATCTGGTCGAACTGCTTGGCCTGGA
>JBILYN010000106.1:0-13278 GCA_044377715.1 Aquabacterium sp.
CTGAAGGTGAACCACAGTGCGGCGAACAGCAGCGCCGCCGAGAACTTGATGCGCTCGGCAAATGCGCCGACGATCAAGCAGCAGGTGATGCCGGCAAACGTGGCCTGGAAAGCGGCGAACAGCAGTTCCGGGATGTAGACCCCCTTGCTGAAGGTTGCTGCCATTGCGAACTCGCCCTTGATCGGGTCGAACAGGCCCCGCATGAACAGTCGGTCCAGGCCGCCGATAAAGGCATTGCCCTCGGTGAAAGCCAGGCTGTAGCCGTACAGCGCCCAGAGCACGACGATCAGAGAGAAGGTGACCAGCACCTGCATCAGCACCGACAGGATGTTCTTGCTGCGCACCAGGCCGCCATAGAACAAGGCCAGGCCAGGTACTGTCATCATGATGACGAGCAGCGTGGACACCAACATCCAGGCGTTGTCGCCTTTGTTGGCCACCGGCGTGGACGCGGTTGCCGACGCCGCAACAGCGGCCACGGCATCAACCGCTGACGCTGCAGCGGAGGCGACAGTGGGCGCAGAGGCAGCGGCATCCTGGGCCGTTGCGCCACCCGCAAAACCCAGGACCGCTAGGCCCAGGGCGAGGCAAGCGATGAACTTTCTCATGATTGTTTCTTCTCTCGTGATGGGTTGGAGGGTGGACGCGCGTGGCGCGCGCCTGTGCAGTACTTAAAGCGCGTCCTTGCCGGTCTCGCCGGTGCGGATACGCACCACCTGCTCCAGGGTCGAGACAAAGATCTTGCCGTCGCCGATCTTGCCGGTGCGCGCCGAGGCCTCGATGGCCTCGATCACACGGTCGACGACGGTGTCGTCGACCGCCGCTTCGATCTTGACCTTGGGGAGAAAGTCAACGACGTACTCGGCACCTCGGTACAGCTCGGTGTGGCCCTTCTGGCGCCCGAAGCCTTTGACTTCGGTCACCGTGATGCCCTGCACGCCGATGGCGCTGAGGGCCTCACGAACTTCGTCAAGCTTGAAGGGCTTGACGATGGCGGTCACCATCTTCATCACGTTCTCCTCTTCTCAAGGGTTTCAAAAGCTGTACTTGGCGCCGATAACCAGCGCGTTCTTGCCGGTGAATTTGCCGGAAGGGGTGACATAAAAGCCCTTGTCGGCATCGGTACCTGCCAGCGCGGCGCTGACCGTGACCCCATTGCCGAAGTCCTTGCCCAAGGTCAACGAGTAATCGCTGTAGCTGGCCACGCGCAGGTGAGACACCGTCTGCCGGCCGAAATGCGGCGTCAGGCTCAAGCCCGTGCCGAGGTCGAAGCTGGCGCTCAGGTCCAGGTATCCGCTGCCCTTGCTGTTGGCATTGCCGAACAAGTTGGTCAGGCCGTGCGAGTACTTGGCCGTGAACTGACCGTAGGTGAGCGCGCCATAGACTTCGAAGGTGTTGGCGTTGACGCCGCCAGGCACCTTGGCGTAGTTGTTGCCGGCGTAGAGGTAGTACAAGCCGCCGACGTCGTAGCTGAAGTCCTTCGCGATCTCGCCCTTGTAGCCGCCGTAGAAGTCCAGTTCAAAACCAGTGCTGCCAGCATCGACCTTGTTCATCGTCCCGGCATCCTTGATCCAGCTGATCGTCGAAGCCCAGGTGCCCAGGTACAGACCATTGGGATTGCTGTAGTCAGCACCGCCTTGCAAGGCCGGCTGGAGCCGGCTTTGCGAGATGCCGCGGTAGCGGTAGTCGCTCGCCACGCCGACGTTGAACGTGGTCGCCGGTGCAGGCGGATCCGCGGCGAGCACAGCCAAGGGCAACACGCTGAGTGCCAGCAGGCAGGCATAAGGGGCAAAGTCGAGTTTCATGGTCAGGCTCCGTACGGTTACAGGGGGGTAGGGTTTGAGAAACACCATCGCAGCTTTCGTGCCATGCATATCCCAGGCGATTGCGCGCCGGTGAATGCCTTGTCGCCGGGAATCGGCGCCAAATCCGACGCAACATGTCGCACCGTATCGGGGAATACCATCTGGCCGCACTCTTTTGGTGCGACCAATGGCTCGGTCGGTGAGTCAACCTGGGCAGCGCGGCGGCACAATCAGGTCTGTCCAATGCTGCGCGCCAGGCGTGGCAACAGGGGGGGCAATCAACCATGTCCTTGGCCATCATCACCAGCCGCGCGCTAGACGGCTTGGCCGCGCCCGAAGTCCAGGTCGAGGTCCACTTGGCCAACGGCTTGCCCAGCTTCACCTTGGTGGGACTGGCCGACACCGAGGTCAAGGAATCGCGCGAACGGGTTCGGGCCGCACTGGTGAATTCGGGTTTCGCCTTCCCGCACAACATGCGCATCACCGTCAACCTGGCACCTGCTGACCTGCCCAAGGAATCGGGCCGGTTTGACCTGCCGATCGCGCTGGGCATCCTCGCCGCAGCAGGCGAGCTTGACGCGGCGCGCCTGGCGCAATGCGAGTTCGCCGGCGAACTGTCCTTGGCCGGCGAACTGCGACCGGTCCGTGGCGCGCTGGCCTTGGCGCTGGCCTTGCAGCGCTCAGGCCAGTACCGCACACTGGTCTTGCCGCTGGCCAGTGCGGCCGAAGCTGCAAGAGCCGGCAAGGTCCGTGTTTGCGGCGCTGCCCATCTGTTGGCGGTGGCGAGAGCGATGCAGCCTGGCGCTGGTGCCGAACCCTTGCCGGTCACGCTGGCGCCACCATCGATGCCCACAGCCCAGGCCTTCGACATGCGCGAAGTGCGGGGCCAGGCCGCCGCCAAGCGCGCGCTGGAGGTGGCCGCTGCGGGCCGCCACAGCCTGCTGATGGTGGGTCCGCCGGGCAGCGGCAAGTCGATGCTCGCGCAGCGCCTGCCCGGCCTGCTGCCGCCGATGGACGACGACGAAGCGCTGGCCAGCGCCGCGCTGCAGGGACTGGCACCGGGCGGTTTCGACACGACGCGCTGGCGCTGCCGGCCGGTGCGATCACCGCACCATTCGGCCAGCGCGGTCGCGCTGGTGGGCGGCGGTGTAGGGGGTCGCGCTTTTCCGGAACTTGGTCTACATTGACCTCTTTATCCCGGAACTTTTGATGCCTGACGCCCGGTATCCACCCACGAGGAAGATTGGAGTCCAAACAAGGAGCCTGACAGGCACCATGCCGGACTCCAACCGGTACGAATCGAGTGTGGAGGGGGAATTCATGGTGCTCGTTCGCAACGATCCCGACTTCCTCTCCTTCAACGCGCAGCCGGTCGTAGTTCCCATGACCAAGCCGGATGGACGGCCCGCCCGCGCGTACAGGCCCGACGGCTTGGTTCAGTGGAAGTCTGGCAAGACGCCGTGGCTCGTCGAGATCAAGTGCCGCAAGGACTGCTCCGGTCAGTGGCGGGTGCTGCGGCGGAAGTTTCGAGCCGCAAGTGACTTTGCCGTTGCACGAGGATGGGAGTTCAAGGTCTTCAGCGAAGACCGAATCCGAGGGGCGCGGCTCCAGAACCTCCAGTTTCTGGAGGCCTACGGCCGTCGAAGAGTGCGCCCCAAGATAGAAAACCTCGTCCGGGAGGCCATCGCCTCGGGCAAATCGACGCCTGCCGACGTGGTGGCAAAGGTTGCCGCCAAGCGGGTCGGATCAGCGGATGCGCTGCCATCTCTGTGGCGACTGATCGCACGAGGCGAAATCCAGATCGACTTTGGACTGAAGCTAACGATGACCAGCAAGCTCTGGATCGACCCCTGAGATGAGCCACCTTCGCCCCGGCTCCAAGGTCCGCTGGAAGGAGAAGGTCTGGGTCATCGCGGACTTCAGAGACCTTGAGACCGCCGAACTTCAGCCCGTTGCCGGGAAACGGCACCGCTTGGCGCCCGTCGAGGACCTCGCACCCGA
Source organism: Aquabacterium sp. (assembly GCA_044377715.1). GTDB lineage: Bacteria > Pseudomonadota > Gammaproteobacteria > Burkholderiales > Burkholderiaceae_C > Pseudaquabacterium. Next base: position 3,807 of record JBILYN010000106.1, read on the forward strand.
ACACTCCGTCGCTCAAGAAAAGACTCTGAACGAGGTGTCCGAGGTCGAGTGGCTGGGCGCGGAGAAGATGTTCAGGACCCTCCGACCGCTTCTGGATTCGGCCAAGTACGACAGATCGCTGGCAGACATAGACAAGGCAGCCGCCGACCTTGGAAAGTCGAGAAGCACAGTCTACGAATATCTCGGGAAATACGACAAATCAAAACGCGTCTCAGTATTTATTCGCAAGCAGCGCAGCGACAAGGGTAACTCAAGGCTACCGAAAAAGGTTCAAGAGATCGTCGATAGGATTCTCGGCGAGTTCTATCTTAAAGAAGAGCGACCCACGCCGTCCCAGACACTTGAAGAAATACAGCTGGACTGCAGGAAAAAGAAGGTAGAGCCGCCATCGCTCAAAACCCTTTTGCGCATCATAGCTCGCCTGCCTCCCAAGGCCGTCTCAAAAGGTCGGTACGGCACAAAAATTACTCGCGAGCAGTACGAACCCATTAAAGGCAGCTTCCCCGGCGCTGACTATCCGCTCGCCGTCATCCAAATTGATCACACACCTGTCGATGTGATCATCGTCGATGAGGAGGAACGGAAATCTATCAACCGCCCATATCTCACAATCATCATTGACGTTTGCACGAGGGTGATTTGTGGATTCTGCCTCTCGCTTGAGGCCCCAAGCTCGCTGACGGCCGCCCTGGCTCTGCATCACGCCATATCACCGAAAAAGGAGTGGATGCGGAAGCACGGGCTAAAGCCACTTTGGCCAATATACGGGAGACCACGGAAAATCTATGTTGACAACGCCAAGGAGTTTCGTGGCAAGGCGCTGCTACGCGGTTGCGCGGAACACAACATCGATCACGCAAATCGCCCAAAGGGTCTTCCGAATTATGGTGGCACCGTCGAGCGAGCATTCCGAACCTTTATGAAGGCCGCACAGCGCGTTCGTGGCACAACCTTCTCGAATGTAGTTAAAAAGGTCAATTACGACTCTGCCGGGAAGGCGATTCTGACTATTTCCGAATTGGAACGTTGGTTCGGCATATTCATTGCCTATAGGTACCACCAAAAAACACATCGTTCAACTGGATTCCCGCCAATCAAACACTACGAGAGGCTCCTCCGAGGAACCCCAGATACGCCGGGCATCGGGCGGCCGGAACCTATTGGCGACTCTAGACAGTTGTTGCTCGATTTTCTACCGTACGTGGAGCGCGTAGTCAGCAGAGACGGTATCGTCAACGACCATATTCACTACATGAATGACCACCTGAGACGGTGGATAAATGCACGCGACCCGGATAAGCCAAAAAAGCTCAGAAAGTTCATTTGCGTGACCGACCCACGAGACTTGAGTTTTATATATTTCTACGATCCCGAGAGAAAGAAATATATCGATATTTCCTATCGTGATCTGACGCGGCCAGCAATCAGCAAATGGGAGTTGGAAGCGACGCTGAGAAAACTCAAAGAAGACCCGGATCGGCAGCCGAATGAAGACCTGATTTTCGAGGGTATCTCGCTGCGCAGAAAGACCGAAGCTGATGCAGCTGCAGCCACGTCCACGGCAAGGAGGCGACGCAAGTCTGGTCAGTCGACCACGGGTTCAAGACGCACCTCGGAGCGTCGCAAGGGTTGGGCGGAAAGTGGTGAGACCCTCCGCAAGCCGTCCAAGGAGACTAAGCGAGGCACGAAAGCAGGCGATGATGACGACGAATCGTTTAACCAGTTTGAGATTGATGAGTCATGACGGAAAAATCACCGGATACCCCGTACCCGCACCTCGGTAAAAAGTCGCGCGAGCTTCTGGAAGGCTCAGATGCCCAGAGAATCGAATACATCAAGACTGCCAAGTGGATCGACTACACGGTCGCCAAGAAGGTTTTGGCTGAGTTGGAAGAGTTGATAACTTGGCCGGAAGACATACGTCCTCCGTGTCGTTTGATCGTTGGCGACTCGAACAACGGCAAGACTTCGATCATTGATCGGTTTCTCAAGCAACATCCTTCCAATCCAAACATCGGTGGAGACGCTGCGGTCATTCCGGTGGTTGCTATATCTGCGTTACGTGCCGATGAAAAAGCTCTATACGACTGGTTGTTGACAGCTTTGTTTGAGACGTTCGACCCTAAACTAAACGCGGCCGACAGTCAAAAGTTGGTGATCTCCACGCTTCGTCGCCTGAAGCCGAAATTGATTATCATTGACGAATCCCATGAGCTTGCTAAAGGCGCAAATCGAAGTGTATTGGCTTGTCAATCTGCTATCAAGGCCATTACCAATTTGGCTCGCATACCGATCGCGGCTTTTGGAACGGACGAGGCACTCAACGCCTTTAGCCTGGACAAGCAGCTTGAAAATCGCTTCGAACCTGTATTCCTGCCCCGATGGAAACGGTCAAAGGATTTTCGTGGTCTGCTAGTGGCTTATGAGACGATTCTGCCGCTTCGAAATCCATCGAATCTAAAACAGACAACCATTGCGCGAGAAATCCTTCAAAGAACCGATGGACTCCTAGGCGAGATTAGAAAGTTGCTCACCGATAGTGCTATATACGCCATCGAAAATAAGATCGAACAAATCACGCTGAAAGTGATCAAGGACTGCAAGTATCGTCCGGTCGGTCAGCGACGAGCCAAACCCCATTGAGTTGCGAGCATGTTGCCATCCAAGCAACAGCAATTTTGGCCGGTTCATCCTCAGCCGTTGCCGGACGAACTCCTTTCAAGCTGGCTTATACGGTTAGCTCATGGCAACGGTCTGAAGGTCCAGTCGTTTTATGGTGGGTGGCTTGGGCGCTCCATAGCGTTATGGAATCGAGATATTGATCGTTTGGCTCCGCCGGACTTGTTAGCTGTTCTTTCTGCGTCGACCGGCATTGATGACGCAACCCTCGCTTCTCACACGATCCGAAGCCTGGCAGGCATCGTTTCCGAGGAAGTCCCCGTCGGCGGGCACACTGACTGGTTGTTGCCGTTGCAGGTATATCACCGCACGCGCAACGGTTTCGGGCTTATGTTTTGCAGGTCTTGCCTGCGGCAAGATCGCGAGCCCTACTTCAGACGGCGGTGGCGCCTGGCATTCATCACCTGCTGCACCCTCCACGGGCAACTGCTGCTGGACCGCTGCAGCAACTGTCAGAGTCCTGTGCAGCCGCATCGCGCAGACATGGTGCGTCGCCGTGGCCTGGCCGACCAGATCGCGATGACAAGGTGCGCGCAGTGCGGTGTCGACATTCGGCGAGGCGCGCTACCTGCCGATGCTCCATCGAGGTTGATCAAGTTCCAGCGCCGGATGGAAAGTGCGCTACAACTGGGCCACATCGAGTTCGCCGGCTGCAGCGATTTGCACTCTGTCCTGTTCTTTGCTGGCCTAAGGGCAGTTGCCAAGGGTCTGCTGGCTCTACGCAAGGAGGCCGGGGGCGTCAAAGTGACTTCGGCCGGCCTGGAGGGCCTGTCTCTGGCAGACAGGTTCCCGCTCTTCATCGAATTATCCGAAGTCCTCGACGCCTGGCCGACCAATTTCCTAAGCAGATGCTCGATTGCACCGCGCCCCTTCATCACCTTCACTCGCGACCAGCCGACGCTTCCGTTTTGGTTCTACCGTGTTTGCGACTCGGACCTGCGGAGGGAGGTCCCGCGTATATCCGATGAGGAGGTTGCGTACATCGAGGCTCACATCGAGTGGCTCGACGGTCGCTTCTCCCTCGCCCGCTCACGTGCGATCTTCGGTCGAGACATCTCGCCAGCGCTGTCAAGGTCGAGGACGGCTGTCGGCTCCGAGGATGCCGAGGTCCTTGCGGCCGAAATCGACCACCGCGTCGCCGGCACCGTTGGGCAAGAACGCCTCGACCTTCTGCGCGACAAGGTTCTTTTCGTGACAGCCCGAGTTCTGGGGCTGTCACGAAGGCAACTCGCAAGACTGAGCTTGGCAGATGTCGTTGACGACGCTGCCGACAACGCCGACGAGCGGTCCATGCTGGTGCCATCGACACCGGCAGAGCTTCGCGACTATTTTGTGTGGTACAAAAAAGAAGTTCGCCCGAGATACCCAACCGCTGACAGCGAGCCCTGGCTCTTTTTGTCCACGGGTTCTCGCGGGCAGATGTCAGAAAGCCTGATCGGTTCACGGTTCATGACGGCCGTGCGATCGGCTGACATGAGCAGGCGGATCAAGAACTTCGCACACTGGACCTTCGTTGAACGAACCCCGAACCCGGCTGGCGGGCAACCAGGTAAGCCGCATCTCCGAGGCGGTAAGACCTTTACCTGAGACCATTCAAGGCGTCGACCAGCACCTGTCGGTCCCGCGTACGCCGTCGATGCCGAAGGGGCCTCGATGGCGAAGTCGTCGGTAGGCTCGACGAAAACCAGTGAAGTCAGGTTCCGGGGGATGCCTCAGGGCAGCTGGCGCGTCGTTTGGCACGGCGATGTCGGCTTTCATCGCAGTCAGGTCACCTGGAGCCAGCCAACGATCAACGTCGTGTTGCAACGGGAAGACCAAGAAAGCAGCGCTCCGATTTCGGCTTCCTTCGCTATTGCCCAGCTGTGGGCGCTACGACTCGGAAGTGTGTGGCGAGACACCGAACTGGTGCCGACCGAGCACTGGGGTGAAGAACGAGAACTCAGCTTCCCCGTCGCCGACGTTGGCCACTGTGTCGCTGGGGTGCCCCTGACCACGGAGGCAGGAAGCGACTTCCTCATCCCGTTCGGGGTCTTCCCGCATCATCGGGCGCACACGCGTTCGCAGTGCCTGCGAGTGCTCGTGGACGACGTGCACTTCATCCTGCCAGCAATCGAGGTGATCCGCTTCTACTTCGGCTCGTCCGGCAAGTTGATCAAGAGCCTCTTTTCAAGTCGCTTTGCACCTGACGACCTGTGCAGCTCACACCGCATCAGCCACGGCGATGCCACCGTTGAACTTGCGCCTGACGTACCTCGATCATCCGGCGTCGACATCGCAAGGATCGTGTTCAGCGACGAAGCACTCCGAGCAGCTCGCTCGGTGGGACGATCCCTTGTCGCCGCATCGTCCGACCAGCGGGGCGGGCGTCATTCGACCTACGCGAAGGCCGAGTTGCCGTACCTGGGGACCGCATCCCTCAAGGTACGAGGGCTTCCCATGACCGCCGAGGACGGCCAGTCGCGCTTCCTGGTGACTGAGATCGTGGCTTGCTCAGCTCGATTCCCATGGACAAACCTGAACGTCATTGCATCTCTACAAGGCAAGGGCACTGGCCAGGTTGCCGACGGTGGTACGTCCGAGTCGGATGTCAGCAAACCTGCCACATCGATCGCGAGGCGAGTGCCAGGCAACACGATTGACCCTCGCGAAGCTTCCGGCAAGTCCGGGTTACGTTTCCAAGGCTACGCGCGGGGGATGCGCTTCACTGACCTTTGGAACAAGCCAGTCAACGACATCGACTCAGAACAGAGGCAGCAGGTGAACATGAGAAGCCTGCCGGCGGCGGCCTTCGACAGCACGGGCTATGGGGGCGGCTCAAGCGCCGAGGGCCGCAGGGTCGAGTTGTTCCTCGAAGACGGCTGCGATCTCAACTTCGTCCAGTCTCCCGTCGAGGAATGGTCGAGCTTCTTCGATCTGATCCGCGCCCTGGCCAAAGCGCGCTGGGTTCAGGAAGTCGAGTACGTCCAGCTGCCTCACGAGTTCTATTGGCACTACGCGTCCCTGCCCGAGATTTCCGACGCTGATGGGGTCATTCTTCCCGAAACCATCGGCGACTCCCTGCCGGGGACAAAGGGTCGTACGCCCAGGCGAGCATCGTTCGTCAACCTCACGGTGCGCAGCGCTTCGCTCGCGATGATCTCGCTCTCACCTCGCACGGTCGAACCCCGTCAAACCATCATGGTTTGGCCTGGCGCGCGATTTGACGGCGCTCGTGCGCTTCGGGCATTGCACGACGGCTTGACGGCATCCGGTTCTCACCAGCGCTTCGACGTTCCTCTGCCTTGCTTGGGCCAACTCACCGACCATGCCTACCGAACCGCCGCGGTGGCGTTGCTTCGCTGCGCGCGTGCGTGGTGGCGTCCCCCGACCTCCGGAGTCACGATTAGGCAAATCCGCTCAGTCGGAGCGCCTTCCGAAGGCTGACCACCGCATCGGCTTCGTTCTCGTCGAAAGCTTCGGCTGGGGCCAGCACGCGGGCAAGGGCCTGTGCACCGCATTCGCTCATCAGCACCTCAAGCCACACCTTGCCATCAACATGGCCCGCCTTCTGTGAGCGTCTGGGCATCCCATCTTGAACCGGGTCACTAGCCCGGCCAGTCTCGTGTCCACGACAACTCTGTCATGGACACGATGGAACACGCGACACGCAAGAAGGTTCGGCAGCATCCCGCTGCGCTGAGGCAGCAGGTGCTGATGGAATGTGCGCAACCCGGTGCTTCGGTGGCTCGTGTTGCGCAGTCCCATGGCCTGAACGCGAACATGGTGCATGCCTGGCGCCGGCAGGACCGAGAGGTGTCGACTTCTCTGGACACGAGCACACCTGCGCCCGCTCCGCAGTTCATCGCCCTGCCGCTGCCTGCGAGTGCGGCCGGCGCACTGCCGGATATCCGCATCGAGCTGCGCCGTGGCGCGACCACGGTGAGCATCATCTGGCCCGGCCAGGCTGCCGGCGAGTGCGGGGCATGGCTGCGGGAGTGGTTGCGGTGATCCGCATCGACATGCTGTGGCTGTGCACTCAGCCGCAGGACATGCGCGCCGGCGCCGACCGGCTGCTGACGGTGGTGGTCAACACGCTGGGCGAAGCCCGCGCGCACCATGGCTACCTGTTCGCCAATGCACGCGCCAGTCGGTTGAAGCTGCTCGTTCATGACGGCTTCGGCGTGTGGTGCGCCACGCGCCGCCTGCACACCGGCCGCTTCGCCTGGCACACGCCCGAGGCGGGCTCGGCGACGCCAGCATTGCAGCTCAGCACCGAGCAATTCGAGGCGCTGGCGCTCGGGTTGCCGTGGCAGCGCCTGGGCGAACTGGCCACCATCCGACGCTGCTGAAGCAGCCTGCGCGGGCGTTGACAGAACAAGTGCTAATGGCCAACGGCTGTGCGACGCGGCACCATGCTGCGCATGCCCGGTCAAGCCGCCGCCACCATCGATCTGACGAGCCTGCCGGCCGAGGTGGCAGCACTGATCGAGCGGCTGCAGGAGCAGGCGAAGACTGACGCGCAGGAACTGGCGCGCCGCGAGCGCGAGATCGCGCTGGCCCGAGTCAAGATCGACAAGCTCAACTTCGAACTCGCGCGGCTCAAGCGCTGGAAGTTCGCCGCCAGGACCGAGGCGATGACGGCCGCGCAGCGGCTGCTGTTCGCGGACATGATGGCCGAGGACGAAGCCAGCTTGAGGGCGAAGCTGGCAGAGTTGCAGCGCGGTCTGCCCGAGACCCCCAAGACCCCGAAGGCGCCACCCCGCAAGCCACGCCGCCAGGCCCTGCCCGAGCACCTGGAACGCGTCGAGCACCGCCACGAGCCCGAGGACACCACCTGCCCGAACGTCGACTGCGGCCGCCCGATGCAGCGCATCGGCGAGGACGTCAGCGAGAAGCTCGACATCATCCCGGCGAAGTTCTTCGTGCACCGCCACATCTACGGCAAGTGGGCCTGCAAGTGCTGCCAGCAACTGCGCCAGGAGCCCGCTGAGCCGGACGTGGTCGATGGCGGCATCCCGGCGGCCGGCCTGGTGGCGCACACGCTGATCAGCCGCTTCGTCGACCACCTGCCGTACTACCGGCAGGCGCCGATCAACGCGCGCTCGGGCGTGCACACGCCGCGCTCGACGCTGGCGTCCTGGGGCGGCGCCGGCGGCGCATCGCTGGAGCCGCTGTTCGAGCGGCAACGGTGCTTCATCCTGAGTTGCCGTGTGCTGCACGCCGACGAGACGCCGCTGCCGCTGCTGGACCCGGGCGCAGGCAAGACCAAAAAGGTCTACGTCTGGGCCTGGGCGCGCAGCCACCACGACCCGCACCGGGGCGTGGTCTACGAGTTCTGCCTGGGACGTGGGGCGCAGTACCCGTTGGCCTTCCTCGGTGGCAAGGGTCCACCGTCGCCCGAGTCGGCGTGGAGCGGCACCCTGATCACCGACCAGTACGCCGGCTACAACGGCGTGTTGGACGCCAAGGTCTACCCGCAGCGCAAGTCAGCGGCGTGCGCCGCGCATGCCCGGCGTCGCTTCGAGGAACTCAGCCGCGGCGGCAGCAGCGCCAGTGCAGTGGCCACCGAGGCGATGCTGCGCTGGACCCGGATCTACCGTACCGAGGCGGCCTTCGCCGAGATGGGCTGCGAGGAGCGTCGGCACGCGCGCCAGGTGCTGGGCCGACCGCTGTGGGAGGAGTTCGAGGTGTGGCTGAAGCTGCAGCGCACACAAGTGCCCGATGGCACCAAGATCGCCGAGGCGATCGACTACAGCCTGAACGCCTGGAAGGCGCTCACGGTGCACCTGGACGACGGGGCAGTGCCCATCGACAACAACCTGATCGAGCGGCAGATCAAGCCTTGGAAGCTTGGCGCCAATAATGCGAATCGCTCGTTAATGCGAAGTCGCGCAAGCTGGCCGAGCGGACCGGGCCGGAAGTCGCGGCCTGTGACGAGTCGGCGCGGCACTGGACTTCACATAAAAAATGGCATCTCCTGCGGTGGCAACCCCACTTCAGGAGATCGTCATGGATGCGTTCGATTCCATTCACCCGGTGCCGGCAGCATGGCTGCGCGCCAGCGCCCTGGCACCGTACGTGCCGGCCTATTGGCGCCACTTGGTCGAGCGGCGCTACTCCCCCGGAACGGTGCGCATGTATCTTTGTTGCGTCGCACACTTCGCACGGTGGTCGCGACGGCGCCGGCTTGATCTTGGCCATCTTGGCCGCGACACCGATCGCTTCCTGGATGAGCATCTGCCTCAATGCGACTGCCCGTACCCAGTGCAGCGCTGTCGTCATCAGATCCGGGCAGCACTTCGACAGCTGCAGGCCGTTCTGGCCGACGCCGGTATCCAGTCTGACGACCATCGCCTTGATCCCATCGAAGTCGAGCTGCGCCGGTTCGATGAACACATGCTGCAGGCCAAGGGCTTGGCTGAGAACACCCGCATTCGCCGGCTGAGCGTCGTCCGTTCGATGATGAGCCAGACGGCGTCGGCCATGCCGACCGCTGGCGAACTTCGACACTTCATCGCCCAGGAGTTGACGCGAATATGCCCTGCGAGCGCAGGCTCGATGTCAACGGCCCTGCGCAGCTATCTGCGCTTCCGCGCGTTTGAAGGTGATCGTGTCGAGCACCTGTTGCCGCTCATCGCCTCGCCTGCATATTGGCGCTTGGCGCCACTTCCTCAGACGCTATCGAGCGTCGAGGTGGCACAGCTGCTCGACGCGTTCCCGCCCGAGCTGCCATCGCGTCTTCGCTCCTACGCCATCGTGCGCTGTGTCGTCGATCTGGGCTTGCGCAGCCGCGAAGTCATCAACCTGGACTTGG
>JBILYN010000107.1:0-13236 GCA_044377715.1 Aquabacterium sp.
GCGCCATGTACTGTCGCCAACGGGTGGCCAGCGTGACGGGAGAGGAGATCGAGGCAGTCATCGTTGCGGTGAGGTTCTGGTGGCGTGCAAATCGCCAGCGACAGGAGAAGGCGTGAACTGCGGACGCAGAGCTGGCGCAGCGACCCGAGCGCGCGCCCACAAGGAGGTCAGCACCGCGACCAAGCCGGCGGCACCTGCACTGTGCGCCAGCGCAGCGATCATTGGCCAACCCAACACGACGTTAGACAGTCCGCTGGCGGCTTGCCAGACGAGCAGGCCAGCCAGCGCCAGCGCGTAGCGCCGGGCTATTGCATCATCCTGGCGCCACAAGCGCCATGACAGCGTGACCAGAGCGGCCAGAGCGGCCAGCGCAAACAACCGATGCGCCATGTGGATAGCCACCAGCGCATCGAAATTCAAGAAAGCGCCCTGTCCTGACTGGCCCAGCTCACGCAGCAGCGTGAAGCCTTGACCGAAATCCATTGCCGGCCACCATTGGCTGTTGCAGGTTGGGAACCCGGTGCAGGCCAGCACCGCGTAATTGGTGCTGACCCATCCGCCGAGCGCAATCTGCAACAGCACGACACCCAGCACCAGCAGCACCCCGGTCGGCGCAAGACCGGCCCGCAAGACCAAGGGCCGCGCGCGGAAGAACTCATGCTGCAGCACCAGCAGCGCCAGCAGGACCATCGCGCCCATCAAATGCAGCGTGACGATGGCCGGGTAGAGCTTGAGCGTGACGGTGTATTTGCCAAACAGGCCCTGCACTATCACCCAGCCCAAGGTCGCCACAGCCCACCATCGAGAATGCGGCAGCGCCTCGCGAGCGCGCCAGCTGATCGAAGCCGCCACCAAGATCAGCAAGCCCACCACCATCGCCAAGTAGCGGTGGATCATCTCGATCCAGGCTTTGGCCTGTGTGACCGGTCCGCTTGGCAGCGCCGCCTGCGCCGCCTGGATGTCGCCATGAGCGCCTAGCGGACTGGCTTCGCCGTAACAGCCTGGCCAATCGGGGCAACCCAGGCCGGCATCGCTGAGCCGAGTGAAAGAGCCGAAGACGATCAGATCGAAGGTCAAGAACAAGGTCAGCGCCGTCAGCGTTGCCAAGCGCGTGTTGATCGACGCGCCACGCTGGCGCAGACCCCACCAGCACAGCGGCAGCAACGCGATCAACCCCACCAGCAGCGCAAGGCGCAGCAGCGGCGGAAAGTCCGACAGGGCTGGCATCGGAACCACAGCCTCAGGGCTTGGCGGCTGAGGCCGCCGGGGTGTTGATCAGCGCCTGCCGACCTGCCTTGTCCCAGCCGGCAGAGGCCCGCAGCAAGCGCTCAACATCGCGCTTGAGCTTGGACGGATCGGCATTGGCCGGGGCACGCATCATCCAGTCGCCCAGCGGATCGACAATATAGAGATGGTCCTCGAGTGCCTGACCGGGCGCTGGTTGTAGCCAGGCCGACACCACGGCGCGTGGCAAGCGCAGGATATTCATCGCCGGACTGCCCAACATCGCTTGCTGCAGCGCTGGCGCAATCGGTGCGTCGTCGATCAGCAGCCAGAGCTTGTCGACGCGATCGGCAGCGCGACCGGTCATCTCGCGCAGCTGACGCTGCAGAAACAGCCGCTTCTCGCAGGCCGGATCGCAGCCACCGCCGGACACCACGACCAGCAACCACTGGCCAGCCAGGCCGCGCAGCGGTTGCGACCGACCATCGACTGTCAGGGCCTGCACCGCCGGTGCGGGCACAGCAGGCTGGATCAAGGTGCTGTAGGCCGTGCCGCCACCCGGTCGGACAATGAAATAGGTGTAATAGCTCGCCAGTACCGGCGCGGCGCAGACCAGCAGCACCAGCAGCATCTTGAATCGACCGCTGGCACGTTGGCGGGTCAGTGCCTCAGCTGGCAGTGGCATCGAATGGACGGTCAGGCCAAGCGGTTCAGTGGGATCAGCCATGGGGTCGCGCCAAGCGCGGTCTAAGGAGTTGGAACCAGACATACAGGCCAGTGATCAGTGCGCACAGCGCAAACCACTGCAAAGCATAGCCCTGGTTTTTGCTGACATCGGCCGCCGGTGCGGGCCATTGCCGCTGCAAGAGGTCACCGACCTGAGCCGAATCAACCGCAGGCGTGACGGCCAGATCGGTCTGCTGCACAGACAACGGCCTCAAGGGCACACCGATCTCGCGCGCCAAGGCTTCAAGGTCAATATTTTGCCGGATGCGACCAAGCTCCGCGCCGCCGAATGCAAAAAGCCTGCTCGGCGGCGGTGCGATACGGCCGGTCACCGCCACCTCGCCCGCCGGCGTGTCGAGTGGCACCAGCCGACTGCGATCGACGAAATCGCGCGGACTCCAGCCGCGTTGCACCAGCACTGCATCGCCATCGTCCAGCAGCAAAGGCGTTAGAACGTAAAAACCTTGGCGCGAATTCATCTGTCGATTGTCGAGGTAGATGGTGCGCTCGCTCAGCCAGCGCCCGCGCAGGCTGGTGCGCCGGTATTGCTGGGCTTGGGCATCGCTGGCGTTGCGTGCCAGCATGTCCTGAGGCAGTGGCGCCAGCGCAGCGCGCGACAAAATCTGCTGCTGCAAGTCCAGTTTTTGGCGTGCTCGGTCGAGCTGCCAAACACCCAGTCGGGCCGTCAGCGCGGCTGACAACACAGCGACCACCAGCAGCAGCAAGCCACCCAAACGCCGGCGGCTCGACGAGGTCATGGACGCCGCCGATAATCTAACACCATGAAAATCCTGATCGTCATTGCGCTAATACTCGTGTTAGCCTCATTGGCCGGAGCCGGCCTGTTCATGCTGCGCAAGGGTGAACAACCCGGTTCTCGCGACAAGCGCATGGCCCGCGCGCTGACGCTGCGCATCGGCCTGTCGATCGCGCTATTCCTGTTCATTCTGTTGAGCTGGTTCATGGGCTGGATCCAACCCACCGGCCTGCCCACCGGCCGCTGAGGCCGAGCCCAAGACTTCGACGAGCCTCGCAACAAAAAACGCCGCTCGCAGCGGCGTTCTTGCAGTGATACAGCCTGCGACACGCAGGCCGGCAGTGTTTTCAGAACCAGTAGACCAAGATGTACAGACCCAGCCACACCACGTCGACGAAGTGCCAATACCAGGCAGCACCTTCGAAACCAAAATGGCGCTCGGATGTGAAATGGCCTTTGCGCAGGCGCAGCGTGATGAACAGCAGCATCAGCATGCCGATGAAGACATGGAACCCGTGAAAACCGGTCAACAGAAAGAAGGTCGAACCGAAGATGCCTGAGGTCAACTTGAGGTTGAGATCATTGTAGGCATGGTAATACTCGTAGGCTTGGAAGCCGACAAAGGTCGCACCCAGCACCACGGTGACCCACATCCAGGCAATGGTCTTGGCACGATGGCCGGCAATCAAGGCATGGTGGGCGATGGTCAGGGTCAGACCTGAGGTCAACAAGATCGCAGTGTTGATGGTCGGGATCGGCCAAGGGCCCATGGTCAAGAAGGGCTCGACAGTACCGGCCGGAGAGCCGGTGATGCCACCGCCAGCACTGGGCCAGATCGCCTTGAAGTCAGGCCACAGCACTTGATGATCGAGGTTGCCCAAGGTCGGGATCGAGTGGACGCGAGCCCAGTACAGCGCGCCGAAGAAAGCCGCGAAGAACATCACCTCGGAGAAAATGAACCAACTCATGCTCCAGCGGAACGACACATCGACACGGTCGGAGTATTGACCAGCTTCGCTCTCGCCGATGGCCTCCTTGAACCAGACAAACAGCGTCGTCAACAGGATCAACAAACCCATGATCAAGGCGTACGCACCCCAACCGACACCGTTGATCCACTGGCCTGCGCCCAGGATCACGAAAAACAGGCCCAGCGCGGCCATGGCCGGATGCCGCGAAGGACTGGGCACGAAGTAGTAGGGCGTGGGCCCATGGGGCGTCGCTGCGGACATATGTACTCCTCGAAACCTGAAAATGAATGGATTGAAACGGTGAGTTGGCAGGCTCAGGCGGCCACGCCACTGCCCACCACCCACTTGACCAATAAGACCAGCGCGCAGACAAACAAACCCGCACCGACGATGCCAGCAATGATCACATGCACTGGGTTGAGCTTGGCCACGTCCTGGGCGAAGCCAGCGGAGCGTCGTACACCGAAGAACGACCAAGCGACAGCCTTGAAGGTCTGAAGCAGCGGAAATTTGGCTGCGACAGGGCTCTCAGGCAAGCCACTCATGATGACTTGCCCGGAGTCGCAGCGCCCTGACCCACCACCTTGCCCGCGACCTCGAAAAAGGTATACGACAAAGTGATGGTGGTGACGTCTTTGGGCAACTTGGCGTCGACATAGAACACCACCGGCCACTGCTTGCTCTCGCCTGGCTTGAGCGTGTATTCGTTGAAACAAAAGCACTCGAGCTTGTTGAAGTGTGCGCTGGCCTGCATCGGCGCATAGCTGGGGATGGCCTGCGCAGCCAGCGTGCGGTTCTGAATGTTGCGGAACTCGTACATCACGGTGACCATCTCGCCGGGATGGACCTGCAAGGAACTCACGGCCGGCTTGAAGTCGAACAAGCCTCGGGCATTGGCGTCAAACTCAACCGTGATGCTGCGCGACAGGTCGACCTGCGTGCTGGCCTTGCGGCTACCAGCACCGGACATCACCCGCTCGCTGATCGCCAACACGTTGATGCCCAGCGCATCGCAGATGCTGCGGTACATCGGCACCAAGGCATAGCCAAAGCCGAACATCGCCAGAGCGATCACGGCGAGTTTGCCCATCATGCGACGGTTGTCGCGATGCAGTCGGGCGAGCAGCGAAGACAGTGCCATGTCGGGTCAGCGAATGTGCGAAGCCAGTCGCTCAGCGACCGAGCAAAACCATCTTGGTCATGAAACCAAGAAAGAACACCAAGGCCACCGACGCCAGCACCAATCCCAGCCTGCGATTGGCCTTGCGTTGCGAATCAGAAACAGGCATCGCTTCGACCTGATTCAAGCCAGCACCTTGGTCGCCGTGACGTCAAGCTTGGGCGGGGTCTCGAAGGAATGGAACGGTGCCGGCGACGGCAGTTCCCACTCAAGACCCTCGGCGCTCTCCCACGGGCTCTGTGGCGCCTTGACCCCCTGGCCACGCATCATCGGCAGCACCACGAAGACAAAGAAGTAAACCTGCATCAGGCCAAATCCGAAGGCGCCGATCGAAGCCAGCATGTTGAAGTCGGCGAACTGCATCGGGTAATCGGCGTAGCGCCGCGGCATGCCAGCCAGACCCAGGAAGTGCATCGGGAAGAAGGTGATGTTGAAGGTGATCAACGAACCCCAGAAATGGATCTTGCCGCGGGTCTCGGAGTACATCACCCCGGTCCACTTCGGTCCCCAGAAGTAGACGCCGGCAAACAACGCGTACAGCGAACCCGCCACCAACACGTAGTGGAAGTGCGCCACCACGTAATAGGTGTCCTGCAACTGGATGTCGATCGGCGCCATCGCCAGGATCAGGCCGGTGAAACCCCCGATCGTGAACACAAAGATGAAGCCCACGGCCCAGAGCATAGGTGTCTCGAAAGTCATAGACCCGCGCCACATCGTCGCAATCCAGTTGAAGATCTTCACACCGGTAGGCACCGCAATCAACATCGTCGCGTACATGAAGAACAGCTGACCGGTCACCGGCATGCCAGTCGAATACATGTGATGGGCCCAGACGATGAACGACAGGATCGCGATCGACGCCGTCGCGTAGACCATCGAGGTGTAGCCGAACAAGCGCTTGCGGGCAAAGGTCGGGATGATGGCGCTGACAATGCCGAAGGCCGGCAAGATCATGATGTAGACCTCGGGGTGGCCGAAGAACCAGAAGATGTGCTGGTACATCACTGGATCACCGCCGCCGGCCGGGTTGAAGAAATTGGTGCCGAAGTGGCGGTCAGTCAGCGTCATCGTGATCGCGCCGGCCAACACAGGCATCACCGCGATCAGCAGGTAGGCGGTGATCAGCCAGGTCCAGCAGAACAGCGGCATCTTCATCAGCGTCATCCCAGGCGCACGCATGTTGAGCAGCGTGACGATGATGTTGATCGAGCCCATGATCGACGACGCACCCATGATGTGCATCGCAAAGATGCCGGCGTCCATCGATGGGCCCATCTGCAGCGTCAGCGGGGCATACAGCGTCCAGCCCGCAGCGGGGGCGCCGCCGGGCATGAAGAACGATCCGACCAGCATCAGCGAAGCCGGAATCAACAGCCAGAAGCTGAAGTTGTTCATCCGCGCAAAAGCCATGTCGGCCGCGCCGATCTGCATCGGGATCATCCAGTTCGCAAAGCCGACGAAAGCCGGCATGATGGCGCCGAACACCATGATCAGCCCGTGCATCGTGGTAAACGAGTTGAACAACTGCGGGTTGAAGAATTGCAGCCCGGGTTGGAAGAGTTCGGCGCGAATGCACAGCGCCAGAATGCCGCCGACCATCAGCATGGTGAACGAGAACAACAAGTACATCGTGCCGATGTCCTTATGGTTCGTCGCAAAGACCCAGCGCCGCCAGCCCGGCAGTGGGCCGTGGTCATGGTGATCGTCGTGGGCGTGATCGTGGTCGTGAGACCCGTGGTGGTGGTCGAGGACGGCGCTCATGAGCGTTGCCTTTCAGCGGTCAGTTCTGGCGGTTCTTGGGAAAATCGGATCAGGGCTTGCGCGCTGCGACAACGTCAGCGGGCTGCACGATCTGGCCGGTCTTGTTGGACCAATTGTTCTTGGTGAAGGTGACCACCGCGGCGATCTCGGTGTCAGACAAACCCTTCCAAGCGGGCATCGCGCCGTTGTTCTGGCCGTTCAGCAGCACCATCACCTGTTTGACCTTGTCAGCATCGTTGACCACCGCAGCGCCGTCAATCGCCTTGATCGGGCCTGTACCCTTGCCGTCAGGCCGGTGGCAGATCGCGCAGTTGGCGTTGTAGACCTTCTCGCCGCGGGCGGCCAGCGCGTCCAGCGCCCAGACCTTGGTTGGGTCGTCCGCCTTCGCAGCAATCTCTTTCTTCTTGCCGTCCACCCACTTGGAGTAGTCCTCGGCTGACAGCACCTTGACATGGATCGGCATGTAGGCGTGTTCCTTGCCGCAAAGCTCGACGCACTGGCCGTAAAAATCACCCGTCTTTTCGGCGCGGAACCAGGTGTCGCGGACAAAGCCTGGGATTGCATCTTGCTTGACGGCGAAGGCCGGCACCATCCACGAGTGGATCACGTCGTTGGCGGTGGTGATGATGCGGATCTTCTTGTTGACCGGCACCACCAGCGGGTTGTCGACCTTGAGCAGGTAATCGTCACCGGACGGGCGGCCCGAATCCGACATGTTGCGGTGTGCGACATCCAGTGTGGAGACGAAACCGATGCCTTCGCCTTCGCCCTTGAGGTAGTCGTAACCCCACTTCCATTGCATGCCGGTCGTCTTGATCGTGAGGTCGGCGTTGCTGGTGTCCTTCATCGCGACCACGGTCTTGGTCGCTGCCATGCCCATCCCGACGACGATGACGAAAGGCACGATGGTCCAGGCGATCTCGACGCCGACACTCTCGTGAAAGTGGGCTGACTTGTGGCCCACCGACTTGCGATGCTTGATGATCGAATAGAACATCACGCCGAACACCGCGACAAAGATCACCAAGCAAACGATCAACATGTAGTTGTGCAGGCCGTGGATGTCGCTGGCGATCCGGGTCACCGCCGGGTGCAGGTCAAGCTGGTTCTTCGCCGGCCCTCCCGCCAGATCACCCGCAATCGCGGTCTGGGTTGCAAAGACCGCACCGAGGCATGCTGCCCCCTGCCAGGCCCGAGACATCAACGTGTTTGTTGTCTTCATCATCATGTTTTAAGTTCGTGATCCACAACCTGTTCGCTGGCCGTGCGAGACAGGCGCAACGCCCGCCGCAACTCCTGCGCCAGCGCAACCCGCAACTCCGGACGAACATGCCGACCCACCCGCACGCTGCGCCCTTCACCCGACAACTCCACCAGCGACCCATCATCGGCCACCGGCTCCACCCGAACCCATTCGGCCCGGAACAGTGAACGCTCTACGCCCGGACCGAAGCGTTGCTCGACCGTCAGTTCCCGACCGCACAGCGTGATCAGTTCGCGATCACCCGCATGGCGTGCGACGACCCTCAAGGCCACGCCCAGCGCGACCAATTCAAGCAATGTGTAGAAACCCACCGCCACCACACCCTGCCACCAAAAACCCGCCGCGACCAACAAAGACAGCCCGCACAGAACCGCATAAGCCACCAGCAACTGCCGCGGTGTGATCGAGGCATTGCGGCGGAGATCGAAGGACCAAGCCAAAGGCAGCAAATGCTCGCGGCCAAAACGCCAGCCAGCATCAAGCCTCGGCGCTGACGGCGCGGGCCAGGGGCTGGGGGCGAAGGTGACGGACATGGTTGACGGCAGTGTGTTGGGAGCTTCAAGTTCTAACTTCAGCCGGGGATGGCCAAGGCGCGAACCATGGGTTGGCGCAGTGCTTGGAAGGGCTCGCAAACCCCTGGTCCAAGCAGCGTGTTCCAAATCAACGGCGGATTCTAGCCCAGTGGTAAACCCCTATCAGACTGCCGTGCTTCAGCGATGGCGTT
This sequence comes from Aquabacterium sp., assembly GCA_044377715.1. Taxonomy (GTDB): domain Bacteria; phylum Pseudomonadota; class Gammaproteobacteria; order Burkholderiales; family Burkholderiaceae_C; genus Pseudaquabacterium. The sequence continues at coordinate 8,611 of JBILYN010000107.1, forward strand.
TGGGCAGCGTCGAGCGCACTGAGTCTAGCGAGACCGTCACTGGCGCACCGCGCGCGGGCCGCGGCGCCGCTTTGTAAGCGTGGCCATAGACCAGCTCGAAACTCATGCCGATACGGCCTTGCGAATCAGCGCGACGCGCCAAGGCCTGCAGCAGGCGCTCACGCCAACGCTGGGTGCGCAGACCCGCCGGTCGGCCCTGTCCCAGATGCCCACCCAGGCCACGCAACTCGGCCAGCAATGCCTCGGGGTTGCTCCAGGTCAGCCGCAGCATCTCCTGATCCATCACCGGGTCGGCAAAGCCGGCATGCACCATCAAGTCGCCCAGGTCGTGCATGTCGGCATAGGCCGGATGCGGCGCCGGCCAGTCCAGTTCGGCATAGACCGCGCGCAGTTCGCGCAAAGTATCGGGGCCGAAGGTCGAGAACATCACGAAGCCGTCGACCGCCAGCGCCCGGTGCCACTGCGCCAGCGTGAGCGCCGGATCGGCGCTGGCATGCAGGTTCAGATTCGACCACAGCATTTGCGACTGACCGACTGGCACATCGGCCTCCAAACACACCGAAGCCTGGAGTCGCCGCCTGCCCCAGGCCCACCAGGGCGATTGCAGGGTCTGGCGGCTGCGTTCGGCCAGCGCTACTGTGGGTTCGACGACGCTGCGCCTGGCCTGCGGCCAGATTGCCTGCACCGCCTGCGCGCTGGCGCCGGTGAAGCCCCACCAGTCGAGCCATGTCTGCGGTGCTTGTTTGATCACCGGCAGGCGCTCAGCCATGCGGCGTGCCAGTTCCTGATGCAGCCATGGCGGGCCCTCGGCGCGGGCCAGTCGCCGCAGCACATGGGCCAGCGCTGCGGCGTCGACGGCAGGCGATCGGGAGGTGGCATCAGACATTGGCTGAGCAGTATATTGACGCCATGCGTTGGCAGATGTCCACCCCAACCCGGCGGCTCGCGCGGCAAAGTTGGCTGAGCATGCCTAGACCGTGCCTGTTGTGCGGCAGTTGGGACCATCGCAGCCTGTGCCAACAATGCCTGGCGCGCTTCGGCAGCATCCGGAACACCGTCTGCCCAAGTTGTGCGCTGCCCTGCGTCAGCGGCCTGATCTGCGGCACCTGCCTGCGCGATCCACCGTCCTATGCGCGCTGCATCGCCGCAGTGGTCTATGAGTTTCCCTGGGACCGGCTGCTGAGTCGCTTCAAGTTCAACGACCAACCCGAACTGGCCGGCTTGCTGGCCGACCTGATGGCCGAAGCCATCGACAAGGCAGGCGCGGCCGCGGTCGACTGTGTGCTGCCGGTGCCGCTCAGCCAGGCGCGCCTGGCCGAGCGCGGCTACAACCAGGCCTGGGAGTTGGCGCGCAGGTTGGCAACAAGAATGGGCTTGCCGGCTCACACGGGCGTGTTGCTGAGGCTGCGCGACACGCCGCATCAAGTCGGACTCGGCCGCCGCGAGCGCGCACGCAACCTGCGCGATTCGATGTGGGTCGAATCCAGCGCAGCGGCCGGGCTGGTGGGACGCCGCGTGGCGCTGGTCGACGACGTGCTGACGACCGGCGTGACCGCCGCCGCAGCCAGCCAGGCTTTGCTGCGCGCAGGCGTCGCCAGCGTGCAACTGTGGGCGCTGGCACGCACGCCAGCGCCGCATCGCTGAGACCGGCAGGCCCGCACGCGACAATCACCGCGCCATGTTCCATATCGTGCTCGTCCACCCCGAAATACCGCCCAACACCGGCAACGTGATCCGGCTCGCCGCCAACACCGGCTGCGCGCTGCACCTGGTGGAGCCGCTGGGTTTTTCAATGGATGACAAGCTGTTGCGGCGCGCGGGGCTGGATTACCATGAATTCACCGCGGTGCAGCGCCATGCCGACTGGGCCGCCTTGCAAGCTGCGCAGCAGGCTGCGGGCGGGCGGCTCTGGGCCTTCAGCACCCGAGGCACCAAGATGCTGAGCGAAGTGGCCTGGCAGCCCGACGACTGGCTGGTGTTCGGCTGCGAAACCTCGGGCCTGCCGGACAAGGTGCGCGACAGCGTGGCGAGCGATCGACGGGTCAGGCTGCCGATGCGCCCAGGCCAGCGCAGCCTGAACCTGAGCAATTCGGTCGCGGTGGCGGTGTTCGAAGCCTGGCGCCAGCAAGGATACGCGGGCAGCGGTTGACCGAAATCGGTCAAGCCTCGAGGCCTCAGACCTCGGTTCTGGCTTCGCGCGCCATCAGCTGGCGCAGTGCCTGCGCCGGTGCCAACTCACCTTGCAACACCGCGACCACCGCATCGGTGATCGGCATTTCAACCCCGCAGCCGCGGGCACGCGCCTGTAGCGTCGGCGCAGTGTGCACGCCCTCGGCCACATGGCCCAGCCGGGCCAGGATCTCGGGCAGGCTGGCGCCAGAGGCCAACGCCAGACCGACCTGGCGGTTGCGCGACAAGTCGCCAGTGGCGGTGAGCACCAAGTCACCCAGGCCCGACAAGCCCATGAAGGTCGATGCTTGCGCACCCAGCGCCAAGCCAAGCCGGGTCATTTCGGCCAGGCCGCGGGTGATCAACGCGGCCCGCGCGTTCAGGCCGAGCTGCAGCCCGTCGGCGATGCCGGTGGCGATCGCCATCACGTTCTTCACCGCACCGCCGACCTCGACGCCCACCGGGTCGTCGGAGCTGTAGACGCGCAAGCTGTCACTGTGGAAAGCCTGGACTGCCAAGGTGCAGAGCCCGGCGTCGGCGCTGGCCGCGACCAGGGCGGTGGGCTGGCCGCGCGCGACCTCGAGCGCGAAGCTCGGCCCGGACAGCACGCCACAGCGCAGGTCGGACCGCAATTCGCGGGCGATCTCATGACCGAGCTTGCCGCTGCCCGCCTCGAAACCCTTGCACAGCCACAGCGCGTGGCCATGCGGCGGCAACGCGGCCAGACGCTCGCGCAAGCCCGACATCGGCGAACCGATCACCGCCAAGCCGCGCTCGGCGATGTCCCAGGCCTCGGCCGGGTCGGCCGTGATGCGCAGGGATTCAGGCAAGTTCACCTCGGGCAGGTAGCGCCGGTTGCGCCGTGTGGCGACCATCTCGGCGGCCTGGCCGGGGTCACGCGCCCAGAGCAACACCGCATGCCGTGTCGACGCGGCGACCGCCAGCGCCGTGCCCCAGGCGCCAGCGCCCAGCACCACGATGGGCATCGGGCGCATGGCTTGCAGGCCGTCAGTTCGCGCCGGGGATCACGCCACCGCTGGCGGCCTGGGCCTGCTGGGCCTCGAACATGGCCTGGAAATTCACTTCAGTCAACATGATCGGCGGGAAGCCGGCTCGGGTGCAGACATCTGAGACGATGGCGCGCAAGTACGGGTAGATCATCTGCGGGCAAACGATGCTGAGGATGCCTTGCATCTGGTCCTCGGGCACGTGGCGGATTTCGAAGATGCCGGCCTGCTTGGCCTCGATCAGAAACAGCGTGCGATCGCCAATCTTGGTCGTCACGGTGGCAGTGACCGACACCTCGAAAACCCCGTCGGCAACGCTTTCGGCGCCCATCGCCAAGCTGATGTCGACCTGAGGTTGCTGCTGCTCGAGCAGGATTTGCGGCGAGTTCGGTTGCTCGAGCGACAAATCCTTCAAGTACATGCGCTGGATTTGAAATACAGGGGTGAGGTCTTGTTCGGACATGGCGTTGGAATCCTGGAGAAAAAACAAAAGCCCGCGACCGTCAAGTCTGCGGGCTGACTGCACCGAGGATTATGGCGCAGCCCGGACCGGCGCCGCCGCGCCAAACTGCCCAGCATCGCAACGTTTATGACCGATCGCTCAGGCTCGACTCGAGTCGATGAGAAGCGCGAGATTGGGCCAGACTTCAGCCCGCCTGCAGCAGCGGCGCGAGGCCTCCGGCACGGTCCAGTGCGATCAACTCGTCGCAGCCGCCGACATGGGTGTCGCCGATGAAGATCTGCGGCACGGTGCGGCGCCCGGTCAGCGCGATCATGTGGTCGCGTTGCGCCGGGTCAAGGTCGATACGAACTTCGTCGATCTGCTCAACGCCGCGTTGCTTGAGCAAGGACTTGGCCCGGATGCAGTAGGGGCAGACCTGGGTCGTGTACATGCGAACAGCGTTCATGGCGTCGGTGCAGCGGTCGTGAAAGAGGACAAATTGTTGCAGGTACTGAAGGTCATCGCGTCAGCCCTCGACCTTGCCCTTGGATCTGCACCGAATTGCAGGCGCAGTCCAAGGTCTCGATCAGGCGGATTTCTTGTCCACCGGCAAACCGGCCTCGCGCCAGGCGGTCATGCCGCCGGCCACTGCAATGGCGTGTTCGTAACCAGCCTTGCGCAACAGCCCTGCAGCGCGCTTGGCGCGAGCACCTGATGCACAGAGCAGCACCAGCGGCAGGGTCTTGTTCGACGGCAAGGCCTTGGCACTTTCGAGGCTACTGAACGGGATGTTGCGGGCCCCGACGGCATGACCCGCGTCGAATTCCGCTGGCTCGCAGACGTCGATCAGAACACCTTTTTCGCGGTTGATCAGCCGCACGGCCTCGGCCGTTCCCACCGCGCCGCCTGTGCTCTTTTGCAGCGCCTGCCACAGCAGCAGGCTGCCCGAGGCGGCAGCCATCAGGATGAGCATCCAGTTTTCGATGATGAACTTCACGTGGTAGGCCT